>CAIQIE010000268.1 GCA_903871805.1 uncultured Planctomycetaceae bacterium | reverse complement strand
CTCCGGCACTGACAACGCCCGAGCCCTTCATGACATGGCAAAACAACTCCTGGCCGAATAACACCCGCGGGCCATCCCTCTGCCATCCCGTCCCTCTGAAATCCGAGGCTCAGACCAACTCGCGCCGCGAGTTCAACAATCCCGCGCCCATCCCGAGAAACATCTCCCGCCTCAGATCTTTCCATCGACGCGGCAAGAACCTCCCCCCAATCCCCACCCACCTTTCGTATCTTTTGTGGTCAAAAAATCGCCTCCCCATTCGTGTTTATTCGTGTCAATTCGTGGTTAAAAACCTCCCCCAACCCCCACCCACCTTTCGTGTGCTTCGTGTCTTTCGTGGTCAAAAAAAAACGCATTCCCCATCCGTGCCATCAATGCCATCAATGCCATCAATGCCATCCGTGCTATCCGTGCTATCCGTGCTATCCGTGGTTCAAAAACCAAACCCACCAATTCACCTCCAATCGTGGTTCAAAAAACCGCCTCCCCCCATCCATACCGATCAAAAGCAAAAAACAACCTGCCCATTCGTGTAAATTCGTGTCCATTCGTGGTTTAAAAACTCCCCCGCAATCCCCTCGCACATTTCGTGTGTTTCGTATCTTTCGTGGTTCAAAAAAAATCTCTCCACATCTGTGCTATCCGTGGTTCAAACAACAACCTCCAGGAGCCATGCACCTTCAGTGGGAATACAGCAAAAAAGACTCGTTTTTGTCAGAATCTGGGCAGGCGGAAGCGACCAGCGGACGGCACGGACCTCGCCAGGGGCAGGTAAAGGGGAAAAGCAGTAAGGCAGCAAGCGGCAAAGGCGCAAGCCGACAGGCTATAAAGTTCTCGCCACACGAAAACCGAAGTCGTCGTCACGGCTGACGGGTAGATTGCGGTCGCGAATCGAGGAACGGCAGTAGTCAGCCCGAGCGAACCAGGAACCGCCACGCAACACGCGGCCTACGCCCGTCTTCGGACCTGACGGATCGACACTCGACTCTGCACTGTACGTCCCGTGGAAATCCTCGCACCACTCCCACACGTTCCCGTGCATGTCATGCAGCCCAAGTCCGTTCGGCCGCTTCGTCCCCACCGGTTGTGTCTGCCGTCCGCTATTGTCCCAATACCATCCAAATTGATCCAGTTGCTGCGGATCATCTCCAAACGAAAAGTCCGTTGTTGTTCCAGCTCGGCAGGCGTATTCCCATTCGGCTTCGGTTGGCAGACGACAACCAGCCCAGTCACAAAATCCCTTGGCATCAATCCAACTGACGCCCACCACGGGCTGCTCTGGCTGATTAAAACGCCGATCACCCCAATACTGTGGTGCTTTCACCGAGCTGCCAGCTGACTTCAGGTATTCCCCATACTGAGCATTGGTGACAGGATAGCGACCAATAAGAAAGTCTTTGGAGATTCGCACCGGGTGTACCGGGCGCTCATTTTCTCTGCCTGATGTTCGCGATCCCATCTGGAATTCGCCGGCCGGGATTCGCACAAGGGGAATCCTCGCCCGCTCCAGAATCACCAGATTTGCGTCCGGCGGTTGCACCGATAAAGGACTTGCTATTTGTGTCAGGAGTTCGTTCGCCAGCGATTGGACGGCCTGATTCCGACTGTTCACGAGCGGGCGCAGCAGCGAGGGAAGTTCGGGCATCTGCTGGATGCGGTTTCGCAGCATCCGCAGAACAGCAGCGACACGTTTTGCCGGTTTCCCGGCCTGCAGCACCTCAATAAACGACACCGCTGGAAAATACAACGACTCCTGCAGACACCGGTCGGCGATGTCGGGAGCCTTGTCAGCCACATCCAGTTGCAGCATCGCTTTGAAGAAATCTTCGCAGAACGTCGCATTCTGCCGCAGTGACAGCAGCCCCACTTCACGCCACCAGGGATCCTGCACACGTTCTGCCAGCGTGCGCGCATTCCTGATGGTCACCGCATGGTCTGCTGCAAGATATTCCTGGAAGCTCAGATGCAGAAACCCACAGCGGCCTTCCGTATCGGACGCAAGGATCCCGGTCTCATCCTTCATACGGTCGATAAACGCGTCTCCGTCTAACCCCAGCCCGGCGTCTGCGTTGACGAGCGGCAGTGCTTTTTTTGCCACAACACCCAATTCGTGAATGGGGGCGGAAGTGCGGTCCTGTTCCTGGTGCATCCACCATGCGAGTTGGGCAAGGACGGATTGTGCACTTTTGGAACCAAATCCCGGTCGCTGTCGACCAAGCTCTGACTGATACACTTCGTGCCGCCAATGCTGCAGGTAGACCTGAATACACTCTGCATAAAGCTCAGCCCGATTGTCAGGCAGCTGCTGTTTGTCGTGAAACACGATACACAGCAAGGTCAGCAACTGCGGATTCGTCCGCAGTTCGGGCATGCGACCAGCCTGATACTCGGGAAGTTTCAACCGACTCAGCAACGCGGTGGCCCGAGCGTCCGCCAGCGCACTGTCCAGTCCCAGCCTTGAATACGCGGCGGAGTACCATTTTTGTACAAATTCCGCGACCTGGGTATCTGACAGTGCACGCACATGAAATTCGACGAAACGCGGACCCAGACTGATTCCATCCCGATAATAGCCAGCAAAGCGGCAGGTCACCAAAAAGTAGTCCTCTGTTCGTGCCTGGACAGCGGCCTGAATCCAGCCTGAAACCGCCGCGCGGGCCGCAGGGTCGATGACTTCATCCAGACCGTCCAGAATCCACAGCAACGGCCCTCCATTCCAAAGATCGTCACCGGGGTCTGTCAGACCATCTTTAGCCGTGCTGCAGTGCGTCTGTTCGTTTAGAAACGTCCGCAGCCCATTTTTCTGGGACAGCGCCAATTTGCTGAGATTTCGGAAACGCAGCAACACGGGCGTGATGTGTTGTGGCAGGCCAAACTCTGCAGGCGACATCTGGCCACTGGCCAACCGCCATGCCAGCTGGCGAGCCCCGGTGGTTTTGCCCGCTCCGGGCTCTCCCAGCAGGATCACACCACGCAGACCCAGCTGACCGGCCTGCTGAAACATATCCGCCAGTTGCACATCCAGCGTTGTTTCGGCCACAACCTCCTGCTCACGTTCTTTGACCCGCAGTTCCATAGACCGCGAGAGCAATGCGCGCAGGGGAACAAACGCGTCTTTGATCGGCAGTTCAATCTGCAAACTCCGCCCGAAGCCCAGCAGCGTCAGTAACGACGTCTGCTCGGTCAGCCGTTTCAGAAAGGCATCCACCGCTACTGTCCGCGTCGGTGCCTGTGGTGACGAAGGCTTGCCGGATACTCGCCCCTTCACGTTTTTGTTCTTTGGGGTGGATCGTGTGCTAATCGCCGACGACCTGGCCCCCTTGCGTGGCGTGGAACTTGACACAGCGTCTGGATGAATCCGTTCCAGGAAAGCAGGCAATTCCTCATGTGTCTCGCCATAAATCAGCGGAAAAATTCGCCCCTGCTGCCGCACCGCCTCGGCTTCCGATTTGCGAATCAGCCGGTAGTGTCGATGATCCGCCCCGGACATCGCCTCGGATTGTCTCAGCCAACCCAGAAAATTACCAAAGTCCGGGTCACTCAGTCCGTCATCCCCACAACCGACGAACAGAAAACTATTCGTCTTACCCAACGCCTTCAATGCTTCCTGAGTCTCCTCATCCCTGCAAACTTCAAAGTAGGACTTCAGCCCCAGCACTACGGAATCGGGCTGATCCACATGTCCATGAAGATGCAGGATGTCCCTGCCATTCTGCTGAAGTAAACTCGCTACCTCCGATTTCTGTTTCCAGGTAATCGCCTTTCGTTGTGTCACTTGCGTAATCAGGTTGTCATAGTTGCTGGTGATCATCATGGTGTTCAGGGCTGAGATGGCGTCGATGATGCGTGGAGCCGAAGGTTGAAGGGACCCCAAATATTCCCGCAACCAACGCGCAAGTTCGCCATGTTCCTGCAGTTTTTTATGCACCAACTCTGCAGCGCTCAGCAGCAGGTCTATTTCCTCCACTGTTTCAAGATTCGTTACTACTGCTTGTAACCATCGGGGAGTTGCGCCAAGCGACTTGCAATGGTCCGCAGCAGCCCTGATCAGTGCGGGCCAGGAAGGCGCCTTGCGATCTGTGGCAGCGATGGACACGCCGGACCCAACCACAATGACCACTTTGTTCTGTTGAAGCCGCTGTCGAAGATCATTTTCGAATTCGTGGACAGTCGACATGAATGCAGATTCCCGAATTGAGACCTTGAGATCCAGTGAGCCTGATAGAGAGTCAAGAGAACCCGGCCTGACGTTCGAACTTTTCAGCCTACCAGCCCTGCCGGGTTCATCCGAGTTTTGGCCCGGCTGTCAGAAGCCAGCCGAACACAGGACAACGATCTGAACTTTTCACTTCGCACGCTCCCGGCAGAATTCCCGAAGGCTGTCTGCCAGTTCTGGTGCTGCGAACTCAGAGGTTCGCTGCAAAGTGCTCGCCACACGAAAACCGATGTTGTTGTTACGGTTGTCGGGTTGATTGTGGTTGCGAATCGAGGAACGGCAGTTGTCTGCTTGATTGTTCCAGGAACCGCCACGCAACACGCGGCCTTAATGATCGTCACCCTTTCGGAAGGAAATGTTAGCAAAAAACGTCTCCAGCCAAACTGAAGACGCCCCGTGACGCGCGTGAGCCAGCCAACTCACCATTTTCCGCTGAATCTCTGGCAGGCTAACCTGCCCAGCGGACCAGGCGATCTGCAGTTTACGGATACGGCGACGAAATCTCAGAATATTGCTCCGTGATAAGCGTTTGCGATCCGGAAAGACGCGATACCCGAGGAAGGGAATGCCGGTCCTGACAGGAAATATCTCCGATTTCTGAGGATGAAGTTTCAGACGAAAACCGCCCAGAAATTCCCTAATTTGCTCCCGAACTTCGCTCAATCTTCGTTTGTCACTCTCAAACACAAGCATATCGTCCGCGTAACGTACGTACCCACCAGACCGTAGCGATTCACAAATAAAGTGATCAAGAGGGTTTAGGTAGGCGTTTGCAAAAAACTGACTCGTCTGATTTCCAATCGGCAGTCCGCGACGTCGCTCGGTCGGGGACAGGAGATCATCGCCAGGAAACCAGTTCAGGACCGGTTCCTGCTCGTTGCTCGCATCGACTATACGCCTCACAAGCCACAGAACGTTCGGATCCTTTACCCTGCGTTCAATCTGCTGCACAAGAATTTGGTGATCAATCGACGGAAAGAATTTTCGTATGTCAGCTTTCAGCACATACTGAAAGCGCCGCGAAAAAATCTGGGCTCGCGAAACAGCGGCGTGGGTGCCTTTGCCGGGACGACAAGCATAGCTGTCATCGATGAATGTAGGCTCGAAAATCTCTTCAAGCACAGCAGTTAGCGCGTGATGTACCACACGATCGCGATATGGAGCAGCACTGATCTGCCGTTGTTTAGGTTCATGAATGAGGAAAGTGTGATAGTCCCCGGGCAGATATTGCCGCGTGAGGAGTTCGTCGTGCAGTTTCCAGAGATTTTGCTCCAGATGATATTCGAATAATGCCACGTCGGGACGCAGTCGCTTACCTTTCCTCGCCCTGCGCGCCGCACGAAACAGGCTTGGAAACGAAATCATTGCATTCCATAGATTCCCGTATCGTTTCATGTTGAACCATCACTGCTCTTTAGCCAACCACCAACAAGTCGGCCAATCTCATCCAGCAACCTCGCCCCAAATCCATAACTGCTGACTTCCAAACACTTCAGATCTTTTGCCAGTCGAAACAAAAACCGAAGTCCCTCCAGCTTCCGATTTATTTCCTCCAGTTTTTGACGACGCTGCCGACTGAACTTTGCGTCGATCAGCAAATCAAGCACTTCGTAAAGCTTTGTTTCTATCCGGATACCCAGCACATGTCGATGGTTGCGTGGAAATCGGCTGGTGTGGTTAGTTGTCCACAAAATCAAGTCGTATGTCTTTGTAATGACCGTCAGCTCATTCCCAGTGCTTCCTGGCTTTCTCATTGTCTCGCCCATTTGCCGGATGGCTTTTTCAAAAAATTGCGCGGCTCGTTCCTCGCCGCTCAGGTAAAGTTGAAAAGCAGTAAAGCAGAAAGCCGTAATGGCTCAAGCCGATAGGCTATGAAGTTCTCGCCACACGAAAACCGATGTTGAGGTTACGGTTGACGGGCTGAACGAGGCTGCGAATCGAGGAACGGCAGAGGTCAGCTAGAAGGTACCAGGAACCGCCACGCAACACGCGGCCAGCGCCGTCATTATCTTTCCTGCCTGGCTCGTAATGATCTGCACACCATTCCCAGACATTGCCGGCCATGTCGTATGCCCCACACGGTGATGCGGCAGCTGGGAACATCCCCACTGGGTTGGTCCGCTGCAGCCCGAGTTCACTGGAATTGCAATACTTAGCCAGCCACGTATTGTCCCACGTATTGCCCCACGGATACTGGAAGCCCTGTGGACCTCGGGCCGCCGCCTCCCATTCCTGGTCACTGGGCAGTCGCACCTTTGCCCACCGGCAAAAGGCATCCGCCTCCCACCACGACACCCCAACCACCGGACAGGTAGGACCATTCCACCTCACGTCGTTCCAATACACAGGCTGCGTGACATTTCTTTCCAACCGCCATTGCCAGCCGACCGGGTGCCACACGGTCGGATCGCGATAACCGTCCGCCACAAAGCCCGCGTACTGGGCATTG
>CAIQIE010000267.1 GCA_903871805.1 uncultured Planctomycetaceae bacterium | reverse complement strand
TTCCGCAGGCGATTTGTCTTTGTTTTTTCGCTTCGGAAACAGATTCCACCACCGTCGAGCCACATCTTCATCCGACCAGGAAGCACCAACATCCGGCCGGGTCCTGACCACCACGTGCACGTGATTGCTCATCACCGCAAAGCCCAGAATATCCACGGCAAAGATGCCCGCCAGAAATTCCAGCCGTCGGCGAATCCATTCCCTGCGATGCGAGTAATCCTTTTTCGACTGCCGGTCCTTCCCGCACAAATGCGTCCTGCGGACACAGCGGTTGACAACATGGAATACCTGAATTTCCCCGTCCGCAACAATCTCTCGCCGATTCACCCGTGGCATACCTTTGGCTCCGCAAAGAAGTGGAGTGGAAGTGATAGAAAGTATCGTAAAATGCCATGTTTCTTAAGTCAAGGTGCATGGCACCGGGATACGAGTGATTACGGAAAAACTGAAGCGGCGTGGCTAGCTTTTTGGTATGCCGGTCTATGGGCTATTTGTCGCGTCGACGATCACGGCCCTTATTGACAGGGGCGGGGCGTTTTCCGGCGACTGGAGCACGGCCTGCTCTGGAGGCGGGGCGCCCTGCCGGTTTTCCTGGAGGCTTGCGGGGACCACGGGGACCTGTTGGCTTCCGTGGAACCTGCTGGTCTGAATCCTGACGCGGGCGAAGTGATCGTCCCGGGGACGACGGGCTCTGCTCCGGTCGAGACGAACCGCGGAGAACGATAGCGCCTGTTTCTGAAGCTGTTTTTGATTGTCCAGTCACCGAGGCCGCCGGCGAAGACTTTCGATATTTTTTGCCGCGAGTCTGCCCAGAGCGGTATCCGAACGCCGGCTTCGTGCTTCTGCCCGTTTTTTCTCCGGTTTCAAGGAAGTGACGCAGGTTCCGAATTTCTACCGTCTGAAGTTCGCGGTGACGGCCATAAGGCAGGGAGCCAAGCAGCAATGGTCCAAAGGCAATTCTTTCCAATTCAATCACTTTATGACCCACGCGAGCCAGTAACCGGCGAATTTCGCGATTCTTGCCTTCCTGAAGTTCCAGTTCCAGGACGGTACTGCGTCCCTGATGCCGCACAACGCGAATGCCCTGAAACCGAAAGAAGCCTTCCGAGAAATACATCCCATCCCGCAATTGATTGAGCGTCTCTGGTGTTGGCCATCCGGCCACATGGCAGCGGTATCGTCGCACCACTTCAAATCTGGGGTGCGCCAACCGCTGCGCAAGATCCCCATCATTGGTTAGCAGCAGCAATCCCTGAGTGTTCTCGTCCAGCCTGCCAACAGTAAAGAGTCTCTGATCGGCTACGGGGATCAGATCAACAGCCCGTGGGCGTCCTTCAGGGTCACGATTTGTACACAGAACACCCTTTGGTTTATTGAGCAGAAAATAACGGAATCGTGGGATCCTGAGGCGTTCGGAGTCAAGGCGTACATCATCGGTTTCCGGCGCAACAGCTCTCGCAGGATCGCGAATAACCTCACCAGCCACAGTCACTCGCCCGTCCCGAATGTACTCTTCGCAGTTCCGACGCGAATCCACGCCAGACATCGCAAGGAACTTTTGAAGGCGCATAGTTCCCGCGGCTTCGCTGGAATCCTCCGAGAGCTCAGCTGGCGCCGGCAGCATAGCCCCTCGGGCTTCAGGAACTCTGGGCCCTGCCAGTCCACGTTCTACCGTTCTACGCCCTACTGGACCACGGCCTGCTGATCCACGCTCACGCTCCGCTGACCCACGTTCCGCCGGTCCACGTCCTGCAGGTCCACGTCCTGCAGGTCCACGTTCTACTGGTCCACGTCCTGCTGGTTTCCGACCCACCCCTGTTTGCTCAGCATCCCTTTCCGAACTTTGCGCTCCCCGTTCCGTCTGTCGCGCTCCCCGTTCTGACGGACGTGCACTGCGACCTGCCCGCTGCGAACCCCGGTCGGGGCGAGGCCCTCTGGAGGGAGTTTTTTCGTTTCTTGCCATGCTGCTGCTCGTTTCCCGAAATCCTGAATCATCGGCGACTGGCGGAAAGCAAATATCCTTGCCAGTCGTACCGTTTTTTGCTCTGTTCGTCGTGCGTATCACAGGCTCGTGTCAGCGGTGGCCCGTGGCAATAAGAAACGGTTTCTTTGCGGTTTGTACCGAAGAATCCTGGTCCGTCTGCACGCGACAATCTGCACGGGGCATCATTAAGCGGCCCACACGCGAAAAGCGGCATTGTACCGTCGAATTTTGGGAATGCGGGAAAAATCATCTGGAACGCCCCCGTTTTCCCGACGGAAACGAGGGTTTTGGAAGTCTTGCGGACGAAAATGCGTGTCTGTTACACAGTTGATCATTCCGTGAGAATCCCCGGGCAGGTTAAGAAACATTCCTTCACCATGCTACCACACAGACAAGCAGCGTCATGGAGCATCCCAGTAGGTGGCCAAATGCCGGGGTGCATTCGGGGGCCCCGGGCTGGATACGCGTCACCTCTCAGAGGCGGGTATCGATTTGGCCGGTTCGCATTACTCCTTTGGTGTTTTCGTCGCGTAGAACACAAGGTTCACAATCTTCCATTCCCCCTTCTGCCTGATCAGCGTGAAGTGGTCATAGCCGTATTGTAATCTGGGGCCAGCAGTCAGCTTCCAGTAAACAACGACACGAGCCAGATCCGCTTCAAAGGTGATGGCCGTTCGCACAGGGACTTCCACCGCTTTAAAGATTGCCATTTTGTGGTAGGTGGCCTGAGTAGCGACGAATGGGGCTTTCATTTGTGTCAGAATTTCACCGGATCCGACTTCCTGAATCACGGCCCCATCGGCAAAGCAATTGCCATAATCACGCATCCGCTGCTCGGACCACGATTTGAAGTAATTTTCAATGAGTTTTTCAACGGCTGCACGCTCCGGGTTTGCGGGTTGAACGGTCGCGGTTGCAGAGTTCTGTTCTGCGGAGACGTTCTGCTGAATTGGTACTTCCTGGCTGACGGTCTTCCATGCACCCAGAAATTCCAGCACGAAGTTTTGAATATAGTCTGCGTCGACAGGTTTTTCGCCAATCATGGATTGCAATGGTGGCACATGGCAGAAGGCAACAACCGGCGCCACCGCGGACTTCCGACGCAGCGTTTCCAGAGAATACAGAGTTTCTTCACACAGGTACTGACCAGCATGTTCCGAAATGCGTATGGGCAGTCCCTTTTGCTTGAGAATGACTGCAACCTTTGCAACAGGAAATGTGGAGGTGAATTCGGTTGGACCGTCCCCGACAATCAGCGGCAGTGGTGGCTGCTGCCCTGTATTGTCCGGAATCTCGCCTCGCTGATTCAGGGCCTTTGTTTCAATGGCGAATGCCCCCGGAGCCCCCTGTCCAAAGGAAAACACGGCCACGGGTTGCAGTTGCTGAATTCGTGGCTCAAGTTCTTTCAACGGGGCGCCCCAGATAACGGGGATTTGCAACGAAACCAGCCGATACCCCTGCCATTCGGTGTCGTTGAGCTTTGCAATTCCCTCCCATGACGGATTTGGAGGCCGCTGCTCGCCAAAGGGCTCAAACCCTGTGAGCAGGATGACAGGTTTTTCGGCAGCTGCCAGAGTGACGATACCGGACGTCAAAAAGATCGCCTGAAGACAGCTGATGACCAGCCTGCTAATCGCACGTCTGTTAGTCCAATGAGACGCCCCGGGAGTGCACCGCTGCATGTGAATTTCCTGACTCTGTTGCTGGATGTCCCTGAATACTCACAGAATTATTCTGGACGCGATGTTCTACACGGATTACGGGAATCTCGGAAATGATCTTCAACAATTTTCAATCAGGACAACAAACCGACCAATCTCAATAGCCAGTGCCCTGAATGCTCTGCAGCGGGATTCCAGCGATCGTTCTGCGGCAGAATCAAAGGATTCTCAGCAGTTCTCTGTAACGCGATTCCTGCGGCGTTCTACCCAAACCAAAGGGGATTTTCGATGGGGATTCCGGCCAGAATCCGTACAATACCAGAACCTGTTGCGTTTCGTGTCTTCCCGGGTTTCCATCCGGATTTTTTATGATTTCAATCAGTCAGTTGCAGTTTGCCTATTCGGATGGCCCTTTTTCTCTGCAGATTCCTCATTTGGTAGTTGAGGACCGAGAATCTGTCGTGATCGCCGGGCCCAGTGGTTCCGGAAAAACAACACTACTCAATCTGATTGCCGGCATTCTTCCTGCTGCTTCCGGTTCTTTGAAAATTGATTCCACCGACATCACCTCACTGTCAGATGCTGAGCGGCGACTTTTTCGGCTGAGGCATCTGGGGCTGGTGTTTCAGGACTTTCAATTGCTGGAGTATCTGGATGTGCTGGACAATGTTCTGCTGCCCTGCCGGATTCATCCTCAGGTGATGCTGACCCGGGATTTGCGGGAACGTGCGAAGTCGCTGCTGGACGCCGTTGGGCTGGAAGGCTTTGCACGACGTCCCATTGGTCGGTTGTCTCAGGGTGAGCGTCAGCGCGTGGCGTTATGTCGAGCCTTGCTGCTGTCGCCCAGAGTCGTGCTTGCGGATGAACCGACGGGCAACCTGGATCCAGGGAATTCTGTTCGCATGGTGGAATTGCTGATGTCCGAATCTCAGCGGGCTGGTGCAATCCTGATGATGGTGACGCATGACCATTCGCTGCTGCCTCGATTCAACCGCGTGATTCCCTTCGAGCTGTTCCTGAAGCGATCGCCGGTGGCTGCCCCCGGAGGTACAGAGGAATGAGACATGCCTTCTTCCTGGCAACGCGTTCCCTTTGGTGGAATCGCGGTCGCTCGCTGACGATTGTGCTCAGCATGGCAATCACCATCGGGTTACCAGTCACAGTGCACATGGCGTTACGACAGTTTCAGCAGGAGATTTCGGCTCGCGCCAGCACGACACCTCTGATTCTGGGAGCTCGTGGCAGTCGGATTGATCTGGCTCTGCATGCCCTGTATTTTGAATCCGCTGCTCCTGCCACGATCACAATGGCCGACGCTAAGCAACTTACTGATTCGTCCCTGGGCACCGCTATCCCACTGCACATTCGCTTTCGTACACAGGCTCAGCCCGGGGTGAATGGAGTCCCGATTGTCGGCACGTCGACTGAGTACTTTGAATTCCGGAATCTGGTGACTGCCGAAGGCGAACTTCCGACCCTTCTGGGAGATTGTGTGGTTGGAAGCGAGTGTGCTTCGCGTTTGGGACTGAAGGTCGGTGACCGCCTGCTTTCCGCTCCGCGTAACGCTCTGAATCTGGCCGGTGATTACCCTCTGCAGATGAACGTTACTGGTATCCTGGAATCATCACATTCCCCGGATGATTCGGTGGTCTTTACAGACGTCCAAACAGCGTGGGTTATCGAAGGAATCGGACACGGACATCAGGAAGTAAACGCTCAGACTGATCCGGCTCTGCTGCTTTCCAATGATTCAAAGAATCAGATGACGGCAAACATGGGTGTTCTTCCATGGCTTGAAATCAATGATGAAAACAGAGATTCGTTTCACTTTCACGGAGATAGCTCTGCGTTTCCTCTGACGGCTATTCTGGCTGTGCCCGCCAGTGAAAAAGCCCGCGTGCAGATTCTGGGGCGATACAGCGACAGTCAGACGCGGGTTCAGTGTATCAAACCCCCTGATGTGATCGCGGAACTGTTGACTATGGTGTTTCGAGTTGAACAGCTTGTTCGTGTCTGTTCCATTGCCGCCGCCGTTGTGACAATCCTGCTCCTTGGACTGGTTCTCAGTTTGTCACTGAAACTCAGAGCGGCAGAAATGCAGACGATGTTCCGCCTGGGGTGCAGCCGGCTGACAATTGTCCTTCTGCAACTGGCCGAGATCTGCCTGCTTCTGCTGACAGCAACCGGCACAGCGTTCATCGCTGGAACAGCGACGGTTGTCTTTGCTGCCGATGCTATTCGACGTCTGTTATTCTGACATTCTGAAACGCCTGAGCGCCGTGTTTCACGGAGTGGCCGTGGCCCTGCGTGGCTGCGTTCAGACTTTCGCGGTTTCAAGGCCAGGGGGAAAAACGGTCTGAAGGAACTTCACCAGAGCCGAATGTTACAGCCTCCGGAAAAGCACTATTCAGCGGCCGGATCGTTCAGTCGCGTCATTTCTTCCCTCAGCAACTGCCGCATTTCACGAAGCTTTTCTGAGTACTGTGGGTCTGTGGCCAGATTCGTCTGATGGGCAGCCGGCTTGATTCCGGTCAGTGCAATCACTTCAGGCCGATGATGTTCCGGCAGCAGCTCGGCGGGGTTTTCCTTTAGATTGAACAGCTGTGTTTCGTGTACATTTCTCTCCGGAGCGTCGTAGGTTGTCAACTTCCAGTCGCCCCTGCGGATGCATCGAATGCCCGGCTTCGCTCCGCCGGCGTAGGCACCATACATAACCTCGCGGACCGTTTGCTGACGTCCCTCAAGCACCGAGCGAAAACTGAGCCCCTGATTGGTTTCCGGAGGTTCAATTCCGGCGAAATCACAAAGCGTTGCCAGAACATCAAGCAGATAAACATTTCCTTCGGCGCGTGATCCTTTCGGAATTCCCGGTCCCGCGACGATCATCGGAACACGCCATGTGTGCTGATACAGGTTCTGCTTACCCATCAAACCATGTCTGCCAATCGACATGCCGTGGTCAGCCGTGTAGATGACAACGGTATTATTCAGTTCTCCCATGGCGTCCAGGCGGGCCAGCACCCGACCAATTTGAGTATCGATGTTTTCGCTGCACGCGAACTCGCGTCCAAGCTCATTGCGAAGACTTGCCACATCGCGATTTTTCCAGACTCCGCTGACTGCGACTTCATCTCGAACGCCGGAGTCAGTCGTGTCGAAAGGATGGCGAGGCAGAGTGTTTGGCGGCAGCAATGGCTGTGATGGATGCAGCTTCGGCAGTGAATTGGGATCGTCATGGTTTGTGGCACCATACTTCGCAAGCAATTCCGGAGTGCCATCACGTGTGTCGTGAGGGTGCGAAAATCCGAAATGAATCAGAAATGGTTTTGATTCCTTTTTCCGCTCACGTTCCAAAAGGTAGTCCAGCACCTGATCAGCATGCCATGCACTCCCGGTTTCTGCTGTTCCTCCTCGTTTTGTTGCGTCACGCCGTACTTCAAAAAGCTGATTGGCCGCTTCGTAGCTGTTCCCCATCTTGCAGGTTCGCATGGTGGAATAACCACCGCGATTGAACACTGCGGGAATTGTCTGCTGCTCCAGATGCGGAGGACAATTCCGTTTTCCCTGAGGCGCGATTGGCAGATTCCACAGGGTTCTGCCGCTCATGATCATATGCCTGGATGGCGTGCACACGGCACCACTGAACGAACCCATGTGGTAGGCGCCGTCGATCGTCATACCGCGATCTGCCAGCCCACTGATGTTCGGTGAGTCCAATGCAGATTGCGGGTTGTAAACCTTCAAATCTTCCGGTGACTGATCATCCACCAGAATGAACAGAAAATTCGGACGTTCGCCGGAGATCACCTTGGTCGACAGGCTGGCGGCCAACAGCACCAGAACACAGATGACGGAACGGAAATGCATCGCGCTGTCCTCGGAATACCAGAGCTTTGTGTGATTTGGCGATGAGGAGTTACCCGGCCCTGCTTCGGGCACCGTCAACGCCAGTTGAAAAAGTTTACCGGACGGCCTGGCAATCGCTATGCCCATCAAACTACAAAACGGACAGGTTTCCGAATACGCTGAAGGTTCTTGTCCATGACAGCATGTTCTCTGTGCTGCAGTTTTGTGCCCCTCGCACATTCAGCAAGGCACGACTTCAGCGAAGTCGGATTTCCTGTGACCTGTTTGGCCCGGCAAATTCCAGTTCGCGGCACAGCATCATTCAAGGAGACACCGTGAAATTTTTTCGTTATCGGCGTCCGTCGCTAAAAACCGTTCTCGGTTTGACGAGGGCAAAAAAACGAGCGAAGAATGCACTGGGACTGAATATTCTTCTGGCACCGCTTCGCTGGTGGCCCAACCAGAAACGTCGAATCAAACGGAAGCTGGGCTGCGAATCGGTACCCGGGCGTTTACTTCGGCTGGGACTTCCCGGACCCGGCGGAGGTTGCTTATTGGTGACAGGTGCCGTCGGTCTGATCACAATGGCAGGGCTGACACTGCTGCTATGGTAGGCAATCGATCGGCTAACACTCCGTGCCTGCTTTTACAGGGCGTCGCCTGCAGAGTGGCGTTGCAAACGTATTGCGTAAACCGATTTATTGCCTGTATCAACGAAAAAACGGCCGCGAATTCCTAAGGAACTCACAGCCGTTTCTGGTTCAATCGCAGAAGGTCTCAGACGACTACTTCTTCTTCGGAGCTGGAGCTGGCTTGGCTGCGCCAGTCTTTGCCTTGGTTGACTTGGCAGCTGGCTTGGCGGCTGGCTTAGCTGCTGGTTTGGCAGCAGCTTTGGTTGCCTTCGCTGCGCCGGTCTTTGCCTTGGTTGACTTTGGAGCTGCAGCTTTGGTTGCCTTTGCTGGAGCTGCAGGTGCTGCTACTGGGGCTGCAGCTGCAGGTGCTGCGGTTGGTTTCTTTGCTGCTGTTGACTTAGCGGCCATTCCCATGATCCTCCGTGGGGAGTTAACCGGCACCGTATCTGAAGGCAGGATGCTCGCCGGTACCGGACGCGAACAACCGCAATTTGAATGAGCTGCGACAGGGCAAAACAGGACCTGTCAGATCCAGCTCTGCGCGGGTTATAGGTCACTTCTGTAAAATGCGTCAAGCGGAAAACCTGAGGTCTCGGGGTTGAGCAGCAGGATCAGGAGGTTGGCAAGGTTCATCCGTCCAGCATCGCCATTTTGAAGTTGCGTACGTTCTTCTGCGAAACGATGTTCCGCCGTGGCTATTCTCGGCCCCCTGTCGCTGGATGGCCATAGAAGTTGATTCAGTCATTATTTTCCGGCCGGCCCTCAATGTAGTACCAGTTGTGAATGGGTTTCAGGACATCGAGCACGTCTGCCAGAAGTTGCTGATCTATGGGCTCCATCGCCCAGCCTGCCCACTGACGAATGCGTTCTGGATTTGCTGAGCCCGTAATACATGTCGTAAAATCCGGATTTGCGATGGAAAACTGCAGCGCCAGTTTTGCGATATCTGAGCCGCGCGCCGCACAGAGATCTGCCGCAGCCTTCGCTACACGGCGAACCTCCGGCGTTGCCTTGTGCCAGACCGGAAGTGGCGAGCCGGACAACAACCGCGCGGAAAATGGAGCGGCGTTCATTAACCCAACCCCCTTTGCCTGACAAAGCGGCACCAGTTCCAGAGCCATGTCGTTCTGCAGCGTGTAATGGTTGTACGTCAGAATCACATCCACGTCGTCCGAATTGCCAAGCACGTATTTGAACATCTTCATCGGATATCCACTGACACCAATATGACCCACTTTGCCTTTCTGAACCTGACGCCGCAGGGCCGGAAGTGTTTCTTCCACAATCTGGGTCATATCCACGTATTCCAGGTCATGACACAACACAATGTCCAGATGGTCAACTCTCATCCGCTCCAGCGAAATGTCAATGCTCTCGATCACTCGCTTTGCACTGAAGTCAAAGTGGCGTGGTGCGTAACGGCCCAGTTTTGTTCCCAGATAATATCGGTCCCGGGGAATCTTCGGCAGGATCTGCCCCAGCAACACTTCACTCATGCCACGTCCGTAGTACGGGGATGTGTCAATAAAATTCATGCCCACGTCGATCGCCGCTTCAACACTTCCCAGGCATTCGCTGAGATCCACATTGCGAAACTCCGCACCAAGCGACGAAGCTCCAAAGGAGAGAGCAGTCAGATCTAAACCAGTTTTTCCGAGCGGACGAAGAGGAAGCATCTGTTTTCCGGGTGCAAGAGGTGTTGTCAGAAGATCCAATGAAAAATGCAGGTGGCTGCCTGCTCGGTGTGGGGCGGCCTGGGTTTCGGAAGTAGCAGTGACAGTTTCTGCTGCTACACCATCGGGTGCAACAGCCAACTTCATTCTTCTTTACCAAACCACTTCAGACCGTACCAGATGGCAAAGCAGAGCATTCCGGCCAGATCGGCGGAGACTGTTCAGGATCCACCTGCGGCAGCCCGGGCCGGCATTTGCCGGCCCGCAATGGCTCAGAATAGCAGTCTCGCCAGTCCCTTCCAATAGCTCGATACTGCAGGATCCAGCAGGTCGCTGTTGACCATGCGGCGGTCATATGCCCATACGCCGGGGCATTGAGTGTCCCGAGGCGACGTTTTTGCTCGGCAACTCGAATTTTCGCGCGGTGTGTCGCTGTTGGTTAAGGGGATATGCAGAGCACAACCATGCAGACGCTGGGGGTTCGTCGGAGCGACTGATGTTGCCGTCGCAGGGCCGATTCCGTTTTCAGGTCGGACAAATCGAGGGCAAAAAATGAGGGGATTGAGTTATGGCGATCTTACCCGCGATATCAATAGAATCGATTATCTGATTGGCAACGATTTTGGCGGATATGGTCGTTGTGTGGAGTTCAGGAAGGCTTCGCGGGATAGCACTCTTTGGCTCGCTGAATGGTGTTTTTCTGCAACAGCCTGCGAAGACAAACCGAGTTTGCGATGTCCCAGATGCTGTGTCCCCGGATTCACCGGATTCACGCTATCCCCAGATGCTGTGTCCCCAGATCAAACCGAATCAACGTTCAGGTAATATCCGCCCGCGGTGTGATAACAAAAGAGTCGGTTATCCGGTTGGCGCAGATTTTCGCAGCTGATGCAGTTGCGTGGATCTCAGGGATGTCTCGGTGGGGATGTCTCGGGGGATGGCCCCGTTCACTCTGCCGTTCACTGCGCTGCGTCTGATACGGTCGTACGCGCACTCCGCGTCTTGTGTGTTCCGTCTTGTGTTTTGGCAGTGGGGCTTCTGATGCCGTCAGATCCAAATCCAAATGTTGCAGAAATTGTTCGAAGGGCGTTTGGAGAGACAGCGAGATTGCTCTCAGCATCTGGCGGAGGTTTCGGGTTCCCTCGAAGCCGACAAAAGCGGCTTCTGCAGGGAACCCTCGTCCTTTGCCTGCGTTACGGTACCTGAGCCACTTCGCCATTGCCACGCGTGCACAGGGCAACGAACAGGCCGAGGTCTATGTTCTCTGTGATGAATTGCACGCTGCCGTCGCCAAAGAGAAACTGGGCTCCGCCTGTGTGAAATGAAAATGGCTGGCTGGTTCCCTGAACACCAAATGCACCACTGGGATATGTTTCGCTGCCGACATTGTGTCCATTGGTGGCGTTGAATGGTGTCGTTCCAAATAGGCTGGATCCATCGGCCTTCTGACCAGTAACCAGGACGTCACTCGCCGGCCGGCACCAACCACCAGCATTGACACGGACAGCGGGGACAGTGCCCGCAGCACGTAGTCCACGGCGATACAATGTCGGGCGTCCTGCGGATTCGACAACAGAGATCGAGTTCGAAAGGCCGTCAGTCACATCCCGAAATTTTGAATCTGCATTCTGAGCATGCATTCCCGCAAAGTACTTATGGGCGGTATTGGTCGGATCTGAAAATAGTGTTCCTGATGACAGTGACGGGACGAAGGGAGTGATTCCCTGATCGACCCCCTTCAACAGTGAATAGTCAGTCACGGCCACCATGTTCGCTGCAAATCCAGAGGGTGTCGTCGTGCTGTCCGGGTCACCATCCAGACGCAGATTAACCGCTGTCGACGGACACTGAAATGCCGGCAGTGTGGTACTGACAACGGCTCGCTGGGATGCCTTCGGATCACTCCATTGAAGGGTCTGATCATACTGACTGTAAAGATTTGCCTGTTCTATCTGGGGCAGGATCTTGAATAGCCCGGCCAGACGTTTAGTCCCGGTACCAGGTGGCCGGCTGCTGACAGGAAGCACACTAAAGGTGTCTGCAAAGTTATGAATGGCGAGACCGATTTGTTTGAGATTGTTTTTGCACTGAGTCCTTCGAGCGGCTTCCCGTGCCTGCTGCACCGCCGGCAGCAGAAGTGCAACCAGAATGGCGATGATGGCAATCACGACAAGCAGTTCGATCAGGGTAAACGCCCTTCGATGATGCAGGGGAGATCTCACAAAAACAGAAGCAGAGAGGGAGGACTTTTTCATCAGAAAACCTTTCACAAATAGATGCCTGACTTGAGTTCAGATTCCGCATGCCGCTGGCGGCAGACAAACATTAGTCTGCAGTTCGACCTAACGGAGGGATGCGGGGGAGTTGCGATGGCAACGGCAGATCGAGGAACGCTATCCGAAGGGCTTCTGTGGCCCTGGCATCCCTCGATCAAAGATCAGGCAGTCTGAAGGATCAGTCCTGCTGAAACAGAATTCTTATTCGCGTGACGAAGGCACGTTACGCAATGCGGCATGCGCTAATGGAGCGCAGGTTGGTTTAAAGATTGAATGATGGCAGTGTGGTCTCTTCCGAGTGGACTACCACCTTGAGTCCAGATGTTTCCGGATTGGCTAATTTGGGCGGCAGGACGTTGTCGCCGCGACTTCCGCCACTGCCCTTATCAACCAGTGGATGCCAAACAATTGCCACCCGATATTCTCCGGCAGGAGCACCATCGTCTGTTCCATAGGTGCCTACCGAGAATTCTCCATTCTGCACCGAAGTTGCCGACGGAATCACCGAGGAAGGAAACTCCGCGTTGACGGGGTAAAGGCTGATCTGAGCGCCCGAGACGGGCTTTCCCCGGTAGGTGACTGTTCCCTTTACAGGAACCACGACCTCCCAGGGTTTTGCAGATTCTCCGCAGCCAGTGACTGCGATTGATATGGCGGAGACCAGCAGCCATGACGCCGACTTTATTGAGAACCCCTGAGTCCAAAATTGGATCACAAAATCGCCTCCCAAAAATATCACCCATCCTGAACGTGATAGTTGTTTTGTCACAAATGACCGACAACACTGATTTGATCGACACAAACACGCCAACGTCTTTAAAATAAACCACGACTAAAAAGATGATATATCTGGTGGAAACAGAAGTCAATCTCAATGTTCACCGGTTTTTTCGTCACCCCGTGCCTCAGGCGGCCCCGCCAGTGTCTGCCGCGCTCGATGCTTTTTAAGCCCCTGACGGAATGGCATTGCGTCATGTTTCACAGCGGGCCTTCCGGGCCGGCGAAGATACGAAAAAAAGAGCGTATTTCTGGCTAATATCGCCTCCCTTTCTGTCATTAGGTGCCTGGCACCGTGCGACGGTAACGCAAGGGCGATATGGCCTTACGCCATTTTCAGTGGTGGGACTTCAGGAGCCGCGAAGCTTCGATAAAAAGAGGAGATTTCTGGCTGATATCGCCTTCCTTTATCTTGGCAGGTGCCTGGCACCTGTGGCTGGGGGATTTACTTTCGGTGAAGGTATTTGTGGTTGGCACTTTTACAAAGAGATTCTCTTAATGGTGTGCATTTAAACACATTCTGTTACCGGAGTTTCCGAGATTTCGTGGATGTGCTGATCCGAATCGGGTTCTTGTGCGTTTCTGTGCAATGCGGCCCCAGGAATTCCGGAGCTGGTTCGAATCACTGAAAGCCTTGGATTCCGGCGGTTTTTCTTCGTAGAATCCTGCGAGGTCTGTAGAGTTGTTGTGCCGCGGATGGGAAGTATTTTGACTCAGGGGCTATGCCGGCAGTTGAGAACTGATTGCCGAGGCTCGTTTGATTTCAGCGGGTTTCTGTCGGAATATTCTGGAGCTACTGAACAGCTCCCGGCTGTTCCGGCAGTAACTTTGACAACATTGGGATACAACTGCCGAAAGGTGATTCATGCGACGATTTTCGTCACATGGTGTTTCCGTTGCTATTCGCTGGTCATTCATGGCAGCGTGGGTTCTTCTTCCTGTGGTGGCGTTCGCTCAGAACGCTGCTGCTGAGAAGACTCCGTTGGGGCAGTTCTTGTCAGTGAAGGCTCCGTTATCTGATGTGATGTTGAGCCAGATCCACAATGTTGCATTGGAACTTCAGACGAGGGCCGTTCGTGAATCGCGACCTGCGATTTTGATTCTTGAAATGGAATCTGGTTCCAGTCGTTTTGGTCAGATTCGGGATTTGGCGGGATTGCTTTCATCCGCCGAGTTGTCGTCAGTTCGGACCGTCGCCTGGATTCCTCGTTCGCTACGTGGCAATCATGTGGTTCTGGCTCTGGCATGTCAGGATGTCGTGATGCGCCCCGATGGGGAAATCGGAGATATCGGGCGTGGTGAGTCTGTGGATCCTGCCGATCAGGCGTTTATTTTGTCGCTGGGCGACCGACGTCGAAATCCGCGAATATCGGGTGCCGTGATTCAGGCATTGCTGGACAGCAAAACCGCGTTTTACCGTGTGAATGTACGGGATGAGACAGGTCAGGAAACGCAGAAATTTGTCAATGCTGACGAGCTTCGGCAGATGCAGCAGCAGGGAATTGAGATTCCGCAGGTGGAGCTGTTTCGGGAGGCGGGATCAGTTGCGCTCTTTGTGGCTGCTGATGCACTGAAGGCTGGATTTCTGGTAACGCAGACGGCGACGAGCAGATCGGAGGTTGCGGACATATATCGGCTGCCGCGGGAATCCATGCGAGAGAAGTCGAAAACTGGTCAGCCGAAAGCGAGGCTGATTGAAGTTCGCGGTACTGTGTCTCCATCGATGCGTGAATTTGTACTGAGGGAGATTCGGAATGCTCAGGCGGACAAGGTGAATGTTTTGATCCTCGATATCGATTCTCCGGGTGGCGAAAAGAGCATTGCCGAAGAGATCGCGGTGACGCTGGCGAATATCGAGCCGGGGACGATGAATACTGTGGCCTGGATTTCGCGTGGGGCGTGGAGTGGCGGTGCATTGATTGCTTTTGGATGTGCTCAGATTTACATGCATCCTGACGCACAGATTGGGGATATCGGAGTCATTTCGCAGACGGCTCCAGGCGGTGCATTTGAGCGGGCTCCAGAGAAGATCATCAGTCCGTTTCTGGAATTTGCGGCATCGCTGGGCCGCAGCAGAAATAGAGCCCCCGCACTTCTGCAGGCGATGATCGATCGGGATCTGGAAGTCTTTGAGGTGACCAACCGAAAGGATGGCCGGGTCACGTGGATGTCCCAGCCTGAACTTCAGAGTCAGCCTGACGAATGGGTTCAGGGGCCAATGGTCCCTGAAACTCGTCGGGGGTTGTTGCTGACTTTACGGGGGGAGCGGGCCCATCAACTGCAGTTGGCCGAGCTTCCGTGTAATAATATCGTCGAACTGCAGACTCGCCTGGGGCTATCGGCAGATGTTTTGCTGACGCCGCTGCAAAAGTCCTGGGTTGACAATCTTGTTTCGTTTCTGAACTCCAGCTTTGGTGCTTTTCTACTGGTCGCTGTTGGACTGTTGTGTGTTTACGTTGAAGCGCACGCGCCATCCGGAATGTTTGCGATTCCTGCGGTTCTTTGTGCTTCTCTGTTTTTCTGGAGTCGGTTTCTGGGGGGCACTGCGGGCAGTCTGGAGCTCATTCTGTTTCTGCTTGGAATCGCATTACTGGCGATGGAGATCTTTTTGATCCCAGGTTTTGGCGTCTTTGGTGTTTCGGGAATACTTCTGACAATTGCATCCCTTGTCATGGCCAGTCATACGTTTTCAGGAATTACGGCGACGCAGTCATTCGAAAAAACGGTTACCAGTCTGACATCCATCGGGGCTGCGATGATTACGGTACTCGCTGCTGCGGTTTTCATGAGTCGTTTTCTGCCGTCGATTCCCTGGGTCAATCGATTGATTCTGACGCCTCCTGGATATGCAGCGGAAGGCGACGGCCCAATGCTGCATCCGGCACTAACTATGGTTCAGCAGACGAACTCGTCGGTCCATGTCGGAGAAACCGGCGTTTGTTCTTCGGCTCTGCGACCGGCAGGCAAAGTCAATTTTGGAGATCGATTCCTTGATGTTGTCAGCGATGGTGCCTATATCGACGCTGGAACGACCGTTGAGGTGATTCATGTGACTGGAAACCGAATTGTTGTCAGAAGTTGTCTGGTCTGACTCCCGTCCGCACCTTCGCAGGCATACGATGCTTTCGGTGCTGCGTGTCAGATTTCTGGTGCAGATATTCAGTTGAGGACTGTGATTTTGTTATGTCTGAAAGCCAACTTCCTGCCGGTGACGAAGTTCCTCCAGCCGGTGCGTCCACTGTTCCGAATCTCCCGGCAGAGACTCTGGAAAAACTTCAGTTTCTTGTTAGTCGCAGCCAAAATGTGATGGCCCATGGCTGGATGATTCGCACGTTTATCAAGCACTGTGATGAGGTCGAGGACTTTCCTGAGTTAAATGAAATGGCTCGGACGATCTTTGACGTCTTTCGTGCAGTAGAGACGCAGATCCACGACCCGGTCAGCTATTTCCGGACAGTCCGAAAAAAACTCAGCAGGCTGCAGGCTGCAGCGGAGCAGTTTCAGAAGGATGCCTGGCACGCATCGACGCACACAAATTTTCAGCAGTGCGCGATCGCGGCCCGATTTCTGGGGCAGCAACTTTCAGAACTGGTGACCGATGCGGAAAAGCTGATTCCTCGTCCTGCGCCACCCAAAATTACATTGCCGCGACCTAGCTGATTTTCGGATCCGGCACATTACGATGGTACCACAATCGACGTGATCTGGCTCAGTTCCGTTAACAGGCGGTCGGGACGTGTTGCGGGAGCTTTCAGAACGTCTGCGGAATACTCCAGCCCTGATTTTTCTGCTACCAGCAGAGCAGTCTTCATGCCAGCGGCTTTTGCTGGTACAAGGTCGGTCATCAGTCGGCAGCTGACGTGCAGAACCTGTTCGGGCGCAATCCCTTCCAGTTTCAAATTTTCCACTGCATGGATAAACAGACTTTTCGAGGGTTTTCGAACACCTGCAGCGTATGAAAACACGAGGCTGTTTCGGCGAAACACTTCGAACAGTGGCGGCAATTCGCCCTGAAAACTCAGTGCTCTCAGCAGTTGCACCAATGTAAATGACTGGCCATCACTGAGACATCCCTGAAGTATTCCCTGTCCACTTAAACTGGTCATCGCGCGAACGGCGCCTTCTCTGGCCTCGACCGCCTGCAGACAGCAGTGAAAGAAGTACGCGACCTTTTCCGCAAACTCGTCTGCGTCGCCATACTGGTCTTCATCAATCACGTACTCCTTCTCAAACAATTTCTCGATCAGCGTGCCCCAGACTTCCACGAGACTGACTTCCGTGACATCACCTCTGGACGCTGCCCGCATCTGAAGTCGCTCAATCGTCGATCGATAGATTCCAATCATTGACTGCCATGGCGGACCCGGCTTGCGATACATGTGATTCCACATGTTGAATTCATGGATGGTCTTGTCCAGAGCGATCTGCAGTCGCAGTTCTTCGGCGGGAAGGATGGAATACTTCCCCTCGGTGATTCGGAGCAGCGTTCCGTAGACATCCCATAAGACTGCGCGGATCCCCGGCAAGGGTTTGATGGACGGCGTTGCGGCGACGGAAATGGAAGCGGGCACCCGGGGCCAGATCAACCGGCGCTGGTCCAGCAAATCCGCATATTCAGCGAGAGAATGCGACATAACAGAAGGCACGTCTTGAGAGGAGAGTTACAGCTGGGACAAAACTCTATACGCAGTGGTTGCGGAGCATTCCGTGCACGAGCGAAGATTTCCACGGCAGTCGACCTGACAGCCTGCGATGGCCAGCCCTGCTGAAAAAACTCAAACAGAAAACCACAACAGACCTGACTTTCGACATTTCGTCATTCTGCGCGACGAGAGGGGCAAAACGCAATCGGGCACCGACAGGATCCTGATTTGTCGGGCACTTACGCGATTGTGATGCCAGGGGGACAGACCCGGCAAACGGCGAAACTGGCTGTAGGCTAAGCACTGCGGGCGCACAAACGGCCTCGTCTGAATTAACAGACGAAGCCGCGTGATAAATGCCTGCTGAACAAAACAGCGGACACGCCCTGAGGAGTGTCCAGAATCAAAATGCAGGCATCGTCCGCATACCCGCGGACAAGGATGGAAAACCGCTCAGAGTATAGTCTGGGCGAACGAACCCACTGAATAACCACTTACTGCAGTTTTTTACTGCAGGTTGCATTTTTGCAACACTGATTGAATGACTGCTTTTAGCGTATCCGTTTTCAGAACTCCAGAATAACATCCCCAAAAACCCCCATTCTTCCAGGGTTTTCAGAGAGCGACTTTCGGTGCTTATTGTCAGCAGGCGTTCCGGTGGGCCTCGTACTGTTCCGGATGTTGCCACATTTTTCCCGGATCAGCCTCTGCGGGAGTCTCGAGCAATTCTGCTGAATGTTCAGTCTCCGTCCGCTGGCCTACGCAGCATCTTCCCAGGCAACCCCCTGAATTCGACCTTCGACCAGCCGCACCGTGCGATGAGCCTGAGCTGCTATGGATTCGTCGTGGGTCACCATCACAATTGTCAGTTTCTGTTCCTGATTCAGTCGATTCAGCAACTCCATAATTCCGGCTCCGGTTGCAGCATCGAGGTTTCCGGTAGGTTCGTCTGCGAGCAGAATTTCGGGCTTTGCCACAAGCGCTCTGGCGATAGCTCCCCGTTGCATTTCCCCACCAGACAATTCCGAAGGGCGGTGCCGGATACGATGCCCCAGGCCGACCTGCTCGATCATATTCATCGCTGCGTCACGAAATTCACGACGTTTTTTCCAGAAGCCCAGAAATGAATGACGGATCATCAGCGGTGTCATCACATTTTCGAGCAGAGACAGTTCTGGCAGCAGGTGGTAGAACTGGAAGATAAACCCAAACACGTGATTGCGAAGCTGATCGCGCGCTGCCTGATTCAGATTATCGATGCGAGTCCCGTCAAGGATGACTTCGCCCACGTCCGGTGAATCCAGCAGTCCCATCACGTGCAGCAGCGTACTTTTACCGGATCCGCTCTGTCCAATCACTGAAATGAATTCGCCTCGTTGCGCAGTCATTCCTGCTCCCCGCAATACGGGTACTTTGTGCTGCCCTTTGAAATACGATTTTGAAATCGCTTCAGCAGAAATCAGAGGCTGTGTCATTTTGAGGGTCTCAGCCATAGCAGGTTCTTGAATACATCCCTGAGAATTCATTCTGGTGTTCATCGACAGACGTTTGCCGGACACGCACTTCATTCAAACCGCAGAGCTCTGACCGGATGAAGCCTTGCAGCCCGCCTCGCCGGAAGTATGCTGGCCAGCACTGCAATGGCAATAGCCCCGGCTGCAACGGAAAACACCATCCATGGATTGACATAGGTGGGTATTTCAAAGAAGTAATAGATCTTCTCGTCAAAAACCTTGCGGCCCGTTACCCAGCTTAGCCCATCTTCAATCTCATTGATGTATCGCACGAACAGCAGTCCGATCACCACGCCCGCTGTACTGCCGACGATGCCAAGTCCAAGTCCATAGGATAGAAAGATGGACATTACCCCGCTGGAACTGGCTCCGAGTGATTTCAGAATTCCGATATCCCGGGTTTTCTCCACGACGATCATGTAGAAGATGGCAAGGATTCCAAAGCCTGCCACAGCAATGATCAGAAACAGCAGTACGTTCAGGATGGCTGTTTCCACTTCAACGGCCGATAGCAGCAGTCCCTGCTTTTCTTCCCATGTACGAATTGTCACTGTTCCCGGCTCAAACTCCCGCTCCAGCGCAGCCAGCACTGCAGGTGCATCGGCATAGTTTTTCAGGCGCATGTGGATCGAGGTGATCCAGTTGCCCCGCTCCATGCCACGGTACTTTTGCAGTGCTTCCAGATTCATCAGCACGATGCTGGAATCATACTCACTCATACCACTCCGGAAAGAATCCACAACAGTGGCCTGAAATTTGGTGACTTCCGGTGAGCGACCCGCAGTTACGGTACTGAGGATGACGTCGTCACCTGGTTGAACCATCATGACCTTCTGTTGCTTTCCTGTATCAGGATCGCGCACCAGAAAACTGATCAGCCCCTCACCAATATAAACACGTGCCGGAAGAGGCTCGCCAACCTTCTGAACGCTGGGTGCCGCATAGAGAAATTCATCGCCCTCCGACATTTCAACTCCGGGGTCGGCAGCGGGAGTTTGTTGCGTTTCGGAGATACTGGTTTCACCGTCTACCGGCGAGGCATTCGCTTCGGGCTCAGGTCCTTCTGCTGGTACTTCGCTGTCAAACACAGGCTCGGAGATCTCTGCCGGGGCAGTCACCGCGTTTTTTTGGGGTTCTGCGTCGGGTTTGCTGACAGCGGGCGAATCGGATGCCGGAGGGAAGTCATCAGACGCCGCTCCGGGTTGATCCTGCTGATACAGTTTCTGACGCTCCTGCACCAGCCTGCGGTGCTCAGCACCTTCGGCGGTCAGATTCCAGCCCAGCGGCGCGTCATTTTTTCTCAGGGCTGGTTTCAGTACTACCCCGTCTTCAACTGTGGGGTTGTAGCTGTCAAGGTAATCCTGCAGAGGCCCAACGTTTGCCTTACCCACCGGGTCAATGCCCTGCATTTGCACAGTCGTCGTGTAGGTCTGACCACTGTACGGATCCGTGAATGTCATCATTCCGGGAATCTCAATCGTCGGTGTCATGGCCGCGATGTACTGCCCAGCGGCTTTCTGAACAATTGCCATCTGACGTTCTGCGTCCGGAATTCCCTGCGTGCCACGAGATTCGATCACAACGTCCGCAAGGAAGTTGTGCAGACGATCCCGCATCTCTGTCGTGAATCCGGCCATGACGCTGTTGACCACAATCATCGTGGCAACACCCAGCATCACACTGATAATGCTGGCCAGCGCAATATAGCGGGTTCGCAGATAACGCACACACAGCAGTAGTTTGTACATTCCCTGTACTCCTTTGACATCACAGCGGCAAGAACCTCTGATCCATGATTCAGGTTCTCACCGTTTTACCATCCGTATTTCTTCAGGCCGCTGTTGTTCCCTGCGGGATTTTGGCACCGTGCGTTCAGGTCAGTTTGCTCTGTCCCTGAATGTGTTGAGAATCGTTGCTGTTCGTCCACGTTGCGAACCCACAGCAGTGAAATTGCTTATTGTTTTTCAAGGACTTTTTCCGGCTTCTTCCGTTCATCCAACGGAATTCCCTCCGCCTGCTCGTGTCGCGTCAAAGGAAAGAAGATCACATCCTTAATTGCATGACTGTTTGTCAACAGCATCACCAGCCGGTCGATACCAATTCCCAGTCCGCCGGCAGGCGGCATTCCGACTTTCAGTGCACGAACGAAGTCGTGGTCCATTTTCGCCATGGAATCTTCGTCTGACTGTCCGGCCAGTTGGGTTCGGAACAGTTCTTCCTGAAGTCGCGGATCATTCAGTTCTGTGTAGGCATTTGCCAGTTCCATGCCCCGGATGTACAGCTCAAACCGTTCTGCAATGCCGGGGTCAGACTGACTGCGTTTGGTCAACGGACAAATCGAGGCGGGATAGTCGATAACAAATACAGGGCCACGCAGATGGTCTTCGACGGTGCGTTCGAAAACTTCATTGACGACAACATCCGGATGGACACCCGCAGTTTCAATTCCCAGTTTCGCGGCAATGGCGGTGACAGCCGCTGAATCGCGCATATCACAGCCGGCATGTTCCAGGAACAGGTCTGCATACTTTCGTCGCGGCCACGGGGCTGTCAGGTCGATGACGTCGCCCTCAGATCCCCACGGGATCACGGTGCTTCCGGCGATTGTCAGGCACGCATTCACGACAATCTGCTCCGTCAGATCCATCATCGATCTGTAGTCGCCATACGCCTGATAAATCTCAATCATCGTGAATTCCGGATTGTGGGTCGCATCGACACCCTCGTTCCGAAACACCCTGCCAATCTCATAGACGCGTTCTATGCCACCAACCAGCAGTCGCTTCAGGTGCAGCTCAAGAGCAATCCGCAGGTACAATTCCATGTCCATCGCGTTGTGATGCGTGACGAAGGGGCGTGCTGCCGCACCACCTGCAACGGAATGCAGCACCGGCGTTTCCACCTCATGAAATCGCTGTCCGCGCAAGGTCTGCCGCACAGAATCAATAATCGCGGAGCGTTTCAGCATGCGTTGCAGAACGCCTTCGGTATAGATCAGATCCAGATACCTCTGCCGAACGAGGGTTTCCTCGTCCTTCAGTCCGTGGAACTTTTCAGGCGGCTGCGCCAGTGATTTGCAGAGAATCGTCAGCTGCTTCACAAAGATGGACACTTCACCAGTGTTCGTACGACGCAACGGTCCGTCCACACCAATCAGGTCCCCGTCGTCCAGGGCACTCACCAGTTCCCATTCCGGCTCTGTCATGTCTCCGCGGGAACACAGCAACTGAATCGAACCAGACTGATCCTGAAGATCGATAAACCGCAACTTGCCCGCCTTGCGACGCCCCATGATGCGGCCGGCAACCCGGACCGTTTCTCCGTCGATACCTGATTCTGACGGACACCGCTCGCGGACTGCCGCGATAGCGAGATGATCGTCAAATCGCTGCCCCCAGGGATCGTGCCCCAACGACTGAATTTTCTCCAGCTTCTCGAGGCGAGCCAGTTCAAGCCGGTCAGGTTTCTGTACTGAAGTCATGAATGCACATTTTAGCCGCAATGCGCCAGACACGGACGGAGCCGCCCTTTTGACTGCGGAAGAGTGAGAGAAATCGAGATTTTGCGGCAAAAAATGCCGCCGCAGAGAATGAAACCGGCGGAGTTTGCTGAAATCTCCGCCTTTGGTCAATCCCAAGTCCGCTCGGGGCCGTCGTCAATACGTCCCCGGGAATCTGCAAGCCTCATCGCTCAGAAAAGTCCCGGCACGTACACTGGCTCGGCCAAATGTCTGCTGAAGGTCATTTTGCCGAAGGCAATGCGGGTGAAAAGAGGTTACTGGAGGTTTTACAGCCGGAACTACACTTTGGGGGAACTTGAAGTCACATATGAGTGATTTCAAGTTCCGGAAAACCTCCGCTTTGACAATTGCATTACTGTGCAGGTGCTGTCGTCGTGGCCGCTGTGGCTGTTGACGGCGCCGTCGTGGCGGCAGCGGTTGCGGTTGGACGCGGTGGGGCAGTCGCACGCAGGTACAACTGGCCGCCAAACAGCAACCACGTTGCCAGGCAAACCCCCAGTGCGTATGGAATCCCTCGCTTCATCCCGGCTTTCGGGCCCGCAGTTGCTTCGGCCGGCTTGCCGTCAGCAGACACCGGAGATAACTCAATGCCCGTCCTGATCCCAAACTTACGAAGGGCAAGAACGGCCAGCAGCAGGCACAAGGATGTGACCAGACTTCCCAGCATGACGTACAGAACCATCTGCATGCCAATCCACATCCCCAATCCCATCATCAGTTTCACGTCGCCCGCCCCGGTTCCTCCGGCAATCCACATGCTTCCCAGGATGAGTGTCGCAACCAGCATTCCCAAAAGGCCATCAACTAAAGGCCCAAAGCCGTAGGTGGGACTTGCAGCGAGGTGAAAAATCACGCCAGCCACGAGAAATGGGGCCGTCAGCAAATTTGGAATGCGTCGCTGGCGAACGTCGATGAAAGCGGAAATCAGCGTAATTGCAAGAACACAAATGATTTGCAGTAGATAAAAGGTATTCACAGAGGCCTCCTGTGGATGTCTTGTACGCTCCACAGACGTTGGAAAATCTGGTTGAAAATTGCTTCAGTAGGGAAGCCCCGCCGGCACATTCCGGTAAGTTCACTCAGGTCGGGAATTTCACCATATCTTCCCAGTCCTCCCATTTCCATCACTTCTTTGCGAATTTTGACGATGGAAAGTGTCTCAAGTGCCGGCAGTAGTGATTGCCCCAACCCGAAAGAGATGAAATCAGGGAATGTTCGGGCAGAAACTTGCGTCTGCACTACCAGGCAAGGCCAATGACACAGGCAGTTGCCAGAATGGGCCCAATAACCGACACGATGAAAATGTCGAGATAAGACTGCTGATGCGTCAGCCCGCAAATCAGCAGAAGCGTCACAACCGCGGCGTTGTGAGGAAGCGTGTCCAGCCCACCGCTCGACAGCGATGCGACTCGATGCAAAATTCCCGGATCGATTCCTGCAGCGAGCCCCTGTTCAAGAAACGTTTTCCCCATGGCTTCCATGGCGATGCTTAGCCCCCCGGATGCAGACCCCGTAATTCCGGCAAGGACATTGACGCTCAGTGCCTCCGTGACCAATGGATGGCCCGGTGCAATTGCCGTCATCCAGTCTCTGACGAGGCGAAATCCGGACAAAGCCGCAATTGTTGAGCCATAGCCAAATTCACTGGCCGCGTTAAACACGGGCATTAGCGAACTCTGTGCACCTTCACCCAAAAGTCTCTGCAGTTGAGGCAGTCGAGGGATGTTCAGCAGGATCACCGCTGTCAGCCCACCCAGCATGGCAAGAATCGTCGACCAGGTCCCCTGCACTTTGCTTAGTTCCGTGGCCCCGAATTGTTTTTGTGACAGATAATCGGTCTCCCAGCTCGGTACCCAATACTGCGAACAGACGAAGTTCAGCACCATCAGGATGAGCAACGGTGCAATCGCGGTCATCAGACCGGGCAGTTTCCCCGATTGTTCCTGATCGACTGCGGTGCCACCAGCGGTCTGGGGACCTGAGGCCGGCGATTCCACAGAACTCTTCCCTGGCAAGGATACTTGTCCATCAAAGCTCTCGCCCGCCTGCCGTGCGCTGCGTACTCGATAGCTGAGCCA
>CAIQIE010000266.1 GCA_903871805.1 uncultured Planctomycetaceae bacterium | reverse complement strand
TCCAGAGCGGCGCATAGCTCCCGGGAGGACAGGCCATCTGCACCGCGAGTGAACATTTCTCCAAGGATCGACGCAGTTCCGCAGCGCCCAGCGGCATCTCGCACACCACCCGCCGGAACAAGCAGCGACAATGCTGCCGATTGCACATCCCGCATCGGTTCGAAAACCACCAGCAGACCATTCGGAAGACGGAAACTCTCGATACGCTGCGTCATGAACAATTCCAGAATGTCCGTGATCGGACGGAAAGGGCCGCACACAATGTCAGTCAATGACAATCAATGACGGAACTGCAGCGGCGCACTCGCTGAAACACACCACCGCTCTTCAGTACCCGTAAGTTACGGAAGAGCGATGAGAACAAAGAATTGAATAACAGGTCATGCCTGGAGGAAATCCCGGTCAAATCGTCAGGTCCTGTGGACAGCGTTCAACCGGCTCCACCAGGGATTTTATGTCGCCGTGACATTTCAGCCACCTGTCGGAACGGCGAAATCGCCTTCCAGACTGCGCCAGATGGAATGCACATGGTTGGCGTCATTCTGAGTGTTGTTGTACTCAATAATGAACAACTTGCCCTGAATCACATAGTGATGACGCTTGTTCCGCTCTGCTTCGCCCCACCACCCCATGCGAATGTCGTCCATGCCGCCTTTTTCAATCGCACGCATACGGTCCCGGACCACCTGAGCCGGCATGGCCGACAGGTATTCACCAATCAGTTCACGGAATAATTTCTGCTGGTCGGGCGACATGTCACCAAAACGAAGCCCAACCGCCTGATCCACAACCGCCTGAGGCATTCCGGCGCCGCGAATATCGTCCGGTGCTTTGTCCGAAACCCACATCTGTTTCTTCTGCTCCGCATTGCAGGCCATCAGTATGCTTCGGGCAAGATCTTCACGGTTCGCAAGCACCCGCAATTGACGTCCTGGTCCGGCGTCAATCAGAGCAGGGTTGGCTCCCAGCATTTCCGGTGAACTGCTGACGACGACGCCGTCGCGAATGACAAAATTCAGGGACATGTGATGCCCTTCAAATCGCCACCCCCACGTTCCTTTGGCGCCCGGTGTTCCGAAGATCGTCAGGTGATACTTGTGAGGATGTCGACGATCCCGACGGTAGGCCTCTTCACCACCCTCAAACAGGTACAGCACTTCTTCCAGACTGCGAACCTGCAGAGTTTTCGCGTAGCCGGCGGCCGAAAGCCCCGCTTTCACAAGATCTTCGGCAGCATTCCGAGGTTCGCCGAACAAATCCCACAGAACCACGCCATTACGTTCTTTCGGGATGAAGTGCCAGTTCAACCGCTCGGGATCATCAAATCCATAGGAAAGCTTTGATTTCTGTTCCACCGGAAGCAATTCGGCCAGTCGCGTCGCGGCCGTCGCCATCGCGATTCCCGGGGTGTCAGTGCCATCGTCCGCAGCCGTGGCCACCGATGCCATCAGGCTGATCACAAGGACAGAAAACAGAACACGTGCACATCTCATCGTCAGGTTCCGAAAAAAGTAGGTGGGAAGAATGGGTGGGCAACGGATTTGAAACGCTGCAGGGATCGGACATTGGGAAGTGGCCGCTGCAGCTCAACCTCGCAACCGCTTCAAAAACAACACGTTCAGCCAGGTGGCCAGTCCAGCGGTCGACCACCGAGTATGTGAATATGCAGGTGAAAGACACTCTGACCCCCGTGGACCCCCGTGTTGATCACAGTGCGATAGCCGCCCTCCAGACCCAGCAGAGCCGCCACTTTGGGAACCATTTGCAGCAAGTGCCCGCAGAGTGTCGCGTCATCCGGCGTCAGGTGATCGAGCGATACAATTGGCTTTTTGGGAATCAGCAGAACGTGCACAGGAGCCTGCGGGTTCACATCACGAAATGCAAGGCACAGATCGTCTTCATGCACGATGCTGGCCGGAATCTCTCGATTGATGATTTTCTGGAAAATTGTCACTGCAGGAGGATCCTGTGAAAAACCCACGAACTGCGACCACGTTCCGCAGGTCATGGCCGCATTGCCGGTTGTAAGTGCCTGAGTCGGGGGGCATCGATGGGGTGTCGCAACTGCCCAACGCGGGAACAGCATCAGGTGCAGTCACAAACAAGGTCGAGGACGATTCCGGATGCCCTCCGGGAAAACTGCAGAACTTAGCAGGAAATGCAGGAAACGCCAGCGGAGATCCGGTTGGCACGCCGATTCGGTGCAAGATCCCTGAAGGGTCTGCGTCATCCTGAGCCCACCAATCGAAGACCGTCCGAGCTGCCGTGGCTTGCTTCGCCGGAAGCCCTGATCCAATACCCGGCCCCGATCGTTGCCAGACCCATACCCCGATCAGACAGAACTCCGAGCACACCATGCTGAAGTTCGACCCACAGCATTGTTTCGCAAGGGGCGGGACTGAAGGAGACAACATTCTGCAGGATGGCGTACATTGGGGATCATCAAAAGGTGTCAAATGTGCGAGGTGTCAAAAGGTGCCATCCTGCGGTCCAGCGGGCCATCAAGTGGGCTCATCCGGCAAATCTCAGCCGGGCCATTGGTGAAGCAGGCGGAGCGACTGGTCGAAAAAATGTGGGGCACACGACGATCGCC
>CAIQIE010000265.1 GCA_903871805.1 uncultured Planctomycetaceae bacterium | reverse complement strand
TGCAAGTCCCGCATGATCTCCTTCGGCCAGGCCGGCAATGCCAGCAAGCTGATGAAGACAGTCAAACTGTAATTTCTATCCCACTCGCCTTCCGCGACGTTATCCATAGAAAGCCCGGCCGTTCAAACGGCCGGGCTTTTTTACATCATGGCTCCGGCCCCGTCGCGCAAGACTCCCTAAACGGCGAAACCAACCTTACTTGCGCATATTCCGCCAGCCATTGCGCGGCGACCTCAGGTTGGTCCCAGGTCGTCTGTTGAAGGATCGTTAGTTCGAATGGCGCAAGCAGAGTGTCTGCGGCCGTCCGCGGCGTATCGGTTTGCTCTGCGTTCGCTACGCGCCGCTGTAGTGGTGTGCGAGCCCTGCCTGAAACACGGAGCCCGCAAATTTCAGAGGGCCATGTTCGAGCGGGCGGCTCAGTGGGAACTTCGCTCTCCCGAGTACAGAGCGAGGTATCGAAAACTCACCTGGCAAAAACTCCTGAAAACCTCAGATCCTTCTGCCGTTTCAGCAATCCCGTCCGGGGCTCCCTGAAATTGTGATCCACAGCCGGTGCGTTCTCTGGATCCCGGCTTGACAGTGACGGTCAGGCACAAAGACATTGACGAAGGCGAGCGGCCGGCCCACTCTTCATGTCGGTGTATTTTCGGTGTGCGGATACGGACAATCATGCGTGCCCTTGTCCCCAATCGGGTCTGCATTGCGCTCAGGTCTCATCTGCTTTGACAACGTAAATTTCACCCGCAGGTTTGGGCGGCCGCTGTACCGACGCCCAAGGGGCATGGAATACGATCGCGGTGCAATCACGAACATACCTGCCTGAGTAGCGACGGGGAAGGGTAAGACTGCAGCCCGGGGTTTCTAAGTGTGTCAGTTACGCTCGTGAACAGTGCGATTTTGCTCTTGCCGCCCGGCGATATGGCTGTGGCACTGAATTTGCGTAATTGGGGCAAGGAGGCAAAGTTGGGGCTTCGAACCGCCAGATGGTTCGGGGCTGGTCGTGGGGTTCAGGATTATGCCGCTGCTCACGGGACGCCGTTGATTCATTCCAGCAGCTGCATCGGGGTTCTTTCCGATGTCGTGTGGACAAGGGTGTCAATGTGCAAGTGGGACTTAGTGTCGTAATCAGCAGCCGACATTTGACCGTTGTGAATCGAAATCAGGCAACGTTGAGCGGCGGTTGACCGGGAGATTGCAGAGATGACGCGAGGGTACTGTTTTATTGGACTGGTGGGACTTTTGTCAGTGGCAGGATGTGAGCCACCGGGGGCTGCTTCGGCACCTCGAAAGACGAGTTCCGACGACGTGATTCGAGACATTGGCAAGGCGGCCGAGACCACAGTGGAATTTACTCACCAGACAAAGGAGGAGTTCGAAGAAAAGCTGCAGGCACGATTGAAAGAACTGAACGTCAGGATCGCCAAACTTCGTGAGAAAGGCCACGACCTGAAAGGCGACGCAAAGGAAAAATGGGCTCGGAGCATGGCAGACCTTGAGGCAAAGCGGGATGTCGCTCAGGCCAAATTAGCCGAAGTCAAAGAATCCACCGCAGAGGCATGGGAGGACCTGCGGAAGGGAGCACACGTCGCATGGAAAGAGATGGAAAACGCCTTTCACGAGGCGTCAAAGGAGTTCTGATGGGGCCTAACGAGCTGCAATGGCCTCAGACATAAGGGAAGGCCGTCATGCGTGGTAAGACAGAGATCCTCAGAGATCACAACGACGGTGCCATTGGAACGGTCACCGGGAATGTGAGGCGTTTCAAAGGGACGCACGAGAACCTGCCGGGGTGGAATGCCGAGGGATCGCCGGGATCAGATAACTGGAACTTGAAAAGAGGAATTCCCGGCCCCGAGCGTCGCGGCCAACTACTTATACGCTACTGACTGAAAGGGACATGCAAATGCTATGGACAATCTTCTTAATTTTACTGATCCTGTGGTTGCCGGGAGTGGTGACTTCCACAACGCTGGGGGGATTTATCCATATACTGCTTATCATCGCCATCGCTGTGGTGTTGATCAGAATTATTCAGGGACGACGGCCCATCTAAGTCTCTGGCTCAGCATCAGCTTAAAATCGGTCACGGACGAAATTCGTGTGGTTGCGATTCCCTGCATTGGAGAGCAGATAAGCCACCTCACTCATGTTCTGGCGCACTTCATTTTTCCAACCTGAGTTGCAGCCCCATCTGCCGAAATTTGTGCGCCCTGGTGAAGCATGCGAGTCAGATCTCTTTCGCACATGTGGAAGGACCGTGATTCAATGTCTGATGAACGTAAATGTTGCCTGTGCGGGGAAAGACCGTCGATTGTATTAGACTGAGAGGGCCATCACGAAGGGGGTGCGTTTTCAGGCGATCCATTGGCCGTGCTCTTTTGACAGGCACTTAAATACTTAGGAATCTCACGGGACATAAGGCCCGCTGTAGTCTCGCCGGGACACTATTTACAATTTGCCTGACAGCAAAAATGTAACGTCTCACGTGGCCGTGTGTCCGATGCCTGCCAGTCAATGGAGCCATAGCGTTAAGTAAAGAGGGAATTCAGAAAACAGGAACATAATCGGAACGCTGGATCAAATACCAGACCTCGAACTCCAGGATCCAGTGCCGTTCCGAGCAGAAAGATAGACTGAAACGTGTGAAGTTTATTGTTGGTGCCTGCGTCGATGCATTGAATGCATGATCCATGAGGCTGCTGGTGCATGGTGGGCCAACCGAGGCCGCATCGAGCGACAAAATCCAATGCGGTCGAGGCTGCCTGACGTCGCATGATTCCGGGCATCGCATCATTCAAAAAGAAAATCAGGGGGTGTGTTCTTGTCAACCGTATCAGCTGAAAAATCCTGTTTGGGAATGGGAGCGATGCCCCACGCGTCCGGTGTGGCGTTTCGAGTCTGGGCTCCTCATGCCGATTCTGTGTATGTGACAGGTGTTTTTAACAAGTGGTCACCCAACGCAAATCCCATGACAAAGCAGGATGGAGGCTATTGGTACGCCGATATTTCCGGGGCGGCGGTCGGTGACGAATATCGCTATCGGATTGTGAACGGCGCAAAGGAACTACTGCGAATGGATCCTTATGCTCGCCAGGTGACCAGTTCGGTCGGGAATGCGGTGGTCCACGATCCACAGTTTGACTGGCAGGGCGACGACTTTCACATGCCGCCCGTCAATGAACTTGTGATCTACGAATTGCATTTGGGAACTTTTCATAGCGACAAGGACCTGAGGACAGACAAATTTGCGGAGGCGATCCAGAAACTTGATCATTTGAAGCGGTTAGGTGTGAATGTCATTGAAGTGATGCCATTGGCAGAGTTTGCTGGTCAGTTGTCGTGGGGATATAACCCGGCCTGTATTTTTGCGGTCGAGACTGATTATGGGGGCCCGGTCGGATTCAAACGCTTTGTCAAAGCTGTGCATCAGGCCGGAATAGCGGTGATTCTTGACGTGGTCTACAACCATTTCGGCCCGGGTGACCTCGACCTGTGGCAATTTGATGGATGGAGTGAAAACGGACTGGGCGGGATTTACTTCTACAACGACTGGCGAGCTGAGACGCCATGGGGGTCGACGAGACCCGACTACGGGCGAGGCGAAGTGTGCCAGTTGATTTGCGACAACGCGATGATGTGGCTGGAAGAGTATCATGTGGATGGTCTGCGGCTCGACATGACGCTGTTTATGCATCATGTGCGGGGAAACGATGATCCTGCTGCTGACCTGCCCGACGGCTGGAACCTCGTGCAACGCATTAATCGGGAAATCTCGCAGCGGTTTCCGGGGCGCATCACAATCGCTGAGGATCTGCGTGATGACGCGCGGATTACCAAACCGGCGGACCAGGGTGGTGCAGGTTTTACAGCTCAGTGGGTGGCGTCCTTTGCGCATCCCATTCGCGCGACGATGATCACTCCAAACGACGACCAGAGGTCGCTGGAAAGCATTCGGCGTGCGATTGATGGTGGCTATAATGGCAACCCATTTCAACGCGTCCTTTACTGTGAATCTCATGATGAAGTCGCGAACGGAAAGGCGCGTGTCGCCTCAGAAATTGATCCGCACAACCCGGAAAGCTGGTTTGCCCAGAAACGCACCCTGCTCGCGGCCGCTATTGTTCTCACGTCACCAGGCATTCCTATGCTTTTTCAGGGACAGGAGTTTCTCGAAGACGGGTGGTTTCAGGATTCGGTCCCTCTCGACTGGCACAAGTCGGAAGAATTTAGCGGACTCGTGCGGATGTATCGGGATCTGATTCAGCTGCGCCTGAACCGCTCTCTCTGTACACGCGGCTTGACGGGCGCGGGACTGAACACCTTTCACCAGAATCAGGCTGATAATATGCTGGCTTATCACCGCTGGCATCAGGGTGGTCCAGGTGATGATACAGTTGTCGTGGTGAATCTTTCGCATCTGCCCCACGAGAATTACATGCTGGGGTTTCCTGCGACCGGAGCGTGGCGACTGCGTTTGAACAGTGACTGGATTGGCTACAGCCGAGGCTTCGGAAATTATGCAAGCCGCGATGTAACCGCAGTAGCCGAACAACTGGATGAAAAACGGGCCGTGAAGGCCGTCCAGCGCGATGGCTTTCCTGCCGAGGGTAAGATCAGTATCGGCCCCTACAGCGTACTGATTTTTTCGCAGGATCCAAAATCCTGATTCAGATCTGAAAGGTAAACTGGACGCCTGCCGCTGATTCTAAGTTCCCGTAACGGTGGCCCGAATCTGCAGGATGGTTGTCCACTGTGTTGTCACGAGGCCTCAACAATTGTCGCCAATCACCGATCAGGAAGCAGGGAGAGCTATGGCCTTGAGGCACCCTGGTTGTAGATCGAAGTCAGCCAGGACAGGCAGGCTGCATCCTGTTCAGCGGCCAGTGTGGGTGTTGTGGCATCAGCGGCCCATGGCAGCAGGCGCTGGACATCGTCCGGCATACTTTCCGGGTTGACTGGTCCCAGTGGGATCTGGCGTGCCGGTGACAGAGCCAGATTTCGTTCGGTTTCTTCTGACAGCAGAAAGGCGATCAACTGCCGGGCCTCGCTGGGATGCGGGCAATTCCTGATCATGGCGACCGTGTTGGGTATGCAGATGGTCTTTCCGCCGGGAAGCCGATAGGGAAGCATGTCAACTGGTTTTCCGGCATCGATTGCGGCAAAGACATCGTCGGTGTCGGTCAGGCCAAGGTCACAAAGTCCCGCGGCAACCAGATCACGCACGGCTCCATTTCCGCGTGCCTCACGGATACCGCGCTGGTGCAGCGATTGATGCCAGTCTTTCAATGCCGGAAGGCCCACATCATAGCAAAGCTCGGTGTAATGTGTCAGTGTGGTCCCGAAAAGCGGGACCGCAATGCTGACCCGCGACAGATTCTGACCGGCCATGGTTGACGCGACAAAGTCTTCGCTACAAGGGTTTGTATCAGTGTTGATGATCCAGACTCGCATCCGTCCGGAAAAACCGCACCAGTGGTGATCCGGGTCCCGAAACCGGGACGGTATTCTGGAGAAAACCGCGGGCTCACAGGCCTGTAGAACGCCGGCTCGCTGCAGGCGAATCGTCCCCAGTGTCTGATTGTTCCAGAACACATCGCATCGCGGAGACGCTTTTTCCTGCAGAAGAAGACTGGTCAGCCCCAGACTTTTGTTGGCTTCTTCGTCGTAGCGTACCTGGACCTGAATACCGGTTCGCTGTTCAAAGGTTTTCAGAATCGAGTCTGCAAAAATAGAATCATGTGCGCAGTACACCACAACACTCGGCAAATTCGACCGCTGCTTCATCAGCATTGGCACCACCACCGCTGCAATCAGAGGTGCAGCAATGACCGCCCATCGAATGGTCGTTCGTCGCATCATCATCGGGGATTGAATTCCCTGGAAAAAAACGCCCCTGTTCAGCCGGAGCAATACCCCGACACCAGCAAACACGTCCCCTGAATTTGCCCTGGATTGGGCCTTTTTAAGGGCCTGTCAGCCCTGAGCAAAGATATCCATGACGGGTTTGCCTTTACCATCCTGTGTCACGTAGAAGGGACGTCCCTCAATATCGAAACCGGTTTGTGGACTGATCCCCAGTGCCGTCATGATGGTGGCATGCAGATCTGAAATGGGCACGGGATTTTCCACGGCGATCAAGGGACGCTGATCAGCCGTTTTTCCGTAGACAAACCCTTTTTTCACACCTCCACCGAACATCACCACACTTGTGCCACCGGTGAAGTGACGGTGCAGCCCGTAATGCTTCAGTTCCTGGACGGCGTCCACGCGTTCGGACGCCTGGTCTGTTGCTGACGAACCAGGAACTCCTTCGATTAAGGCATCCCGGCTGAATTCAGACGCAATCACCACCAGCGTACGATCCAGCAGTCCGCGCAGTTCAAGGTCGCGGATCAGCTGGGCAATCGGCTGGTCCATCTCGCTGTGCATGCGAGCGACAGTCTCGTGCCCGTTGGCATGAGTGTCCCAGTGCAGGAACGGCACGTACTCCGTGGTGACTTCGACAAATCGGGCGCCCGCTTCCACAAGTCGACGTGCCAGCAGACAGCCGCGCCCAAACCTGCCGGTATCGTACGCTGTCCGCGATTCTTCCGGTTCCAGGGAGATGTCGAAGGCTTCCCGGTCCATCGAACTGAGCAGTCGATAGGCGTTGTCCATGGAACGCAGCATCGATTCCTGCTGATAGTCGCTGAGGTATTGTCGCTGAGGACTGTTGTCAACAAGTTTACGAAACAGGCGATTGCGATTTGCAAAACGCCCCGATGTCATGGACCCCGGTGGGCGCACAGAGGCAGCAGCCTCTTCCGGGAAGGGAAGATTCATTGGGCCATACTCGCTGCCAAAGAACCCGGCCGTAGTGAACGCCTTCAGCTCTTCACTTTCCCCCACACCCTCCAGCCTTTGACCGATATTGATGAAGGCCGGAATCACCGGGTTCAGAGGACCACGCATACGGGCAATCCACGAACCAATATGTGGACAGGCCACGGTCTGAGGGGGCACATAGCCTGTGTGCCAGTGGTACTGATGGCGCGAATGCAGAATGCTGCCAAGATCAGGCTGAACGGCCGACCGAATCAATGTCCCGCGGTCAAGGACGGACGCAATCTGCTGCAGACCGCTGCAGACCTGGACACCACCAATGGCCGTGTCGATCGCCGGGAATGTGCTCAGCATCTCGCTGACCGGCAGGCCCTTGCGGAAGGGTTCGTAGTGCTTGGGGTCAAAAGTATCAGGAGCGGCCATGCCACCGCCCATCCAGATCAGAATGCAGGAATCGGCTCGGGGGGCAGGCTGATCGATGGTTTTCGTTTCCGCCCGCAGAAGGCGCGGTGAGGACGCCGCCATGGCGGCCAGGGAAGCCGCCGTCAGCGACTTCAGAAAGTCTCGTCGAACCTGTTGTTCGGTTTCCTGATGATTCATCGACCACTCCGATGTTTGTTTTTCCTGCCGTTGAAGGCAATCGCCGCACGAACCTTCACCAGAATCGCCAGGCTGTCTGGCCAACAAGGATCGCTACTTCTGATGGACTTGTTCGCGACAACTACTGACAGTATCCCACCAATTCGTCCCAACTTCAACAGGGAACCATTTTTTCATCTGGCCGATACCAACCCGAAGCGCCAGCGAGGAAATTCCCGGTGATTGACAAATCACACCCAAGACGACAGATACCAACCCG
>CAIQIE010000264.1 GCA_903871805.1 uncultured Planctomycetaceae bacterium | reverse complement strand
TCGTCCCCCTGATAGCCAGACTTTTTCTGAACAGACTCTGCAGGAAATCGCCGGTATCGCTCCGCCAACTCTCACATCTCTCCCGGAACTAAGGACATCAAAACCCAATCGCAACTTCAGAACGCTGATGTTTTCCTTTTTGGTTGTGGTCTCCGCCTTTGCTGCAGGATACTTTTTTCCCCACACCGAATCCACCGGGAAGACATCCGGGAATCCCCCGAAATCGCCCCGGAACCCGGCTGTTCAGGGAATCAACATTCCCCACAATGCTCCCCATCCCCAGCCCGCAGAAAAACGACTCTCAGGAAAAGTCCTGTATCAAAACACTTCGGGTGATGTGATTCCGGATGAAGGCGCCCTGATAATCCTGACGCCTCGGCAAAATCCCACATCACTGAAAATGGACGCTCGCCCACTGAAAGAGTCCCCGGATAACGCAGCACATAAGGCGATCAAAGCGGCACTTGCTGAACTGCAGGTATTGGTGACAACCTCAACCGCCGACGGAACCTATTCTTTTCCCGTTTCCGAATCCGACTTCGCAGAACTTCAACTGATCGCCGTCTCCCGACACAAACCCCGACTTCCCGATGCCGCAACTCCGGACACCGTCAAAAAGGCGATCGAGGAATGGTTTGAATCGGCCCCACACCTGACCGGACGACTGGCCGCCAGTGTCACCGCGATTCCGCTTCGCAACGGACTTCCGGAATCTGCCCCGGCAATTATTTTCCGCACCGAATAAAGCAGCCTTTTCGCAAGTCAGGCACCTACCCGCCATACGAACTGTAACGCCGAACCCCTCGCACAAACGTCCAGCGGTTCAGCACAATCAAACCGACAATCCACGCAAACTGAATCATCAGTTCGCGAGGCAATTGCGCCGCGGCAATCTTTCCCAGCATAATCGCCGCGGGCGTGTAGGCAAGGTAACGAAACGGAAGAAAATCCACGAAGGGAATCCAGGGAGACAGCAGTTCCAGTGGAATCATGTGCCCGGAAAGAAAGTAGCTGAGCATCATGTAGATAAAAATCAGCGAACTCACTTCAAGAAACCAGAATGCCACCAGCCCGATCCACGCTTCAATCAGAAATCCAATCGCAAAACTCATCAACAGCGAACCCACAAACGCCAGTGTCACGGGCCACTCGGGCCACCCGGAAAAATAATCGCGACACAACCAAAACAACAGAGTAAAAGGCCCGATTGCAACAGCATAATAAACCAGCTTGTGGGCCACTCGGTGCCAGAACAGATGATCCAGCATGTCTACAGGCTGAATCAGATACTTTCGGACAGAACCATCCGCAATCGACGAAGCAATTCCTGTGGAAAGTCCCGGCATGCTGGAAAATGCGCGTGCCAGCATCACCAGCAGGTAATAAGACACCATTTCGCCGAAGTTGTATCCCTTAAGCTTTCGAACGGCATCGTTCTCAAAAATTGCACTCCAGAGAAAAATCTGCGTGACAATCGGCAGGAATCTTACAAGAGTCGAAAAGGCAAAATCACCACGATAGACCAGGCGCTCTTCAATCGCCGTTCGCAGAACCAGCCACTTCAGCCGCAGTCTCGCAGATAACTCTTCAGAGATCGTCAGTTCCGTCGGACTCATGACGCGACTCCGACAGAACCGGTCGGGACTTCTCCTCCCACCGAAAACAATTCGGCGATCACATCTTCCAGTGGTCGCTCAACCACACTGATATCGTCAACAGCATGGGCTGCCAGAATACTGGCCAGACACTCCGAGACTTTCTGCTTTTCCACCTGCAGTCGAACCCGCGGAAATCGGGTCTCCAGAATCTGCCCGTAGCGGGAAAGTTCGGCAGGCACAATATTTCCGGAAAACTGAAGCTCGATGATCTTGTGACGACTGAATCGATCAATAATGGCCGCAAGGGGTCCGTCATGGATGACAATCCCCTTATTGATCACAATCGCCCGTTCACAGAGTGCCTCTACGTCCTTCATATAATGACTGGTCAGAATCACCGTAATCTTCTGCTCACGCTGGTAGTGCCTCAGAAAATCCTGTACCCGCCGCTGACTGACGACATCCAGGCCAATCGTGGGTTCATCAAGGAACAGAACGTCCGGACGATGCAGCAACGCGGCAATCAGTTCCATCCGCATGCGTTCGCCAAGTGATAACTCTCGAACCGGTCTGGACATTAGTCGACGCACTTCCAGCAGGTCCGTCAACTCATCCAGACGCCGCTGATACTCTAACGACGGAATGCGATAGATTTCCCGATGAAGCCGGAAGGACTCCTGCGCGGGAAGGTCCCACCAAAGTTGCTCTTTCTGTCCGGTCACCAGCGAAAAACGCCTTCGATAGGCGTCTTCACGTTTCCACGGAACATGCCCCAGAACCGTCGCCGTTCCGGATGTCGGCACCACAAGCCCCGACAGAAGTTTCAGGGTTGTCGTTTTTCCTGCCCCATTCGGCCCCAGAAACGCCACCATTTCCCCGATATCAATACGAAAACTTACGTTGCGCACAGCACTGATGGTTTCGTATTCACGACGAAACAGGCCGCGCACGGAAGCAAGAACACCTTCCTGCTTACGGTAGACTTTGTACTGCCGACATAGATCCTGTACTTCGATTGCTGCCATGCTCAGAATGGTAATAAACGCCGCTCAACCCCGCAATTGTCGAACTCATCACCAGGCAGGCTTGCATGACCCACGTTCACAACTGAGGCGTCCTCAGATTTCCCTGTCACAACAGCCCCAGAACCCGATTCGCCAGTTCCTCCGGTGTTTCATGCCCTGCGACTGTCACTGCCGTACATTCCTGAAGATTGCGAAACCATGTGTACTGACGTTTGGCAAATTGCCTTGTCGCCGTACGGATCTGCTCCACCGCGGCCTCCAAGGTCATCTCACCATCAAGATGACCCGATAACTCCCGATATCCCAACGCCTGGCCTGCCGTTCTTCCCGGTTTCGGAGTACGCTGCAGAAGCAGTCGAGTTTCCTCCAGCCATCCCTGCCGCATCATTTCATCGACCCGATCCCCAATCCGTTTTCGCAACCACTCACGGTCAGGATCCAGCCAGACCACAAGTCGTGCTGCATGTTCCGGGAGACGCTGGCCATGCTGGTGACCGGAAGAAATAGGGTTCCCCGTCAGTTCAAAGACCTCGATCGCCCGAATAATTCTCCGCATGTCATTGGGATGCAGACGCGCTGCCGTCACCGGATCAACCTTCTGCAACTGTCCATGCAGCCACTCAGGGCCATACTCACGCGCCTGGTGCTCCCACTGACTTCGAATTTCCCAGTTTGCCTCAGGACCCTCCGACATCCCTCGTAGTATTGATCGCAAATACAGGCCCGTACCACCAACAAAAAGCGGGACACGACCGCGGTGCACGATGTCTTCCACGGCCATAGATGCCATGCGGAGAAACTCCGCGACAGAAAAGTCCACGTGCGGGTCCGCAATATCAATCAGATGATGCGGCACACGCTCTCGCTCTTCCCGCGCAGGCTTGGCGGTACCGATGTCCATACCCCGATAGACCGTCATCGAATCAAGCGAAACAATTTCCGCATTCAGACGCTCAGCGAGAATCAGCGAAACAGCAGACTTTCCCGATGCCGTCGGTCCGGCGAGAAAGATGCTTTGCGTCAGTAAACCGACAGGAAAGTTCATAGCGTCGCTGTACTCAGGATCCGGAATGTTGCCCCAGCGCTCTATGGTAGCAGCCTTCTACCGCGGTGTCCCCGTCACACGCTGCGGAATCTACCGGGAACAACCACGAAACAATGCCGTCAGCCGCCCGCGATTTTTGCAACGTACGTAGAAGCCGCTGGCGGCACTCACAAGGTGCGGGACGATCTTCAAGGCTGGGCGAAGCAGACTGCACGGCCGCCGATAAAGCTCAGACGGGACGCCTGTTTAAGTCCTTCTCGACCCCGTGCACGACTGAAACTCAGGAAATGTCCACCATGCGTTTCGCAGTCCTGTCTTTCACACCCGCTGCCACATCAGAGATAGTCATCGGCTTGCAGTAGGGACATTTCTCTGTGTAAATGATGCACCCACACTGTGAACACTCATGCGGACCATGGCGATGCAATGATTCACGCTCCGTCTGCCACCAGGCAATGCGCATCATTGCCATAAGTACAAGAATCGCCAGCATCCACGACCATGGGGACGGGCCAAACGCAACAATCGCTGCACCCAACGCAATCCCACTGGAACCACACATCAGATAAGGCCAGAGTTTTCGCAGGTATCCATTTCCCTGATCGTTTCCAATTTCCTCACTCCACAGCCGTCTGAGCGACTCCTTTCGAAGTTGTCGAATCGCCTCAACATCTTCACTCTTCACGGCGTACAGCAAACGCTCAATGTTGTCCATGATGCGATAAACGTCGCGTTCTGTGAATTCCTGCTGATGAGCCCAGCGGTTTCTGTACTCCCGCAATTCACTGACAAGGCTCCGCTCAACAAAGGTCAGATCATGGCGAAATACTTCGTTCCAGTTGTCCCACATGAAAATCAGAAGTGAGAGCGCATCCCACGTGGTAACGCCACCACGCGATTCCTCTGCTTCCAGAAGAATGTACGACGGCGTTCGCATTGCGACATAACGCCGCAATCCGCTTGCCAGTACATCAAGTCCTCTGGAAACACGCCCTCTCACGGATTTTGACCTTTCAGATTCTGTCCGAATACTAACCTGACGCAAGTCGCGCACTGTTGAACAAAGGAACCACAACCAAAACTTCGTGGATGACTCTCGGAAACATGATCCTGAAATCACTCACCCCTGAAGGCCACTATCCAGTGAAGCCTCCGGGAAACCATGCAAAAAACCAGAGAACTCAGGCTTGTAGTGATTTATCTTACGTGTTGTGCAGATTTTTCCAGCCTGTTGCCATAAATCGCTACACCTCGCTCTATGATTGTCCATCGGATGTGTTCACCCGGTAGTGCAAACCTTCCCGAATCGATCCAGCAGCGAGAAAGACATCAGAAAACGCCTCGCAGGCCCTCGTTCACATCGACGAACCGCGGCAGGAAAAACCCTGCGATCTGCGTCAGGCCGTCCCATCATTTCACGGACCAATTCTCCACTCGTTCACTCGCTGATTTTCGCTGGCTCAGTTATGCTGCCACTAGGTACTCTGCCACTCCAGCATGAATATCTCAGACCAGTGCAGAGCACTCTCACTATCGCCACTTTGTCCGACGATCCGTGGTATGCCACGCGCCTGACCCTCCGAAAACTCCTCTCGGCCGGTCAGGACAACCGCATCTGGTGTGCCGTTCCGCAGGATACTTTTGTGGCCAAAGTGAGATCCGAAAAAACAGCCTCCTGAAATCAGAGCCCCTCCGCAGTCATGCCGAAGACTCTTAAACATCACCCTACGCCAGCCAGATGACCGAAGCCGTGAATCACTCATACACCGAAGACGATCGCAGGATGATTCGTCTCCAGGAAGGTGACACGCAGGTCTTTCAGAATATTGTTCAGACCTGGCAGCAGCCTCTCTTCAGTTTCTTTGTCAGAAATACTCGAGACTACGCGCTGTCTGAAGACCTTGTTCAGGAAACCCTTCTCCGTCTGTTCCGCAACAGCTGGGACTACTTGCCCCGTGGCCTCTTCAGAGGATTCCTGTTTCGAATTGCGACCAATCTGCTGATTGATCATTCCCGCCGCAGTACACACGATGTGCTGCTGCACTCGTTGCGATCTTCGCAGATGCCGAATCAAGATGAAGTACACGATCCCGTCGAACAAATCCCCAGCACTCTCCGATCAGCCCAGACAATCGCCATGGAACATGAAGTGCAGCAAATTATCACAGAATTGCTCCGGGAACTTCCGGAGGAACAACGAGTGACCTTTCTGCTTCATCACTATGACTCTTTGACCTTGTCAGAAATCGCAGATGCCACGTCAACATCAATCCCGACAGCGAAAGGACGCCTGCGACTCGCAAGGGAGAAACTTCGATATCTGCTTGCCTGTCGAGGATTTCAGGACGAACCTGCCAACTCTGACGGTCCCGAAACACCCGAATAAAAAAGTCCCTGACAAATAATCTCGAAACAATATCCGGTTTGCAGACACCTTTTCTCTTCTGTCCAGTTCCAGACTTCGGATTCGCCATGCCACACTTCAGTCGGCTCACTGACATCATCACCTGCAGCCTTTCAGAAATCCTCAGCCAGTGCACTGATCCGCAACAAACATTGCAGGAAATCCTCGCAGAAATGCAGGAAGGTCTGAATGCCTGCTCCCGAAACATCAAAACCAGCCTCACCAATCAGCAGCGTCTTCAAAAAGAAATTACCGCGTACGAACTGCAGATTGCCGAATGGAAAACCAGGGCTCGACAGGCATTGCTTGAAACAGAGGAAGAAGAAGCCAGAAACGCTCTTCGACGAGGAATGGAACTTGAAGATCTGGTCGCCGGACTTCGACCAGAACTGGAGGCAACATCCTCCAATTCCCGGAACATGTCCCGTATTCAAAAGGCACTCGGTGCTCGCTTCTCTGAAGCACTTCGGAAACTTGAAGAACTCACGGGAAGCTCTTCCCTGTTTCCTGCAATTCCCGACTCGCTCAATTCCCAGGAACGCTCTGCAGCCGACAATTCCACGGAAACCCTCGAACAAAAACTTGAGGCTCTCAAAAAAGATCTGCTGAAGTAACTCCCCTGATTGCACCGCCCATCGCTGCGAACGAACTGTGTCATCATGACCTTCCACACTTCAGATAAAGTCCTCCACCTCGCCGACCTCCGATGCTCATGGTCCGGATTGCCTCGCAACTTCAGTATCCCAAATCTGATGCACGCCGACAGAATGCCCCTTCTTACTGCCCTCAACGCCCAGTCTCCCTGCCTTCTGCTGCATTCAGATTCCGCTGTTCTCGGCTACGCCTGTGTCAGCAGAGTGAATTCCGGGCTGCTTCTCTCGCCGCCCGCCTTCCTGCAGCCAATCAGCACAGACGAGCAGGCTGGCAGCCTCAAAATGCTGCTGGAATTTGCCCACAAAGAATCCTCGCAAAGCGGACTCCTCGGCACACATGTTCTCCTTACCGAAGAATCCTCTTCTGAAAACACGAACGTCCGCAGCGTCCTGAAGCTGACCGGGTATCAGGAATCCGCATGGCTGTCAGACTGGCGCCTGAATGATTGCCTGCCTCTCCCCTGCCCTTCGGACAGCTATGGCCCTTTCATCACCGCACATTCAGCCACCATGATTCTGCAGAATCACAGCCTGAAACAGCAACTCCGGGAACTGCTCCGGACAATTCTTGCGGACTCGACGGATCTCTCCGCACTACCAATCCCGTCGCCGGATGACCTGATCGAAAACTGGATGTCCTCGAACTCATTTCTCATCCTGTATCAACACCCCCACGGTGCCCCACTTGGAATCTGCTGCGTCAACCAGGAATTGCCTTCAGATGCGCCCGGCCTGCCCAATCCAGACATTCGCATCAGCTACCTGGGCGTTCACCCCGCAAACCGAAATACCGGAATCGCATCTCGACTTATCCAGGAAATCTGCCGGCAAATCCCTCAGTTATCACGGCTGGCAACAATAAATAGTCCAGACTCGGAACACATAGCCCCCGACACCCACAACACGGGGATCTCAGTTCACGTCGATCGGTCTAATCTCCCAGCCATCCGCCTCTACCAGAAATCCGGATTCCAGCTGCAGTGCACTATGGACCTCTGGTCCCGCTATTAACAGGAACTCTGCTCGATCCGGTACGTCGTGCTCCCGGTCTTCTCGCCTCGATACAGTGACATCCAGACAGTGACATCCAGACTGAACGTCATTGTCCGGCGTTTACAGGTGCCAGCAGTTTGCTTGACCGTAACACAAGAACACAAGGATCTCTGCAGCCGACAAACCATACGTGCACGCCGCTCGTCCGGAGCAGAAATCTCCAACGTCTTCTTCGACAGCGATCAGGTCTTCAGCGATGTGCTACCGCCGGACACCGAACAATCCGCATCACCAGAGACTGCTGCCGGCCCGCAGTGCGGACCTGCCAGAGCCAATTCCGCAGGTTGAAATCTCACAGTCCGCAACTTGACAAAGGTCTGTGCCGACTGCACCGCCTTCACAGTCGATCGAACCGCGGTCCTTCGCCCGGGCAGCATCAACAGAGAGACCGCTCGCAGACAGCCTGAAGCAACAAAAACCGTCAGATAGGCGTCAAAACTGCGATTGAACCAATTGAGTATCAGGGCACCAATCAGTGTTCCCAGTACCATCGCTGCTGAATTTCCGACATTATAGATCGTGAGCACAGCGATTCGTCGGTCCACCGGAATCTGCCGAAAAAACTGCAGCAGCATTGCCAGTTCATAACATCCCCAGACAAGGCCGCTCAAAATCTGCAGCAGCCCCAGAAACCAGGTTTCCTGAGAAACAAACCACATCGCACTGATCGGAACGATTCCCAGACTTCCAACCCACAACAACCGATCGGCACCAAAACGATTGGCAAAACGCCCAGCCCACGGCAGCGAAAGCATCTTGCCAATGAATCCAAGCGATAGCAGCCCCATATACTCCATCCATGACAGCTTCAGGACTCGCAGCATGAACGGATTAAAATATGGCCCGGAAACATGAACTGCCGTCTGTACGGCCATCAAAAACAAAACAAGGCGTCCCGCCGTCCCCGTTCTGAAAAGCCCCCGCCGCGATGCCCAAAGTCGCAGAAACAGTGACACTCGCGACACCGGAATCGTGTCCGCCTCACGCTCTTCAGAATTCGCCATGCGGACCTTTGTCTGCCGCGACAGCATGCCCGCAGATACAAAACGCCCCGCGGCACCAATCCCGAACAGCAACGAGAAAATTATTACATTCAGCTCACTGCCAACCGACGACCGCAACAGCAATCCACCACTGACCAGCCCCAGCAGAACACCGACGTGACACAAACGACTGCGTCTGGCAAAAAAACCACTGCGAATCCGTTGCGGAACCAGTTTTTCTGCCCAAAGATTCCATGCGGGACCCGTCGCCAGCCCCGCGGCCCAGTACAGCGTCGCTGGAACAAAAACCATCCAGGCACTCACGCCGTCACTTAAGGCCAGCACCATCAGAATCAGGACACTCGCAGACTGAACCAGTGCAGCCGCCACAACAAACCGGCGATAACAGCCAAACCACTTCAACAATACCGGCGCTGCCATTTGAAGCAAACTGCCAAGTAACACCGGCAAGGTGGCAATTAAGGCAGCGTTCAGTTCACCAAATCCACGCGCCAGCATGAAGGCAGGCAGATACGTCTCCGCAATGCCCACCATGACACTGAAGGAAAAACCATCCGCATTCATCGCCCGCAAATTGCGCCGCAACGCATGGCGGGGAATAATTCGAGCCTGCATGATCATGGAACAAAAAACGCCCCGGAATGCGATGCCGATACTACCCAATCCTGAAAAAGGATCCGGGCCCGACTCGGACGTTACCAACCAGAACCTGCCCCTCTGCAGGACAATCTCTGCCCATGCAGGTTCACAACGTCCTGGCAACAATGACAGGAATCAGGAACAGGATCAGCCACCGCCACAGAAAACAACTCCACTGACAGTCAAAATAGCCAGCGGGGAAAACTGCAACGGGCACTACCGCCGGATTCGTAACGGATGGTGCATCCTCAGGCAATAAGAGTTCCCGGAGATTCAATCGCACACCACGGCCACATCCTGAATACGCACTGACGAACGGCAGAAAACTGCAGATTCAAAGTCGCTTAGAACAGATTCGCCTGCCCCAATCTCAGTCTCAGTACCACTTCTGAACACCAAAACCCGCGGACAGCTGCCCCGACGGGGACTGCAGGACATTCGCATGCGTCGACAACTCACTCCAGCCAGATAACACCAAAGGTCCTGCTCAGACTTTTCTGGGCGTATCCGCCATAAATCGTGGCTGCTCATCTTCCAGGGCAAAACTCTCCAGCATTAATCGCACAAGCCGACGATCGTCGTCATGAATCAGCGTTCCTAAACCATTCCCTTCCGCAAAACTCTCTCGCATACCAGACAGCATCGGTACCCACGTTTCACTCGATGCACTCAACGCGTCTCGCTCCAACCGCTGCCGGTAGTACTCTCTCGCCTGCTCCTCACAATGTGCATAATTCCAGAGACTGTATTTTCGCATCAAAGGCGCACACAGGATATCCGACCAGACCTCCGTTTCCCTCCGAATATGCTCAATCCGCAGAACATGCTCCAGTCCCAGCACGTCATCACTGCGAAACACATCCAAAGCCCTGCGGCGAACTGCCTGATGACCCAGAAAAACATTCGCCGCCAAAGCCTCAGTGTCGTTCTCGCCCCGAAAACGATCATGTGCGATCAAAAGAATGCTCCAGACCCTCGTCAGCATCTCAGTGATCAGAATCTGTTCCGTGACAACTCGAACGGAAGGTAGATTCCCCATCGATGAAAACGGAAAATCCGGATCAGCGGGTACCGCGCCCCGATCCAGATCGTCAAGCATCCTCATCCAGCGATTGAACCGATTTCGACTGAGTACGTAGTAGTCTCCAACGACCTGCACAGGCATCGGAGCCCACTGCTCGACAAAACTCTGGCCATAGGCAGCCATCAAGGCTGCGATTTCCGGTAGGCAGGAAAGTTTCAAGGCTCTGTACCACCCAAAAGATGCTGCGTTGCAGAAAAACAACATGAACAAACGCTTATCTTCTCACAGCAAAGCCAGTACCCCTGAGCAGGAACTCCTTCAAAAAAAGTAGTGTACATCTGGAACCAGTGTTTCCTCGCTTTTCAGCCTCACCCCACCCGCCAGCGCCGCTCCGCAGTGATCGCAAACCGGGACGATTTGTAAACGACATGTAAGCCCAAAACTTGAGTTGATGTTTTTTTGCAACATCACCTTTCCAGGTTTCCGCCCTGTCAGATCAAACTCCAACACATCCACGACCCAGGAAATTCTGGCTCCCACCCAAACAAACGCCCCAGACACTCGCGCCACTGGAAGTTCCAGACTAGAACCCGTCCATCAATCGCAGTGCCCCACCGCTGGCTTTTTTGCTCCCTGCGTTCAGGCAGCACAGCCCTTGGCCCTGCCCACACAAGAATGGACACACCCCGCCACCAACAACCAGAATCTCTCCGAAGCACCCATCAAGGGAACTGGCAACCTAACAGGATTCCTTCGCAGGATGATACGCTGTTATCAGCCCCGAATTGTATGGGGAAGATGTCCGATGAAGAAACAAAGGTGTTAGCGAACCGTTTTTTGGCTTTCCGTGCGCGAGTTGCGAGTGGAGCGTGTTGATTCTGCATATCGCTGCGTTCCCGCGTGCGCGAGAAAAAAGGGGTGATGGAGGGCTGGCAGAAAATCGTCGATGGCAGGTAACACATCGCCACCGCAAAACACAAAATTCACGAGTTTCATCCCCACGGAGTGACAGAAAACCGCGGACACGTTTCGATCTCCAGCTGTCACACAGCATCTGCGGCCCTGGAACCCGCTATGGACTGGATCATCCCTGCGGATTCGAATTCAGATGACCGTGCTGATTCCGGTGGTGGCGCTTCGCTGTCCATCGGATATTTTCTGGCACCCCTCACTCGGGGTGCATGGAAATCTTTTGCATGGTATTGCTGCAAACGCGATGGTTTCCCGCGTCCGCGAGAATGACGGGGGTGGGGCGGGCACAACCAGCCAGAGTTTTTCAATACGCGGCTGAGTACCGACACACCACGGGGCATTCATGTCCCACGAGGCAGATAAGGCCTTCAAACTCCAGGAAAACAACCATGGCTGTACACAAAAAAAAGGGCATCCCCAGGAGGGCTGCCCTTTCCATGTACTTCATCCCAACAACTCTCTCAAACGCAATTACATTCCCAGAAAATACTCATAAAATTTCACCGCAAGATCCACGATGATCTGATTCGCCCACGGATCTTCTTCCACCATCAAATCACCATTGGCCGGAGGCGGTTCATCCACCGGAATATCCGTCCAGATGAACGTGTCTCCCGTCGACGCAGATCCCGAAGTTCCCCCGGAAATCGATGGCCCTTCGTCATCACTCACCACACCTGCCGTTACCTTGAAGGACACTGGTGCAAGACCCGTAGCCCCCTGCACCATCGTTGTGGCAATCACCACATAGTCCCCTTCAGGCAACCACACAAACGCTGTCGAATTCGTCCCGCCGATCGCCGAAACGGTCCGAACGACACTCTGTGTCCGCACATCCACGAGCGTTACCAGACTGGCCTGCTGCGTCGTTGATGACAAGGTCGACAGATCAAACCGAAACAACTGCGACTTTGTGGATGTCAGCAACGAATAATCTTTTACTCCGGGCATCAGAGTCCCGCTGAACAATGACTTCATATCCGCTGTCACAGTGGCAAAGTCGACCGTCAGAACGTAATTCCCTGTTGGGATTGCTGCGTTACTCTGTCCCTTAATTCCCACAACATACGAAGCGCCCGCGACCGGATTGACCACCTGAACGCTTTGCTGTCCCGCAGCGGAACGGATGACCCTCGAAGCGACTCGATCACCCTGCGCATTCATCACCACAACATCAAAATTCCCCGGATTGCTGCCCAACGCTGTCAAATCAATATTCAGTCCCTTTAACGCAACAGACGGAGCAGTAAAGGTGTAGAGATCCCGATCAGCCAGAGTTGAGACAGAACCAATCGCCTCGTACCGACTGGCTGCAGCAAACCCCGGTACCGTTGACAGCACAGTCGCACTGGACAGAGAATCATTCGAACCGGACTCGAGATCCACGAGGCCATTGGAAAACAACTGATCAACAGAAACAGTGTCCGCATCCTCCAGCTTTTGCTTCCCGGAGTAAATACCGGTATCATGGTTCTTTGCCTTCGAAGGCGCCATCCGACTTGCATTACGATAATCAATATCCAGTTCGTAATCCCCAACGGAAAACGCCGTATTCTGCACACTGTCAACCTGAATGGAGTACGTTGCCCCGGGACGTAATCCCGTCAATGTCACTCGGGCATTGTTCTGAAAGACACTTTGTGACTGGCTATAGCCTACCAAACGACCAGAGGCCTTTCTGACTTTAATTCCCCCCTCCAGCAGGCTAATCCCCGATGCCCACAACGTGATCGTTGCACTCGTTTTTCCCGGTGCCACAGTGAATGAGTAGTAGTCCACATCGCTTGCGGAATTCAGACTGCCTCGCGTCACGATTCGTTCCGCCGCAAGGGCTGATGCATTCATGGAAATGACCGAGGCACTCTGCGTCGTGTCATTAGAGACTGGTTCGTAAATATCCTGTCGCGCTCCATACAATTGGCGTATGTCTGCGATGTCTCCAGCGGTCAGCCCTGTTCGAGCCCCATTGTAGTTGCCTGACATCACGTAACCACGCTCAGTCCGATCCTTCAAGCCAAGGGAATTTCCGGATTCATGCATCAACACAGTGAATAAGTCGACAGCCCCGGCTTGAGTAGCCTTCTTTTGACCGGGACCGGCCAGCATCCAATCGACTTGGGAATTCAGCAGGATGTCCCCGGACCATGTCCCTGCCAATGGTTGATTTGGAATTGCCGACGCCAAAACCCCCGACTGAGGAAAAGCACCGATGCGAATTTCTCCAAACCGCGGATCGTTACCGGAAAGCCCCACCGTGCCAAACGCATCACCCCGGTCAGCCACCAGACCAATATTGACGTTCGCAACTTCTGCCCACTGCTGAATCGCACGAAGCGCCGTCGTCTGCCATTCCGCACGCGCAGCAACCGCATCAAGCGTCGACCGGAGCTGATTCGTTTCGGCCCCGATTGGCGTCAGGTCGGACGGAAAACTGACACTCAGACTACGAGCATCCGGCCAGGCATTTCCATAAGCTGTCAACAGCCGACGATCTTCCAGAAACTCACTGACCTGTACCGCCCCAGGTGTTTTTTGAGTATATGCGCGACGACGTCGATTGAATGCCATGTACCCACCCCACACACAAGATCTGAAATAGAATTTGTCCCAGCCGCGGCGGAATCAAAAAACGTGCCAATGATTCCACAGATCAGCAGACACAGGCCCGTAACTAGTCGAAGGCCTGTTGTACTAAACTCTACGCCATAAAAATTGGGCATTTTAGAGATCGGGCAAAATAAAACAGTGCTATGTCATTATGCAACACTTTCACTGAACAACTGTGCCGCGGGTATTCACCCACGCAACTACTTAAACCATAGAGAAACAGTCAACTGGGTGCGATCCGGTCGTTACGCTGCAAGACATGGCAATCGTGGAGATTGTTGCCTGATTCGGGTATTGACGGCTGGCAGTACTACTAACGCGTTTCGGAATTTTGCGGTCCAGGTTTAGCTGAGCAGGATGGATCTGAGAGTCATGATCTGACGGGCTCCGGCGTGATACCACCGCAGACCGGAGAGCTTCAGACGTTCGGTCACAATCTGCTTACTCCCAGATTCCACAATGCCGCTGCCGATCGGGCTGTCGTTGCTGCGGTACTACGAATAGTTCATGAATCTCTGGTAGCGATAGAAATAACATTTCGCTGCCTGAAGGTCTTTCCTGCTGGCAGGATTGACGCCAGCTGCTGCTTCATACTTACGATGGATCGCATCACGCGTCCCAGCCACCAGGTTCCAGCAGCAGCTTGCGAACTCGCTTCATCCACTCTGTGCATTGCGAAGATGTCAGCAGCAGCGCATCGGCGATCGTCGGCAGTCGCAGGATGGCGTGGTAGTAATCAACAATTCGCTCGATCTTAATTCGTTCGCCATCCACATTCAGATGCCGGAGCACACTTTTCCAATACGAAGTTTCAATTTTCCCCGCATTTCTGACATACACAAGGCGGCTCAGTTTCGAACCGCGATTTCGAATATTCGACTTCAGCAACGAGGTGAGATTCCGACTGAGCGTTTCCTGATTCTCTTCTGGAGCACAGGCCAGATAGACCGTGCCGATTCGCAAGCCACTGTCGTACACACTCACCGTCACAACCGATGCCATTTCAAAGTTTCCAAACGGTGCGATCCCCGGGCTGACATCATCCCGACTGACCGACAGCGCCACGTTTTCGCTGTGTTTTTTTTCGTTCCATCAACGCATTGTTCAGGTTGCGAAGTTTTTTGACCCCAATCCTTGCCCCCGTGCGTTCGGCTATGAGGTCAATGCTGCGTCCCTGCAACGATCCGGTTGCGGCGACCTGACGCCCCACAAGATCCTGAGCGCCCAGAGTCGCACCGCACTCAATGCCCAGAACTTTCTCCAGCGGCGCGATCGTCCGGCTATGGCTCCCCTGGCGATAAGTGGCTCTGGTCAATCTGATGTCGCCAAAACGAGTGAGCACTTTTGTATGGGGTGTCTTCTCTTCGGGTCTTCGGTACCTCTGACCGAGATGCTCGACCTGCTGCGGCAGCGCTTTTACTGCCTCTGATTGCAGGGCATTGAAGCACCAGTCCACAAAAGTTCGAGCCCGTTCTCGAACTTGCTTTTCCACGGAGTCTTCAAACCCCTCAGCATCAGCAGGGCCCATAGCTGGATTCAGAAACTTCCGGCTACCTGCTGCAGCGTCTGCCAAAATTCCGCCAGTTTTTGGTCAGCCAGCCGCTACCCGCATTCCTTGGAATTGCGCAGACCAGCATCCCTGCTGTAACCTGACCGTCGATGAAAGGTCTTCCTTCCTGTTGTGTCCGCGTTAGAACCAATATTTTCAGGCAGGACGCCTCTTTTGACAAAGGCCAATTCGCAGATATTTGCACGCGCATTACGCAGATCGTACCCAGTCGATTCAGAATCAGCCTGAACGGTTTCGACCAGCAAGTATCTTTGCTGTTCTTCGAATCATCTGAAAATCCAACAGCGTTCGAATCGGCTGCAAATCCGGATCTGTATCCAGAAGATCTCCACCATACCCTCCAGCGACCGCTCGGGCCAGCCACACCAGGGCCTCCTGCTGAAGCTCCGGCTGACTTTCAGAGACCAGTGCCAGAGCACACGCGATCTGGTAATTAATCTGCGCTGTACGGGGCTCTGGCAGTTTTAACAGGGTGTCCACATCACCCTTCGCTCGCTCCCGGTTTCCAGCCCTGGCATAAAGTACCGCACGGCCCGAAAGCGCGTTCTGATAGCGAGGGTTTTGCTCCAGCACACGATCCAGAACCGCGATCGAGTCCAATTCTCTGTGCAGGCGTTCAGAAAGTACATGCGCCATGGTCTGCAGGATCATTGGTATGGGCCCAAACAGATTTTCTGCCTTCTGTAAGTCTTTCAACGCTTCCTCCGGATTTTCCGGAAGCCTCGCAACGGCTCTGTCATGCCAGTCCTCGACTGACACTGGGTCGTTCTGCATGACAAAGTCAAAATCCTGATCGGCCTCCGCTGTCTGCTTCAACCTGCGAAGCAGTGTCATTCTCATCAGTCGAATTCGACTGGAATCCGGATTCAGTTCGATGGCTCGGTTCAGATCTGCCAGCGCGTCCTGATCTCGCCCCAGCCGTAGCCGAGCATCAGCCCGCTGTCTGTAGCCACCAGCAAACCCCGGGTCTCGACGCAAAACCTCTGAAAAATCGGCCTCGGCCTCAGTAAACTTTCCACGGCGCAGCAGGGCATAGCCACGACCCATTCTGGCGCTGTCAACACCATCGGCAAGACTCAGCACTGCCGAAAACGACGCCTCTGCTTCTCTGTACTGCGCCAGTGCAAACTGACATCGACCACGAAGCATCCAGTAAAAAGGCCCGAGTGATTCCGGGACGGAGATCCGACTCATTAAATCCAGTGCTTTCTCTGGCTGGTGATGAAGCATCAGCCCAAACGCATAAAAAAGAGCCCCCTGTGCGTCAGAGTCCAGGGACTTCGGCTGCGCAGCGGCTTTGGCCGAAGTTGCCTCCATCCCTCCGGACTCACCGAGAATGTCTGCGAACACCCGACCGGAAACACTGACTTTTATCCGTTTCGGAAGAACGGCATACATCTGTTTCAGATATTCCAGTGTTTCACTCTGAACCGGCAGTTTACCTTCAGGCACGACATTACTGGATCTTGCCGTCAAAATCCCCTGACCTGCAATTAACCCCAGCCCAAGCAGTCGTTCCTCCGCTTCCTTCTTCTCGTCCTCACTCAATCTTCCGATTAGACCACTCCAGGTTTCACCAAATGTTTCGGTTGACGAAGGAGCCATCGAATGAAAACAGTCATTCAATACAGCCGCTGACATTCCTGCAAGGTCGTCCTCCTCCACCATTTCCGAAAGCGTGAATGCCCCAAATGCCTGGTCGGACAGCGTTCTCAGTTCCTGCAGTGATTCAAGAGCCTGAAGGCGCAGAGAACGTTCACGAGCGTTTAGCAGGCCCATGACCAGCCCCCCGATGATCAGCATCGAAATGCTGATTATCAGACCGGATGAAAGGGCTCTCGGGTACCGCCGCATGATCTTTGGAAGCCGACTTCTAAACCACGACTCTGAGGCATACTTCAGACGCTGATTCGCGGCTTCCCGCTCCAAATCCACCAGCAATTCTGTGGCCGTTGGGTAGGTTTTTGAAACCTCTTCTGAAAGGCAGGTGACAATGATCGACTGAAGCCCCGAAGAAACTGAGCGATTGCGAAACACCGGCTTCACGTCATAACTATTCAGTGCTGTTTGCAGGTCCTCGGACGCAGAACTGGCAGCAGGTGTAAACGGAAAACGCCCCTCCAGAATCTCAAACATAATGACCCCCAGAGCATGAATGTCATACTCCGCGCGCGCCGTCCCAGTCGTCTGAGATTTCAATTGCTGCAGTTGCTCTTTCGCCATGTAGGGCAGCGTTCCGCCCAACCAGACCCTGGGATGGGTCTCCGTATGCTGCGAAAGATTGAAATCAATCAGTGCCGGCTCGCCATCATTGCGAAACAGGATGTTCGCGGGCTTCAGGTCGCCATGCACCAGCCCCCGCTGGTGCGCGTGCGCCAAGGCACTTCCCAAACGCCGGAAGATCCAGAAGGCCAACTGCCCGGCATTCAGCTTCACCAGCTGCTCCAGCGGTCTTGATGCCGCCTTATGCCATCTCTGCAGCGAAGGCATCGTATCGGTACTCTGCGCACCAGACAGTCCCTCACTACCCGCCTGGCTTCCCGCTAATTTCTCCTGTGCCGATTTCACTGACGATGTCAGACTCGCTCCCGTCCTGTCTGCCGGTACACGCACTTCACGCAGCCACCTCGCTATAGTCGTCGCCCCGCTGTAGGGCATGCACAAAACCCACTTTTTCTGCACTTCGTGGCACGAGTACAGTGGAACTATCCCCGTGTGATGAAGACGAGCCAGATGAAACTGCTCCTGCATCGGACGGTCGACAATTTTTACCGCAACATACCTTTGACCAAGCGACAACTGCCGCGCCAGGAAAACCTTGCTGAAGGTACCCTCCCCCAGCAGCGACACTAACTCGAAATCTCCTATGCGATCCCCGGAAAACTCTCCACCCTGATCCTCGGAATCCGAAGCACGAAAACCCGCTTCAGAACTGAGAAATGATGCCGTCGACGGATACTGACCTGCAAGCTGGGAACCAGGGGAAAGCTGCGTTCCGGAAATCAACTCCTGAAACCACGCCTGCGAATCAACACCCGGAAATGACGCCCAGCGACTGACTAAACATGGCCTTTTACGTCTCTTCCACCCACGAAAATCTTCAAAACAAATCGCAGCCACATGCTGCGGCATTTCACGCAACTGAGGAAATCGATCGAAATAACCCTCCAGCTGCACTTCAATCCCCGCCGAGTACCGCCGATCGATATCCACCCGAATTAATTCAACAATCAACTCACCGTCGGCCCCCAGACCCGATGCCCGAACCACACTCTCTATCAAATCAGGACTGCCCGATTGCCAGTCCCGCTCAAACTGCTCAATCGCATCGTCAATCACGATAGATTTTGACGAGATACCCTTCATTGGTTTCACCAATCTCATCAAGACGCGAAATTACGACCCTGTCATCCCGCAAGTCACGGCCACGGCAAAAAACGAGGCGCAAGCCCCGTAAAAAAATGCTGATCACTTAAGACTACACCGCCGCCAGAACGCCCAGAACATGGTGCTTTTTCGCTAACAACACGGGTTTTCCCTCTCAGAAATAACACCACCATCGTTCCGAAGGCCCAATTTTGCCAACAGCCCGCCATGAATCTTCCAAAATAGCCCCTAATACACTTCCCGCATCACTCCGCATGTCCTGGATCGCAGTCTTCCAGCAATTTTTCCGATAACTTCTCCCTAATCCTCTGCAATGTCCTCTCTACAGTTCGACAACTCCTGGACGCACGCTCACTAATCTCCTCGACAGTAAACCCCTGTACACGCAACGCCACAATTTCTCGCTCATGCGGCTGCAGAAACTCAATCGCTTCATTCAACGAACTCTCAAATTGCTGCTCAGAAATTGTCCCCGGGATCTCCTGAGATGACGATGATGCGTCCTCCATCTGAACAAAGGAACCAGCCACGACACTTCGGTCACGCGAGACCTTTCGGCGAACCTTGTGAATCGCAATGACGGCCAGCAGACTCCACAGGGAATTTCCCGCAGGGGCATTGTAGGAACCCGAGGAAACCCCTCTGAACAAACTGCGAAAGGCACTTTGAACGATGTCATCCGGCTCATGTGTCCGGCGAATTCCCGCTGACATCTGACGATCCACCATTCCATGCAATCTTGCCGCATAGCGACGATATAACTCAGTGGCCGCCGTCTCGTCGCCATCTTTGAGTCTCGCGACAAGCGAACGATCCGTCACCTCAGACCCAGCGGAATCCGTCAATGGTTTTCTGAAACCTTCTGCCATGAAACAACCCCACGGATTTTACCGAACGACTTGCTCCTGCCGTCCAATGAATCACAAACAAAGAAACCCAACACCACCCACCCGACACTCCCCGGAAATACCACCGGCGAGTCAGATTCACTCCGCCTTTCCGGATTTCACGGGCCTGTTCAGAACTTTTCCCAGACATCTCGCTTGATTTCACATGCGACATGATACGCTGACTACCAATATTTGGGGAAAACTCCGATGTTTTAGACAAAAATCCTGCCAAATTCCAACAAAGATCTCACGCTCAGCCAGAGACACTCACCTGAATCCAAGCAGCAGGCCCTCGCTGTGATCGTTGCATTTATTCCACACGAACCCGGCGACGCACCAAAAGTTTCCAATCTCTCCCAACAACCGCTCGCTCTGCTATCGGATACCCTCTTCCAGCCAACCGCCGGAAAGATCCAGTCGATACATCAACTGGTTGTAGTTGTAACGCGGTGTCGCGGCTGACCTGGTGAATGTGTTGGTGTAAGTCCCCTCAAAGTATACAAACCGACCTCCCTCCTCATCCATCTCCGGATGCTGACAAGGGTTGTAAAAACTCTGGCCCGGATGAGTCGCAATTTTCACGGCCCTCAGAAAAGGCCCCTGCGGACTGTCAGATTCCGCATAATAGACCTCACCCAAAAATGACGGACTGCTCTCCTCCCACGACTGTTCGTTCGCAATCATCACCCACTTTTTTCGCCAGGAATTGTAGTAGACCGTTCCCGCATGCATCAAAACTCGTCGTTCCAATCGCCTGCTGTCCACAGGCAGAAAACGCACCTCCTCCGGACGCATTACCCCCATCTTCAGCCAGCGCTGCTCGTCCTGCTGCGTTACCGGTGGGGCTTTCTTCCAGTCCCAGACAAGTTTTCCCGACGCCTCCCGGTCCAGCTCCGGCTGTTGCCCGTCATCACCCGTAATCCGTTTCACGCAGGTCAGCGATTCATAGGCATCCCGATTCCGGATAGCCGCAAGGGTCGCCGGCACTCGGGTCACCGGAAATGGGTTCCCGAAATAAAGGTAGTCCCCGCCCCCGTCCACGCCCCCGTGATTGATCCGCACGGGATGGTCTCGCAACTGACGCCATGTTTCCTTCAGATCCAGTGTCTCCAGAATTTCAAACGCCTCCGTTGCGTCATTCCAAACCATGTGCCCCTGCTCCAGCGGTTCACTCAAACCCCGTCGTCTGGAATACTGACACACCATGCGTTCCTCTCCGCGATCGCCAGTAACCACAGTCACACCATGAATCCAGACGACGCCCTCTTTGTTCGCCACGTCCGCCATCGCTCTCGCAAAACCATCCCGGCCAGTGAAGTACCGCAACTCAAACCCTGATCCCGCATCAAATCCGTCTTTCCCCGGCAAACTGCTCAATGCACCCGCCGTGCGAAACAAACCAAGCGGATAAGACAAGCGGTTGGTATCACCCCAGAACCAGTAAAATTTCCCCCGGTAAACAGCGTTCTGCACCGAATCCTGTCCCACAACCAGACCGTGCTCCACGGCATTCCCCGACGGCAGGAATTTCCCGAGTCTCTGCGAATCCAGATACCGGTCTCGTCCTGTGATGCGATAAAGCCTTTCCGCAATGTTTGTGCGAGTTAACTCAATACGATGCGACTTCCCCGCTTCCAGCGTCAGACGCACTCCCGCGATGCCAAATCCATCCCGGTCCACCTGATATCCCGGAGAACTGACTTTCAGAAAAATCGTCTGGCCCAGTAACTGCGGTTCATTCACCGCCACGCGACCTGCACTGTCCGTAATCCAGGTCACATCGTCGACTGTCGTCAACTCCACAAGCGGAATGCCACGACCTGTCGCTCGGTCCGTTACCTCAATCTCAATCCAATCCGCGCCGTCCACACAGGTTTCAATCAGCGCACAGAGACAGACAAATTTGAACACCGCGAAACAAAACTGCATCACCACAGTCCTTTCAGGAAACATCACCCTCGGGCTCTGTTTGTCTGCCCTGAGTCCTCTTATCAACCTTGAGTCTCCCGAATCCGGGCGCGGCATTCAATCGTCTGTCCGGAATCACAGAGCAGGCACACCGCAAAACGGGACAGCCCTCGACAAGAACATTCAGGCCACTGCAGCTTCGGCCGCGTCCCCCCGCCATGTACGGAATCCTCTCAGCAGTCAGGCCCTCTCATCCGCGGCAGTTCCCAGCAACGAATTCAGATTTCCCCAAAGACATTTTGAGATGCCCGGGGGCGTTCGATACGATATAGACCGTTCCGTCATCTGCAGTCGCGGCTCACAAGGCCTCGCATTTCCCCCAAAATCACGTTGCCCTGCCTCAGATCTTCCACCACAGCCACCTCAGGCAACCCGGAGTCTTCCCGATGTTTCAGCACCTCAGAATTCCATCGCGACGACAGATTCTGAACGCCGGACATCAGTTTGCATCCCTCGCAGCCACCGTCATGCTGCTTGAAGATCAGGCCCACGGAAGTCATCACGATTCTCGCCCGGACGATGTAGGCGCCGGTGCCACACTCAAGGCACTGCATCACCCGCCAAAGGCAAAACGCGTCATTCAACTCTTCATGGGCGGGGCCGCCAGCCACGTGGATCTCTGGGACTACAAACCCCAGCTCGAAAAACATCACGGGCAGCCTTCCGACTTCGGCGAACCAGTCGAAGCGTTCCAAAATGGACTCGGCCCATGGATGAAATCCCCCTTTCGCTTCGCCCAGTACGGACAATGCGGCAAACATCTCAGCGACGTCGTCAAACCCCTCGGGGACTTTGTCGACGATATGGCCTTCCTCCACAATATGGTCGGCAAAACCGGTGTCCACAGCCAGGCAACCTATCTCCAGTCCACCGGCTTTGACCGCCCCGGCTTTCCAGGCATGGGCGCATGGGTCACGTATGCACTCGGATCCCTGAATGAAAACCTGCCCGCCTTCGTCGTGCTGCCCGATCACAGAGGGTTTGCCAGCAATGGTCCCAAGAACTGGGGCTCCGCTTTTCTACCCGCCAGCACGCAGGGCACCATGATCTTTCCCCAGCGAGAATCGCCTGTCGATGATCTGTATGCCAAAGCCGACTTTGTGACCCCCGCTGGTGAAACTGACGGTCAGGAATTACTCCGACAACTCAATCGACAATACAACGCCCAGCGACCTGGCGATTCACGACTGGAATCCCGAATTCGTTCCTACGAACTCGCTGCCCGGATGCAACTCAGCGCTCCCGAAGCATTTGACCTCTCCGGTGAAACAGAAGCCACCCTGAAAATGTATGGCCTTGCAAATGCCGGCACCACATGGCCCACCGAAATCAATGCTCCGGAAGAAGCCGAGTACTTCGGCAGAAAATGTCTGATCGCTCGACGACTGCTGGAACGCGGAGTTCGCTTCGTCCAGATCTGGAGCGGCAACGATAACGGCTTCCCAAGACGCAACTGGGACAGCCACGAAGACATCGAACGAGACCACGGACCATTGGCCACCGGAATGGCCGTCGGTACAGCCGCACTTATTCGTGACCTGAAACAACGCGGACTCCTCGAAGATACCATCATCCTCTGGACCACAGAGTTCGGACGTATGCCCTCCACCCAGGGAAGTCGCGGCAGAGACCACAATCCCTATGTCTTCACCAACTGGCTCTGCGGCGCCGGAATCCGCGGCGGTGTAAGCCATGGCGATTCCGACGAATGGGGCTACAAACCACTCGATCGCGAAAATCCCACGCAGGTCTACGACGTTCACGCCACCATCCTGCATCTGCTGGGAATCGACCACACACGACTAACCGTACGCACAGATGGCGTTGATCGCCGACTGACAGATGTTCACGGTCACGTTATTCAGGAAATCCTGACCTGACAGTCGTGCGGTCCGCAACATCAACCGTCCGGAATCTCGCACCGCACCCACACCGGGGAACATTCCACGCTGTTGCCATCCGCATCTGCTTTACCCTGTCCATCAGTGGAGATACCATCTGACGCCAGTGTCACTGTTCCATGAATGTTCCGAGCTTTACACAGGAGTCACTTGATGATCACCAAATCCACCGTTGGCAGAATTCTGTCAGGTCTGCTCATTTCTGCAATCAGCACGTGCGCTGCAACCGCCGCTGAAGAATACGTCTACGATGCCGTGCATTCGTCTGTCAGCTTCAAAGCCAGACACCTCGACATCAGCTGGATCCACGGTCGCTTCAATGAAGTCGACGGAAAGTTCTCTATTGATCGAGAAGACACCTCAAAGTCTTCGTTCCAGCTGACAATCAAAGCCGACAG
>CAIQIE010000263.1 GCA_903871805.1 uncultured Planctomycetaceae bacterium | reverse complement strand
TTCCAGGATTCCTATCGCTTCGTCGAAGATCGGGGAGCCCAAACGCTGCTTTAGGGATTGTGTATCAGATCCCTTCGCGTTGCAGAAAAAATCCATCCAGTCGTCCAACGGACCAGCGTCCTCGATTTTACCCTTTGCCTGCCGGAATTTGTATAGTTCGAGGGTATGGATTTCCAGACAGGATGTCAGTTCAAGCCCGGCTGTGGTTCTCAGTCGAAATTGCTGATGGTAGTCGGTGACCTCAGCAAAGAGTGTCCCTTTGAGAATGCAAATCCCAATCGACGGTTGCAGTTCGCGGTATCCCTGTCCTCTACTGATCTGATCGACCAATTGAGTAGCAGCGTAATAGGCGAGCCGTTCCTGCAGCGAATTTTCGATTCGGCGCTGCACTTCGATATTGTAACGGCGCCCCTGATCGTCCAGCGCCAGAATATCCAGCACCGAGAGTTTATCGGTTTCGAATTTCGGCGGGACAATGGGATTGAGATGTTCGACCTGCACAATTGGCGAAGGCAATCGCAGAACGGAATTCAGAAAATGCACGGTCAGTCCGGAATGAGCCGGATTTCCGAGGACCATCTTGCAGGCAAAATCTACCATGGGATCAATGTCGATCATGGGGCATTCCTGAAATAGAACAGGGATTCCTGCATGGTTTGCGCCAGCCATCAGTTGTGAGTTCATAATTAGCTGCTGGGCGACGGAGTTTGTCTGGCGGATGGGGGCGCATTCAGGCTGACAAAGTCGCCTCCTGAAAAATCAGTTGTCACACACAAACAACTTATGCCCGGAATCTGATATCGCCACAGGCGGTATGTTGATTTATACACTAGGTGAACGCTAGATATTGCCTGACGCAAGAGAATTCCACAGATAAAACAGATTTGCAATTGGGAATTCGGAGTTTCCCACTTAAAACCAAACTGAGGTACTGAAATCGAGTGGCGGCTCTGAGGATGCGGGGCCGATTTCTCAGTCGCGGGGCGTCCCGCAGTGATCACTCAGTGCATTTCCGCAATGGATGCGATCAGTGGATATCGCGTGCACCCAAAAAACGCACGAGGTAGGTTAGGTGACCGTGGAAAATATGGGACTTCTGCGACGGCGTCCGCACGCAAGCATGCCCCAACTGGCAGTGTCGCAACGGCAGGTGAACAACGCTGGCGTGAATTTTCCCAGATGGGATTCGGACAAATGACTCAGTGAAACTACGAGGCTGCAATTTTGTTGCAGCAAGCGGTGGTCTGTGTGGTAGGTGCCCGAGTGCTAAAGCGAACGCCGTTGATGAAGAACAAAGGAAACATTCAGATTGGTGTCGGGCTGCAGCCCTTCTGTGGAAAGAACTGGCGAAGCCCGAACCCATTGATTGATTTATCTGCTGAATCAGGGAACCTGAGCTTTCAGGAATGATCCGTCTGCAGTTGCACCAGCTGAATTTTCAGGGCCTGATCATCGTCGACGTAGTCACTGTGACAATCGGCTTTTCCGGATTCTGCACCAACAGACTTTCTGGTCTTCCCGGCGAGGCGATGAATTTCCTCGGGGGAAAGGACTCCGCGTTTTTCCAGAATCTCACGTTGTTCTACTGTGAGAGCCTCGGTGACTTTCGCTTTATTCCACTGAAATTCTGCGACTTTACCGCTGGCAAACTGCTGAATTTCCTTGCTGATTCGTACGCTGCACCAGTCATGACCACACATCGCACAGAAATCGGTGTCGACGTCAAGATCTTCATCATGGTAAGCGCGAGCGGTATCGGGGTCGAAACTGAGGTCAAAGTGCTTTTGCCAGTTGAGTGCGGCGCGAGCCTTTGTCAGTTCATCGTCGCGGTCGCGGGTTCCGGGAATTCCGAGGGCGACGTCTGCCGCATGGGCGGCAATCTTGTAGGCGATACAGCCCTGTTTGACGTCGTCTTTTTTCGGCAGTCCCAGATGTTCTTTCGGGGTCACATAACACAGCATGCTGGCGCCATGCCATGCGGCATTGGTGGCCCCAATACAACTGGTAATGTGATCGTAGCCGGGGAACATATCCGTCACCAGAGGTCCGAGCACGTAAAAGGGGGCACCGTGACACAGCCGCCGCTGCAGCTTCATATTGAATTCAATCTGGTCCAGAGGGACATGTCCCGGACCTTCAACCATCACCTGCACGCCTCGTCGCCATGCGCGTTCCGTGAGTTCGCCCAGTGTGGACAATTCCGCCAGCTGTGCGAGGTCGGTGGCGTCTGCCAGTCCGCCCGGTCGCAGTCCATCACCAATACTGAACGTCACATCGTGCTGACGCATAACATCGCAGATGGCTTCCCAGTACGTGTACATCAGGTTCTGCTGGTCATGGTGAATCATCCACTTGGCCAGCAGTGATCCGCCACGGCTGACGATCCCAATCAACCGATCCTTCACATAGGGGAGATGCTCCTGCAGGACACCGGCGTGGATGGTGAAGTAATCGACACCCTGGCGAGCCTGATGTTCCAGCGATTCGAGTACGATCTCGATGGTAAGGCTTTCGATTTTTCGCCCGATGATCATGGAGTAAATTGGAACGGTGCCAATGGGCACAGTGCTGTTGCGAATGAGCGCATCGCGGCAGGCATCCAGATCACCGCCGGTGGACAGATCCATGACGGTGTCAGCGCCCCAGCGTTCTGCCCAGCGCAGTTTCTCGACTTCTTCCTCAGTTCCTGATGAGACGGGCGAGGCTCCCATGTTGGCGTTGATCTTGGTGCGGGATGCACGACCAATGCACATCGGCTGCAGCTTGTACTTCAGGTGGTGGCGATTGGCAGGAATCACCATTCGTCCTGCCGCGACTTCGTCACAAATCTGCTGTGCCGTTAAATGAACTTCGCATTCAGCAACCCGAAACATTTCGGGTGTGATCTGCCCCAGTCTGGCAAACTCCAGCTGGGTAATCGGCTGAAATCCAGCCGGCGCCTGCCACGCTTCGGCACACTCATATTGGTTTTCGTAACCTGCACGAAGAATCCAGTCTGCAGGCATGAAGTCCCATGCGGTTTTCTCTGATGGCAATGGCATCCCCGGCGTATCCGGAGACGAATAAGTTAACGCGCCGGTTTTGCCTGCAGCAATTCGCGGTGCTTTGGCAAAGCTTCCGGGAGTCGTTCCGGCGTGGATGCTGCTGGGATCGGACGCCTCTATCGCAGGCAGATATCCGACAACTCTCTCAGCATGATTCATTGAATAATCCCTGTCTCTGATAAGGCACCATGATCGCCATGATCGCAATCTGAACGTGGGCCAGTTCGTTTTTGCTTAGACTTTCCTGCCCGAGATTCTACCGGATACAACGGCTGATTTGCACTGTGCGTGCCATCCGGTTGTCGGAAAAACGCAGGATCCTGCCGACAGGCTCCCCGCCACTGTAAATCCTAGTGCGATAGTCATGATTTGCAATCCGCTTTCAGCCGCTGGCCCGTGTTCTTACCACCCCCGCAGTCTCAAGGGCTGAGCGACTCCTGAATTTCATCAGTCCGTTTCCAAAAGAACTGGATTTCTGCATTATTGAAGGGAATCCCAATGCAGAAACCGCCGTTTCCGCGAGAATTGCCCCGACGGCGTCCCAGGAGCTGCCCGGAACATGGTTTTTCCGATACTTCTTTTCAGTTTTTCGCTGGCATCACATCGCATCCCTCTGGATTTCCCTGTCGTTCCATCCCTCTGACACGCTGTTTCTCGAAAATTCCAGCTTTTCAAAGCATGGTTCTGTCCGGAGTTTGCAGGGTCGATCGGGCAGAAACGAGATCCGCACTGCCGATTTCTACGGTTGTTCGTTACACTGCTACGTTTCTTCCGGTCAACCACGCCGCTGCCCGCGCATTGGTTCCGCAGGCACTGCAGGTTTTCCACCAGCTTTATTCGGTTGACCGAGGGATTCGGTCGGTTCAGGACTTTTTGATGAACACTTCAGGCACGGTACCATCTGACGCCTACAGAGAAGCATTGAGCTGGCTGTACGACAGGATCGATTACGAACGAACTCGGCCTGCGGGGCAAAACCCATTTCGCCTGGAGCGGGTCGAGCGTCTGCTGAATCTGATCGGGGCTCCGCACCTGCGTATTCCCGCGGTGCATATTGCCGGCACTAAAGGCAAGGGTTCAACCGCCGCCATGATTGATTCAGCGCTGCGGTATTCGGGAATTCGAACAGGCCTTTTCACTTCACCGCACATTGAGCAATTTGAAGAACGCATGAGGGTGAACGGGAACATTCCTTCCCCGGAACGTATTGCAAAACTGGTGTCCCGGCTGCGTGATATGCTGCGGGCAGCTGACGTGGAAACAGCGGACCGGATTCCCACGTTCTTTGAAGTGACCACGCTGATGGCCTGGATGCTGTTCGATGAAGAACAGGTAGAGATCGCGGTTCTGGAAACCGGCATGGGCGGCCGTCTGGACTGTACAAACGTCTGTCGGCCTCTGGTGACCGTGATCACCAGCATCGGACTGGATCATACTCATATTCTCGGCGACACCCTCGAAAAAATTGCTGCGGAAAAGGCGGGCATCATCAAGAACGGTGTTCCTGTTGTGCAGGGACAGCTGCCAGGCGAGGCGGATGCGGAGGTCAGGGCCACCGCAGAACGTCGGGGATGTCAGCGATATGTCTGCGGACGTGATTTCGCGTGGTCCGAAGAGGTACTGCCGGAGTCCAGCTCCACCCGACGTCGAACGCAGAGTGTTCAGATCATCACGCCCACCCAGACACTAAACGAGGTCTCTATACCTCTGCTTGGCAAACACCAGGCCCACAACGCCAGTCTGGCAGCAATGACCTGTGAACTTGTACAGCAGTCTGGCTGGACACAAGTCACAGCCCACTGCATTACCGAGGGAATTCGAACGACACAGTGGCCATTGCGATTCGAAGTCCTCGACGGTCATCCCACCATCGTTCTGGACGCTGCTCATAATTCGGATTCCATGCGGGCGGTGGCGCAGGTGCTGACTGGTCAGGAATGGAAAAACCGCCGTCGAATTCTGGTCTTTGCCGTTTCCAGTGATAAGGACGCCGTCAGTATGCTGCAGGCGATCCTGCCACATTTTGACGAGGTCGTGCTCACTCGGTTTCTCACCAATCCACGCAGCGTTCCCACGGATCAGCTACTGACTCTTGCCACAGAGATCCAGCCGGCCCTGAACTTTTCATCCCTGATGCACACCGCAGAAGGTCCCGGGCCTGCCATTGAAATGGCACAGGCACTGGCCGGCCCCGCTGGAGTCGTCGTGATTACGGGCTCGATCTTTCTGGCAGCAGAGGCTCGCGGTCTGCTGCTGCTGCCTTCAAAATCATAAAAGCTCCTCGGTGGTCCCCCCAGCCTGCTGCGTCACCACCAACGGATGGGGACCCCGCAATCAAATTCCGGCGGCAGACCATCGGCAGCACCGACTGTTCTGCGTGGAGGCGATGACAATTTGTCTGAACCTGTTAGCATCCCCGCGTTCCGTTGTGCCCGTTTTTCAGGAGATTCTGGTCATGCAAAGAAATTTCTGGTTTGGTCTGGCGAGTGGATTGGTGGCAGCCGTTGCTGTCCTGCAGTTCCCTCTATTTCATTCCGCCTCTGCGGCTGACGAAAAAACGAAGGAAAACACGATGCTGTACGAACTGCGTACCTACTACACGCCGGAAGGCAAACTGGATGAACTGAACGCCCGCTTTCGCAATCACACGACGATGCTGTTCGAAAAGCACGGCATGAAAAACATCATGTACTGGACTCCGGTTGATAAGCCGAACACCCTGATCTACGTGATCGCCCACAAAGACAAGGCTGCAGCCGACGCCTCATGGGCCGCCTTTCGCAGCGATCCGGAATGGCAGAAAGTTGCCGAAGAAACCCAGCGAAACGGCAAGCTGGTGGACAAAGTTGAATCCGTCTACATGCAGCTGACCGATTACTCGCCAGGTCACTAATTTCTCAGCCGCCTGGATTTGTCGCTATCAATCACCGCCACCGCTCCACCCGCTCTGCAGAGGGGTGGAGCCACGCGTTGTGCAATGTAAATACTAGCCGACAGTCAGTCAGCAATCAGAGTCCGTGCTTCGCTATTCGCCGAAGCAGTACAGCAGGTCTCCAACTCGCACATACAGACGGCCATCGGCGATTGCCGGTGTGGCGTGTGCATCGCCGTCCAGACTGGCGGTATGCAGTTCGTCCCATGTGTCGGCATTCAGCACAGTCAGTTCTCCGTTGACATTCAGAAGATACACCTTGCCATCTCCTGCCACCGGCGATGCATAGTAGTCCTGGGTTGCGCGCAGCCGCTTCTGCTTCAGCACTTCCCCATTTTCTGCTTTTAGGACCGTCAGAATTCCGCCATTTTTCACGAGGAATAAGGCTCCTCGATAGAACAACGGCGATGGGCAGTACGGAATCTGTCGCAGGTGTTCCCACTGCACATGAGTCCTGGTGATATCACCTTTCCCTCCGGGACGAATGGCCATCACCACGTTTCGCCCTTCGGCATGCGGGCGGCTGGTCACTTCGTATTCTGCCTTCGTCAGATGCTCGTCCTTGTTGCGATCCAGCTGAGAAAAGCGGCCTTTGAAGGGATGATCTGGAAACTCCGATTCCTCAATCGTGCCATTCTGGTTACTGTCCGCCGCAAAAAGCTCGTCAATCGTCAACGGCGTGACTCGGTCGTCTCCTTCGTTGCCAGGCGAAAAACATGCCGCGTACAATGTGTTGTCGTCACCAATGACCGGAGTCATATTGATGATTCGGGAAACTCCGCCAACACTCCAGACTTCCTCACCGCTTTCCAGGTCGTAGGCTACAATCCGGAGTGTAGCGAGGACTACAATCTGCTTTTTTCCGTCAACGTTCCAGATCACTGGCGTCGCATAGTTCCGCAGAAACTCTGATCGATCGCGTCGCCACAGTTCCTTTCCGGTCTGTTTGTCAAAGACCACAATAAACGAATCCAGATCGTGGTCCTGCACCAGCACCACCCTGTCGCCGTCAATCACAGGAGAACTGCCAGCTCCGAAATCATTCCGGAACGGTCCCATGCGGTGACTCCACAGCGGCTTGCCGTCTCTGTCCCACGCATACAGACCACTGGATCCAAAGAAGCTGATCACGACGTCACCATCGGTGGCCGGGCTGCTTTGTGCCAGACTGCCCGTGGTGTGAAATTTTTCCTTCGATTCCCATGGTACTTTCTGCTTCCACAGGACTGTTCCGGTGGCACGCGCAAGGCCCATCGTCACAAGGTCTTCACCGTCGACTCCTGTCAGGTAAATCCTGTCGCCGTGAATGGCCGGCGACGAATGCCCCGTGGGCAGCGTTGTCTTCCACAGCACCTTTGCCTCTTTGCCGACTTCCACAGGCAATGGTCTGGTGGACTGACTAACGCCGGAAGAACCAGGGCCACGAAACTGAGGCCAGTCTTCAGCCCTGACGCCCATGGATTGAAGGCCACAATCTGCGAGCAGAATCAACAGAAATCCCCAGCGCTTCCAGCATTTTCCGGACATCAGTTTTTCTTTCTGTTTCAACGTGTTTGGGACGGAATTTTGTGGCAATCAGTAAGCATCGCGGAATCAGGGCACGGATGTGGTCAGCGACGAATCCCTGATTATCGGGCCGCCTTTTCCTGTCGATCAGTCACCCGCGCCACAAATCGCTCCAGCAGTGGAAACGCTGGCTGGGCCATTTGGCCATGATTAAACCCCTGAAGCTCGAACAGCTGCACATCAGGATGTTTGACTTCCTGAAACATGCGCCAGAGGTAGGCGTTTTCCTCGTAGCGTCCCAGAAGCTCCTGATTGCGGTCGCCGGTAACCAGCAGCAGCGGTGGCGCATCGGCACGCACATGATAAAGCGGCGCGAGGTCATCGATGATGGGACGTGTGTCCGCGATGCCTCGCTCAGCACGGATTGTAAAATGCGTCATTGCCTGACCGCTTAAAGGTGCGAGTCCTGCGAGGTCGTCGGGGTTGAAGGCATGCTTCTGCAGCCAGCGTTTGTCCAGTCCGATCATCAGCGTCAGATAGCCGCCGGCGGAATGTCCGGAGACGATCACCTTTCGAGGTGACCCGCCGTAACCTTCGATATGTCGCAGGACCCATGCAACCGCGGCTGCTGCATCCTCTATGTAGACCGGAGCTTTCACATCAGGGCTGAGACGGTAACCGGCGGCAGCAATTGCGAAGCCTTTGCCGCGAAGCTCTTTTGGAATCGAACGCTGGCCTTTTGTTAATCCACCACCATGAAACCAGATGACCGTAGCGAAGTCCCGTTTGTCAGTCGGCAGACACAGGTCCAGTCGGCAACGGTCTTTTCCGTAGTCGTCCAGCTCGGATTCGTCGCGATACAGAAGGTCTTCCACAAGAGTTTCAGGCGAAGTTTCCGCGTCCGCAGACTGCGCTGCTGCAATGCGACAGCCAAGCAACACCGCTACGGCAAAGAACAATCGACTAAACCTGTGCATAAAAATCTGCCTTTTCTGAATTGCCGGCCCCTGAAATTACTTCACGCCCGTAACACGGCGAATGTAGTCGACCTCGGTCTGACGAAAAGGCTTCCCATCCGGTTCCAGAATATCATGAAACCAGACTGGTGGCGGCCCGCTGTAGCTTTTGGTCCACGAATCCCAGGGATAAATCGTCTGCGATTTTCCGTTGATAAAACCCCAGCAGTAGGCCGCACATTTGTGGCTCTTCATAATTCCCAAATGCGGTTCAAAAACGCTGCTGTTGGGACGAGCCATAAACTCCGTGCACAGAAGTGGGCGACCATACGTGGCCAGATTCTTCAGACATCGTTCAAGGGATGGTACATCACCATAGGTGTGAAAGCTGATCACATCGCTGTTGGCCAGCTGAATACGCTTGCAGTCGTCCAGCCGCACGATGTTCTCGGAATCACGCCAGACACCTGACGTCAAAGGCTGCGAGGGGTTGGCTTCTCTGGCCCAGGCAAATACCTGAGGCAACAGGCGATTGACGTGTTCGGGCTTGTTCTGCGGCTCCAGTCCAGGACGCTTCGCTGCCCCACCATCAAAGTTGTCCGGCTCATTCCAGATGTCCCAGACCACGACCCGTCGATCATTGGCAAAGTGGCTGACGACGCCCACGACATAGTCCTTCAGGTGTGGCCAGGCTTCTGGGTTTTTCAGGACCTCCACGCCGGGACTCTGCACCCAGCCGGAATTGTGAGTGAACGGCAGCGGCGCGGGTTGCTTTCCCAGCTTCGGAAGAGGATGCCAGCAGCTGTCGAACAGCACAAACATCACTCGAATTCCTCGACGATCTGCCAGCGTCAGCACTTGTTCACAACGTTTCAGAAACCCTTCGCGATCCTGCTGCCACAACAGGTCATGCAGAAAGACTCGCACAGAATTAAAGCCCAGGCTCTGAGCAAGTCCCAGCTCCCGGTCGATGACCTGCGCATCAAAGGTGTCCGCCTGAAACATTTCCAGCTGGTTGATTGCGGTACTGGGCATGTAGTTGCAGCCAACCAGCCACGGCTGCTTTTCGTACCAGGCATTGGCCTGTTCCGGAGTCCATCGACCGGGGGCATCCGGGATCGTTTCAGGATCTTCCGCATGACTTCGATTGGCACTCAGACTTAGACCACCCAAAAATATCGCCAAACACAACCAGGGCAGGTTGCTGACAATCCATCGATTCAGGAAACGAGGCATGAGATTTCTTCTGAAACAGGGAACGTGGTCACTTCAGGAATTCGAAATGATAAACTGTTTTGGGCCGGATGCGTACTCTGTGGTTTCTGCCAGCCGGCGAGTGGCCGTCAACGCGCCCAGGCCCCGCCCGGAACGCATGGACGCGCGCAAGGCCTTCAGAAGCGTCCGGGCTATGGCACTCACTTTCTCGGTGGAGTTCGCGATTGTCGTCTTTCACTCTGTGAAAGAACGTCCTTTCGCAAAGCGAAAGGCGACAAAATAAACGGCATTACGCGTCCGAGGTCCTGCGCTTCCGAAATCTCTGACCAGCCTCGACAGTGCGTCACGGGGGTCTGAGAACGACTCGTCAATCGAATTCGTCGACTCGCCAGATCATATGTAATTCCAGCCCTGTAACTTTGTCTGATCGGGGTAGTCCCGCTACTGCTCGCTGCTGCAGGAGCCTTTTGACGCGGCACCCGGAAGGGCTCCTGCATGAGTACAGGAGAAGGCCGCATGCCTGCAGGCTTCCATGGCAATCTTCGCCGGCTCCTCTCCCCGCAGCAGTCCACAGAGCATTGCGGCGGTGAACGCGTCGCCGGCGCCGATAGTGTCCACCACGGTTACAGAAAATCCTGCCTGGCGAATCACAGCGTCAGATGTCAGGAGCGTCGCGCCATCAGCCCCCTGTGTCATCGCCACAAGCCGCAGAGAGAACTGCTCCCGTAGATCCGCGAGCAAACTTTCTGTCGAACGTCCGGACGACAGTCCCGCAGCTTCGGCCACGATTGGTAACTCTTCGTCGCTCAACTTCAGCACGTTCGCCGCCTGGATGGACCGCAAAATCAGCGAGTGAGAGTAAAAGGGACGTCGCAGGTTCACATCCAATACCCGCAGCAGTGGCAAACCCTCGGCGTCTTTCAGCAGTCTCCGCAGAGTTGCCTGTGAAACATCACCGCGCTGCGAAAGTGTTCCGAAACACAACACGTCCGCCGTCCGAAGATATTCCGCTGCGGAATCAGACCATTCGATGACATCCCATGCGGATCCTGTATGAATCTCAAACATCGGTTTGCCGACACGATCAAGCGAGACTCCTACGGTACCAGTGGGAAATTGTTTCGTGGTCTGAATCAGTGAAGTCTGCACACCAGCGTCCAGCAGCCGCTGCACGGCCTGTTGCCCGAGTGGGTCGTTGCCAACGGCACTCAACATCGCCACTTCGAGTCCGAGGGAAGCCGCCTGGCCAGCAAAGTTCGCCGGCGCACCACCAAACTGGGGCCCTGCAGGAAGCAGATCCCAGAGAACTTCGCCAAACGCAAGAATTTGAAACCGTTTCACACCCTGATTCCCGGCAAAAAGAGGATTGGAGGTCGAACGCGGAGTCTATACGGATTTGCTCGCTGGAGGAAAACGCAACCGTCCATAATGCTCGCTTTCGCTACAACCGGATCTGGTCCCGGACTTCCACCTGACCAGACGCCTGCCGGAATGGATTTCCAACGGTTGTGAAGGAATGCTTCCCGAAGAATCATTCTGGCCTCCCAATGAAGAATTCGCCCTGCCATGAAATCCAATGTTTCCGAAGAGGGGTCTGCGGTGAACATGCAAAAGGCGGATTTCTTCCGGGAAACACGTCGGAGATCTTTCAATGACCGCCTATGAAGCAAATCGAAGCATCCGTTTGCTGACCTATGTGTGCAGCCTCGATTCCCAAATACTCACAGCGGCAATTCCCTTTCCTGCCGATGGACTGGCTATTGGCCAGCTGATACTGGAGGCCCTGAAATCTACCGACAGCAACTCCGTCGATGAGCTATGGCAATCCATGCTGCAGTCGGGACACGGCTTTCACGCTTGTGTGGCCATTACGCGACACGCAGATCATGACACGGAGTCTATGATGCTGCAGGCGACGCCGTTCAGCAGTCCCTCCGGAGATTCTCAGGTTCTTGTGACACTGTGTTCGCAGTCTTTGGAGGACACAACGGGGCCGGACGAAGTGGCCCGCAGTCGAGCGGTGCTGAAAACGGCCGTTGATGCCATCATCACGATCGATGCAAGGGGACAGATTGTTTCGATCAACCCTGCCACCGTTCGCATGTTTGGCTACGAAGAACACGAACTGCGGGGAAGCAACATTTCCATGCTGATGCCGGAGCCCTACAAATCTGAGCATGACCATTATCTTCACAGGTATCTCGATGACGGACAGCCCAGAATTGTCGGTGCGGGACGCCAGGTTTCCGCAAAAAGGAAGGACGGCATGGAATTCCCTGTGCATCTGGCGATCAGCGAATTCTCTGTCGGCACCAGTCGTTTTTTTACTGGCATTGTTCGTGACCTGACAGACCTTGACCATGTGCAGAAACAACTGCTTCAGTCAGAACGACTGGCAGCCATCGGACAGATGGTTACCGGACTGGCTCATGAAAGCCGCAATGCACTGCAACGTGCCCAGGCGTGCCTCGATATGCTGACTCTGGATCTTCAGGATCAGCTGGAACAACTGGACCTTGCCCGCAGAGCCAAAACGGCATTGCAGGATCTACATCGACTGTACGAGGAAGTGCGTGGTTACGCAGCTCCGATTCATCTGGAATTCCGTGATCATGACCTCAGCCTGACATGGCGAAAAGAATGGGAGAATCTTGCTGATGTTCGCAAACATCGCAACTTTGTGCTGACTGAAGACGTGCAGTGTGAATCCTGCCGCTGCGATGTCGACATTCATCGAATGGAACAGGTCTTTCAGAACATTCTGGAAAACGCGATTGTGGCCTGCAGCGATGAGGGGAGTATCCGCATACAGTGTCGCCCCGGCATTCTTGATGGACATCCTGCCGTCTGTGTCGCCATCAGCGATAATGGTCCCGGAATGCCAGCCGAAGTCTGCAACCGCATTTTTGAACCCTTCTTCACCACCCGACAGAGGGGAACCGGTCTGGGAATGGCCATTGTCCACCGCATCATTTCTGCCCATAGTGGAATCATTTCGGCCGGAACAGGTTCACAGGGCGGAGCGGAAATTTGCCTGACTTTGCCCACCCGCGCTGCACACAAACGCGATGCCTGAAAGGTCACTACCTGCGACAGACATCATCGGCGATTGTCTCTCAACGCCCGTTCTGACCCCAAAACGGATTAGTATTCCTGCAAACGGCCTGCTCGCACAAATTCAAGTTGGGCGGAATACATTTCGCTTCGGACGGAAACAGCAGTGTTGTACTCTATAAATCGAGCATTCCTGCCTTCGAAGGGACCTCAGGAGCACATGTGTGTGCGTATTCGCACATGTTTGCTTCTCGGTGTACCTCGGCCTGCGACAGCAATGTCAAGGGCGAATCGATAAAACATTCCCCCGCTGTTTCGACGACGGGGTGCGTGGTTGCCTTAAAAACGTGACAGATAAGACACGGGGGCAGAGCCCCCAATTGATCGTATGGCCAATCGGAGATTTGCATGTCAACGTCGCATTCGGTGAGTCTGTTGATCGTCGAGGATGATCCGGACTTCCGGGAAACCTGTGCTCGCTGGATGACAAGAAAAGGGCATTCGGTTGCATCAGCGGCAAACGGCAGCGAGGCACTGGAGCTCTGTGATCGGCGGACGTTTGACGTTGCGATTGTCGATATGAACATGCCAGGACTGACAGGCCTGGAAGTTTTGGAGCGGATGAAGACAGCTCAGATTGAAACGGAAGTCATCATTCTGACAGGCCAGGGTACGATTGAGAGTGCCGTTAACGCGATGAAGCTGGGGGCCTGCGACTATCTGACCAAGCCCTTCCCCATGGATGAGCTGGAGCAGCGCTGTTTGATGGCATGGGACAGAAGCCGTCTGCAGCGGGAAAACCGCCAGCTGCGAGCAATCATCGAGCGGTCGCAACCGCCGGTGAAGATTATTGGTGAATCGGCCCGCATGCGTGAGGTATTCCGGCTTATTGAACGCGTCGCCCCGACTGATAAGCCGGTCCTGGTCCAGGGGGAAAGCGGTACGGGCAAGGAACTGGTTGCCAGAGCGCTGCAGCAGCGCAGTCACCGATCGACTCGGCCGTTTGTCACAATTAATTGTGCCGCATTACCTGAGCAGCTTGTGGAAAGCGAATTGTTTGGACACCGCAAGGGCGCCTTCACGGGTGCCAGCGAAGATCGTGCAGGTTTGTTTGAAGTCGCAGATGGCGGCACGTTATTCATCGATGAAATCGGAGAACTGCCCGGATCACTTCAACCGAAGTTATTGCGGGCCCTGGAAGATGGCTCGATACGGCGAGTCGGGTCGCATCGGGAACGACGGGTGGACGTGCGCCTGATTGCGGCCACCAATCGGAATCTCAGTGAGGAAGTTGCCGCCGGAAGATTCCGTGAAGATCTGTACTACCGCATCAACGTGATGTCGCTGGAATTGCCACCACTGCGAAAACGCGATGGCGATATTTCTCTGCTGACCAGAGTTTTTCTGGGACGTGACTGGATCATCAGCGATGAGGCTCTGCGAGCGATTGAAGCCTACCACTGGCCGGGAAATGTTCGTCAGCTCAAGAATGCCGTTGATCGTGCTCAGATTCTCGCGAACAACAATCAGATTACGATCGACGACCTGCCTCTGGAGGTGTCGGAACAGTCAGACAATCTGCTCATCACGGGTACAAGCGCTCAGCCCATCGCCGTCACGGCGCAACTGGCACAGCGTATCGTCAGCTATCCTGCATCGGAAAGCCCGCCGCTGGCTGCCGCGGTCTCCACATCACCCAGACTTGAAGACCTGGAGAAGGCACACATCGTCGATATCCTGCGGCAACAGAATGGCAATAAGGCCCGCGCTGCACGAGTCCTTGGGATTCATCGCAGAAAACTTTACCGCCTGCTTGAACGCCACGGCATCCATGATGATCGCCCGGCTGTCTGAAGGTTAGTATGCAGGGCTGAAGGTTGGTATGCGTGGCTGAAGGTTGGTATGCAGGGGTTATTCAGATCATCCTGAATTCCGAGTCCGGACAGGGCACCGGGTCTGTGAGATATCCACGGAGAGTGTGGCGTGTACCTTGTCGAAACCACTCGCCGCGGCGGATGATCCCATCGCATTTTGCGGAATTTTGCAGAATCCAACCGGATTGACCCGCTTTCTTCCGAATTCCAGGGGTTAAAGTGGTATTTGACGGGCTGGCTTTCAAGCGGCAGACAGCGTCAACACCTCTCCACGGAACTGCAGCAGCCCTGCAGAGATGTTGCCGCTGTGTTCTCCGCAGGCTGCGGCACAGATTCGTTTTCACATCAGGTTGATCATGTCTGTCTCCGCTCAATTGCCGCCGGCACCTGCTTCAGTCTGCTTCTTTTCTGGTTTCGTGCCAGGGGCTAATTCCGGGGTCAGTCCATGAGGCGATTACGTCTTGGCGCCGCTATCCTTAACCAGACTCCGCTCGACTGGGATGGCAATCTGCGTCGAATTCTGGAAGCCATCTCGCAGGCACGCGTGCAGCATACACAGGTCCTGTGCCTACCAGAGCTGTGCATTACCGGATACGGCTGCGAAGACATGTTCCTTGCACCGCATGTCTGGCAGACAGCCTGGGATATGCTGCAGAAAATCGTCCCGGAATCCCGGGGACTGCTGCTTTCCGTGGGCCTGCCACTCTTCGTCAACAACGGTGTTTATAATTCCGCCTGTATCATCTGTGATGGTCAGATCGCGGGGTTTGTCGCCAAACAGCACCTCGCAGGAGATGGTCTGCATTACGAACCACGCTGGTTTCGTGCATGGCCGCAGGGAGTGCATTCGCAGTATTCGGCTGATGGACAGTGCTGGCCGGTGGGTGATCTGCTGTTTGAACGCCATGGTATTCGCATCGGTTTTGAAATCTGCGAGGACGCATGGGTGGCGGGGCGTCCGGGAAACCGCATGGCACAGCATGGGGTCGATGTTATTCTAAACCCCAGCGCCAGCCATTTCTCGTTTGGCAAACACCAGATTCGCCGCAGATTTGTGATCGAAGGCTCGCGCTCCTTTGCCTGCAGTTACGTCTATGCAAATCTCGTCGGCAACGAAGCTGGGCGGGCCATTTATGATGGTGGAGCCCTGATCGCCTCCTGTGGCCAGCTGGTCGCTGCAGGGCCTCGCTTCGAATTTCATGAAGTCCGGGTGGTGACCGCGGATGTGTTTCCCGACGTTAATCGCGGCCATCGTGCGGCCATTCATTCCATGCCCGCAGACGTTTCCGTGCAGACAGCGCAGCGACTGATTGCCATCCCCGGGCATTTTACGGAACTGCCGGCAGACAGTCCTGCTCCTCGACTGCAGGATTCTGCAGAACCAGTCGAGGAATTTACGAGGGCTGTGGCCCTTGGACTGTTCGATTATCTGCGGAAAACCCGCTCCAATGGATTCGTGGTCAGTATGAGCGGTGGAGCCGATTCATCGGCTTGCGCTGTGCTGATTCGCTGCATGGTCGAACGGGCTCTTGCTGACCTTGGACCGGTGGAACTGCAACGTCGCCTGTCATGGGTCAGTACAGTCGCTTCGGCAGAGACAGCCGAACAATTCGTGCGGGGTCTGTTTGCCGGGGTATACCAGTCCACACGCAATAGTTCCGAAGTGACACGCAATGCTGCTCAGCAGGTCACACAGCAGTTGGGGGGTGAGTTTCTGGAAATCAGCGTCGATGAACTGGTCAGGATGTACACTCTGACCATTGAATCCGCAATTGGTCGTCAGTTGTCATGGCAGACCGACGATATTGCTCTGCAGAATATTCAGGCCAGAACGCGTTCACCATCTGTCTGGCTGCTGACAAACATTCGCGGAGCCCTGCTGCTGTCAACCAGCAACCGCTCTGAGGCTGCTGTCGGGTACGCCACCATGGATGGCGATACCTCGGGAGGCCTCGCTCCCATTGCCGGAATTGACAAGGCGTTTTTGCGATCATGGCTGCGCATCATGGAAGTAGCCGGCGCTGCTGACTCCGGACCATTCCCCGTCCTGAAGCTTGTCAACGATCAGCAGCCCACTGCAGAACTTCGCCCGGCAGAATATGAACAGACGGACGAAGGCGATTTGATGCCCTATCCCGTTCTGGAACAGATCGAGGAGCTGGCGATCCGGGATCGACACAGTCCCAGCGAGATTTTGGAAATACTTGGCCAGCAGTTCCCTGAATGCACGTCAGTACAGCTGGCCCTGTGGGTGCGTCGCTTCTTTACGCTCTGGTCACGCAATCAGTGGAAGCGAGAACGCTTCGCCCCGTCATTTCATGTCGATGACCGTAATCTGGATCCTCGGACCTGGTGCCGCTTTCCAATTCTGTCCGGTGGATTTAGTCGCGAGTTGCGTCAGTTGCCCAACGCACAAACGTGAAACAGCAAGGTGGTGTCGCCGGCGTTTCCGTGTTGTGGTGTTTCCGAGGGAGAATCGTGTGGCGTGCCTGGCTGGCCATGCTGCCCGGGAAACATCGATGGACCTTCGGGACTAAAAAACTGATCGCCTGAGGACGCTTCCAGTTCCCACTGGCCAGAAAATAACTGCATCCAGAACATGGTCAGACGGTGAAGATGGAATTGCTTAAAGTCCCGGTACTGTCTGCGAAGGATTCCTGATGAATACCCATGGAATGCAGAATGCTCAGGAACAGATTGGACATCAGGGCTTCTTTGGTCCGCCAGAATGTCCCGTGCTTCAGCCCCATGTTGCGTCCACCGGCGATCAGTGTCGGCAGATTGGTGGTATTATGAGTCGTGCTGCAGCCACTTCCAAACAGCACAATGGTATTGTCGAGTACACTTCCCTGTGAATCGCTGTACTGCTGCAGTCGACCCAGAAATCCAGCAATCTGTTCGCTGAGAAACAGGTCGTATTTCGCGAACGCTAGCTGCCCATCCCTGTCGGTCGCGTGTGACAGATTGTGGTGTGTGCGACTTAATCCCAGCTTAATCGGAAATGTATCGCTGATTCCCATTCCGTCTTCGCGGTTCAGCATAAAGGAGACCGATCTCGTGATGTCTGCATCAAACGCCAGTGCGATCAGATCAAACATATTGCGGTAGTATTCGTGAGGCTCACCTTCGCTGCTGGCGTCCAGATTGAGATGGGAATAGTCCTGTGCCTTAAGGGGGATTTCGATCCACTTTTCCGAAGCCGTCAGCCGGGCTTCAATTTCGTCCAGTGACGTCAGGTACTGTTCCATCTTCTCTCGGTCTGACTGTCCCAGTTGTTTGTTGAGCGACCGAGTGCCTTCAAGCACGGCGTCAACCAGCCGCAGGCGATTCTCCAGTGCGGATTTCTGCGTCTGAGCGGAGCCTGCATCACCGCGAAACAAACGATCAAACACCCGACGCGGATTGTTTTCTGCAGGAATGGGCTTGCCCTGAATGTTGTAGGAAATGGTTCCAGTACGAGACAGAAATCCCACGCCCGCATCAATCGACAGTACCAGCGATGGTTGTCGGCAGTATTGTTTTGTGTGCTGAGCAATGACCTGATCCAGTCCGACGGAGTTGAACATTCCTGGCCTGGGATTGTGCAGCGGCGCTCCCGTCAGCCACATATCCGAACACATATGCGGATCTGCTTTTACCCCCGACGAATGATGCAGGCCTCCGAGAAAGCTGAGGTGTTCGCGGAAGGGACGCAAGGGTTCCGTGGACTTACCGAATTCAAACGCGGCCCCTTCTGTCTGCGGAAACCAGCTCCAGTCACCGATTCCGTTGTCGGCATTGGGCAAAGACATCCCATTCGCGGTGTACATCGCACAAAAGCGGCGCGGAGTCTGACTGCTGACTTCTTCTCCCATGGCCTGCAGAACCGGCAGGGCCAGAGACACACCAGCAAGCCCCTTGATTACAGAGCGACGATGCAGCTTACGCATTGGGAGACACTTTCATCCAGGTGTCAGAAGTTGCAGGTAGTGGAGAGAAATCGCAGGAAACACGCGGAAAGCAGGCAGCAGATCAGACATTATTCGCTCCAGCTTAACGTCGAAACACGGTCGAGCCAACGGTAAACAGGGATGCAGAACCGGAAATCGCCCTGAAGTCTGACCAGCCCGGTGCCGCAAAGGATTTGGGGATTTCAGGACAAATCCCGGGCAATTGCCAACCCGGCAACGAAAACGGGCTGCCCGGAAAACCGGGCAGCCCTGAGAAAAATCTCCTGATCGTCAGCCTGTCAGACTATGGCAGGAATGGGGTGAATCCTGGATTCGGCCACAGTGGATCGGCCGCACCACGAATGTTGTAACCACCGACGTTGAAGGCGTTCTGGATGTTCTGAGTGATTCCGAACGTGAAGAACTGATTGTTCGGACTGTTCAGGTTCGGGCCATTGTCGACCTGGAAGAACGAGGCGTCTCGCTGTACCACGTCGATTGTTCCAAACCACTGTTCCTTCAGAGGATCCAGGTTCGTGTAGACGGCACCAAAGTCGTCCGGTGCAATCTGGTTACCGCTGTTGGTCTGGAATCGCAGATCCATCTGAGCGACATCGTCAAGGTAGACGAAGTCGAAGGTATCTACACCAGACTCGTCGCTGGAATCAAACGTGTTGCCGGCAGACAGGAAGGAAGATGTCGCGAAGTCCGCTTCCAGATTTCCACCAAAGGTATTGTTTTGAACATCAGCAGCCACATAGGCTCCGGTGCCGACATCAATTCTCACGCCTTCTCCCGTGACGCCTGCCCGACCATTATTCCGAATTGTGTTGCCAGTCAGCTCAAACAGACTGTTCTGGACAGAGTTCAGATTCAGGTAGGGTGACAGGTAGGTTGTATTGCCGTTAACACTGCCAAAGTTCAGGAATGTGAATTCCGGTCGTATCGGCAGCCAGTTCTGATTGTCGTCGCCAGGTGCACCTGTGTTGGCAAGGTAGACGAATCGGCTCTGGTTCATGTCCGAGTCAGCTCGGTAGAACACACCTTCCGCACCGTTGGCTTCCACTGTGTTGTCGCGAACGGAGATTCGTACAGGATCGAAGAAGTACGGTGTTGGATCCCGGCGTCGATCTCCGGACGCTCCCGTCAGCAGCAGATTGATACCCCGGGCACCGTTATTGGTCACCACGTTGTTCGTCATCGTGAACTGCGGCACAGCCCCACTTTCAGAAACACCTCCATTGAACGTCAGACCTGGTGAGGTGAAGTCCACCTGGCCAGGTGCGACACCCACCGCGGTTCCACCGAACACATTCAGGCTCACACCATCACCACCATTGCCGGCCGTGATCCCGGAGGCTGAACCGCCGATGGTATTGTGCGAGATGTTGATGATCGGACGGGGATTTCCTGTCAGGTCGCTTCCGGTTGCTGTGATTGCGATCCCGTCGTCCTGGTTGTTCTGGATCGTATTGCCCTGTCCAACGTTACCGACGACCAGAGTCGCGTTCGCATTCTCTGAGAAATTGGCCTGGATACCATCACCGTCTGCGATATCGATGTCACCGTTGTTGTTCAGGTCTTCCGCAGCGCTCAGTACACCGTCGCCATTAACGTCTTCACTGGCCCCGCGGATGCTGCCACTGATCGTGGTGTTGGTCACGCGAAGGGTTCCATCAGAGTCCCCGCTGGCGTTCCAACGGATCCCGTTACCACCACCGTTCGTCCCGTTGCCGTCAATCGTGGTTTTGGCACCGGCGTTGGACGTCACCAGGATGTCGGAGCGACCACCAGTCGTGTCGATTCGAACACCATCGCGACCGTTGTCGGAGATGCTTGTGCTGCCAAGAGTGCTGGCTGCGGCATGAGCTCCGCTACCGGCTGCACCTGGTGTGCTGGAGATTTCAACCAGAGCTCGGGACGCTTCAGTGGCATTGATCTGCACACCGTCGTTGCCGTTGCCGTTCACAACCAGACCATTGAACACCGATCGTCGTCCCGGAGGCAGCCCCACGTTCGGGTCTCCGAATGAGGCGTTCTCCGAGGTGTTGACCTGAATACCGTTCGCAGTGTTGCCACTGAAGGTGCTTCTGGTCAGATCCGCAATCAGTGTCGAGTCACCGCGAGCAGTGAACGACGCACCATTCTGTCCGTTGCTGCTGAAGTTACTGTCGATTGCTGTGACAGTGTTCGCGGTACCGGAGAATGGCTGATTCAGATCAGTTTTGTCCGTTCCCTGAGTGCTGACATTCAATCCATCACCAGCATTTCCGGTCGAATTCACACCAGACAGCGTTGCTGTCAGCAGGGAAGAGCCCTCTCGATTGAACGCGATTCCGTCGCCGTCAAAGGTTGGGTCAGCACCGTTTGTTGTTCCGGATACGGTGACATTCTTCATATCAACGTTTGCATAACCGTTTCCGGTCACTCGCACACCGACACCCACTTCAGCATTGCCGCTGATCGTATTCGCGTCTGCAGCTGTGGTTCCACCAACCTTCAGATTCAGCCTGTTGTTGTTGACGAGGGCTGGAATTGCCGGAGGAGCATTGTTCGCACCGAACAGCCGTGACACAATACCGCCAGCACCGTTGTTGGACAACGTATTGCCCACGACGGTCGCGTCCAGCTGGGCCTGTGTGGAAGGATTTGTCAGCTGGTTCGTGAGCAGACCTGCTCCACCGTTTCCGGTGATTGTGTTGCCGCGAACCACGCGGTTACTGGCCACTGTGCCGAAATCCATTCGGCCGCCATTGTCAATCAACAGAGCAGCACCATTGCCACCGTTGTCTGTAATCGTGTTGTTCAGCAGATTGCCATACACCAGACCGCCATTAGCTGCCACAGCCCGGAAACCATCGCCACCGTTGCGGGAGATCAAGTTCCCCTGGCTGTAGGAAGTTCCACCGTAAATGTTGGTCCCAAACCCGCCAATTGTGCTGTCTGCGTGAATTTCCGCATTCGCACCGTCAGCCACAAGACGAACACCGTTGCCACCACCGCCAGCGATCTGGTTGCCCTGAATCGTCACACCTTCTGCAACAGCACTGTTGTTCATCAGAATCGCAATGCCATCTTCACCGGCACTGAGTGAGTTGTTGTTGAAGGTCGACTCGAGCAGACGAGCACTATCCGTCGCATTGACTCGAATCCCCACCTTCGATTCACCGGCGGCAATACGTGTCCCGACTGCAGAGGCCAGTTGGGAAACATCGTTCTGCTGGAATGGTGCTTCGCCAGGAAGTTCGCCAGGATTGGTACCATTCAGAGAAAAACGAGATTCTTCCACAAGCACCTGAACAGGCAGGTCGATCGCCGGGGTTCCCATGATTGGATTTGCTCCGGCTGGAGTCACCGCACCTGCTCCTGCGATATGACGCAGGGACAACGCATGGCCAAGTTCATGAGACACAATCAGACCAAGTGCTCGGCGAGTATACGTCAGGTTTCCTGACGTCAGAGCAGTGATTGCATAAGGAGCAGAGTTGTTGGGGTCCACCCGAATTCCATCGTTGACAGCGCCACCGAAGGCATTTGGCGGATTCAGCAGTGAACTCAGCTGATTGACGTTGTTGGTATACACGCCAACAGCGGACGCTCCGTTAACCTGAGGGTATCCGAGCAATCCCTGTCCCGGGCCATTTCCGTTTTTGTCACGGATGTTGCCAATGTCAGCAGACTGTCCAGCAAGACCCGCCGGAGCCGCTGTGCTGTCACCAATTGTCACAACGTAGTACTCAGTAGCCCCATTCGATGGTGCGGTTCCCGTATCTCCGATGACAAAGTCAATGTCCAGTTCTTCTCCATCAGGAATTGAACTGAGTGGATTGTCTGCATTGGTCGGAAGGTTTTTATAGTGATCTTCCACCGTTGCCATAATCGCCCGTGTGACAAGGTCATACTGCGATGGGTTAAATCCGTAGGATGCAAGATCGAAAGGTCCCACTGCCCGACCGTTGGCGTCCACTACCGTGCCCTGGGCCGGGTCGATGAAGTCCAGAACCACAGTCAGGCCTGGCTTTGAGTTTCCGCCCTGAATCGTATTGAACAGAGCATCCGTCTGAGCTGTGGCTGTATCTTTCAGGTCAACCAGCAGGCCGCCTTCCCGATTACCCATCATCATGTTGCCCAGAGATGGACGCGGGCCACCAATATCGAACACACCCGCACTGGCGTCTTCACCAAAGATGCAGATTCCGGCGATCTGGTTGTTGCTCATCACGTTGGAAACTATCCCCTGATCAAGGCGACCATTGCCGTTCAGGTCTTCGCCCGGCTCAAGTATTCCGTTTCCATTGGCATCTTCTGAGACAGCATTGAAGGTGCCGCCATTCAGGTAATGAATAAAGGTACCATTTCCAATGTTGTCATTCAGCTTGTTCTGAGCCATGCTGGCCAGATTGAAGGTGGAATTGTCAGCCACCATCTGCAGACCATCAAAGGTGTTCTGCTCAGCTGTATTGCCTTCGACAACCGCATTCACCGTTGATCCGGTTTTTGCCTCAATGCTGATGCCTGTGCCGTTGCCGCTGGCCACGTTGTTCAGGATCCCTGTTGGTGCTGATCCCAGCGGGTTGTCAGCGTTCAGTGTTGACCCCGGGCCGGCAACAATCTTCAGGCCCGCTCCGCTGTTGTCGGATGCCGTGTTGTCCGCCACAAGAACATTGGCGGAAGAACCACCGGCCACCGACAGATTCAGACCGTTCTCGGATACCCCAAGAAGTCCGTCGAAGATGTTGTTCTGTACAATCACCCGTCCAGACACATCCTGCAGGTTGGCTCCGTTCACATACTGTGAGAAGGTGTTCCCGGTCAGGTTTACGTTGGTGATCGGAAGTGGATTGGAGATGGCGTTTCCGAACACAGTGCCAGCAGCGTTGGCTCCGTCAATTCGCAGACCCAGCACCGAGTTGTTGTTGGCCAGACGAATCACACTGCCACCGGCAACCATCACCGGATCAGAAATCAGTGGTGCCAGTGGTGCGTTGGTCAGATCATCCGTAGGAATGATACAGTCCGGGGCCAGCTCCAGTGGAACCAGTGATGACATCAGGATCTGATCATCAAACAACCCCATTCCCCCGTTCACCGTCAGATTAGTTCCCGTGTCGTCCTCACGTGGACGAATGCGAAGAATGTCCACACCGGCATTGTTAGCCACCTTCGCGGCCTGCATTGTATTGAAAGGATTCTCGTAGGAACCGTCGCCTGCGGCGAGCAGGTTCGGGTCTACGTGAATCAGGTTCCACGCCAGACCGGTCATCGGGTTGATCTGTGCTTCATGATTTGACAGCGTATCGATGCGGGAATGAATTCGGCCGGCACGAACCACGGGGTCCATCAGGCGTTCACGAGTTCCGCGGTCTCGCAGAGTTCGCTTCTGCCGATAGTTCGGAATTTCGTACTGGAGATTCACCCATGCATTTGTGTCAAATGTTCCGTCGTGGGTCAGGTAGGTATTCACGGTCAGATTCTGAGTGATCAGAGCTTCCCATCGAATCTGAGCACCAACGGAACTGCCGCCATAGCTGTTGGTCAGGAAGTACGCTCCGGGATACATGTTCATCCCGTATTTTCCAAGCAGCGGAAGAGGCCCCCCAACTTCAAAGTCACCGCCGGAGTAGGCATTGTCACGGACATCAACCCGAGTCTTGTAAATCGAGTTGGCCATCAACTGGATGTCCGGCAGCAGAGTACTGCTGAGCAACTGGGAATCACTTCCCGCCACAATGTAGGCATTGGCACGGAAGTCAATGTACTTACCCAGAGACTCAAGCCCCACCGTGGCTCGTGTCCACTCAGCGTTGCCGTAACCCTTGTCGTAGTCGAAGTAGGCGTTGGAACCAAAGATCCGATTCCGGAATGGATCGTAGTTACGGTAGATGCCGCCACCACTGAAGACCGGCATGCCATCCCACGTCACGGACGCTGAAACGTCCCCCAGAAGCACCGTGGTGTTCGGGATGATGTGGTAAGGCACACGAGCGTTCAGCCGCTGGTAGCCCTTGTCGTAGCCCAGACCACTTCCAATGTTCGTTTCGAACATCATGATCGGGCCAAATGGAGCTTCCGGACGATAGCCAGCCCCTGGAACCACTTCCGTGGCCCCCAGTGTTCGCTCAAAGTAAGGCGAATAGCTGTTCGGCTGCGGATACATCTCCGGAGCAACCGCCTGAGGCAATGGTGTTCCCGCCCGAGGCACAGTCGCTGTTCCCTCTGACGAAGGAGGTACAAGCCCGGAACCCACAGGATCCGGCGTGGCCACTGGCACCGAGCCTTCCTGGGGTCTTAACGAGGACATCCGGACAACGCCCTCATCTCCTGCAGAGATGTTCGCCGCCGTTATCAGAGCAATGCTGCTGAAAAACAGAGAGGCCGTGGCAAAGATTCGCGTGGGTTTCATCGATTGTTCCGATCGAGCCGTATTAACGGAGTGTGCCGGATGCGCCGGCAGTGACGGTTACTCTTTTCGATCGGACGATTCTGGTCCTCAGGTTGAGTTAAAATGTGCGGGATATGTGGATGATTCTGAATTCAACAGTTCTGCCGATCACTCCAATTGTCCTGAAACTGCCGATTGGCCTCATACACCAGATGCCGGAAATGCCGGCTCCCCAGTCGACCGGCAATTTCTGCAGCACCTCCACCTCCGGAAAACCCTGCTCTAAATCTCAACCCCCACTGGGCCACCCACCCCGAATCGGCCCCCCTTCTCAACATTCTCACTGGGGCCCTCCGAACGCTGCCAGGGCAAAAATTCCGCACCCATGGCGCACCCATGGTGGCGCACCCATGGTGGCGCACCCATGGTGGCGCACCCATGGTGGCGCACCCATGGTGGCGCACCCATGGTGGCGCACCCATGGTGGCGCACCCATGGTGGCGCACCCATGGTGCCTGGCACCTGCGGCTGCAAACCTCAAATTGACAAGCACTTGCGGCCGGCAATGCGTTCCTCGCCAATGGACTCGGAAGGCTGCCCGGAGCCTGCAGCAGTGCGTGGCTGTGAGAACACGCTGCCGATAACGCGAGAATGACCGGGGAAGAGACCGGGCGCAGCCGTCAACGCGCCTAATCCAGAGATTGGGTTGAACCGCTGAATTCGAATTTCACGCCACTTCCTGCCAGGAAGAACAGGGTGGATGGCCCCGCGCGACGGCCCACCATTAGCGCCGAGCGACACTGGCCGCAACGAAATCCAGTCCCGGGCACTCAGTGCAGGAGGTGGCGAGGCAATAGTAGAAGCCCCAGCCGCTAATCGCCCGATCGCCTTCCCCGGGCAGGACCCGGGGACGGCTATCGAGGGACTTCCGGCGTCATTGCGGCGAGTAGACAGCAACTGTCCGCAGACCCGACCAAGGCAAAGTCGTTATTCCGGGAAATGGTGAATCGTATTGTGAATTCTGCCATCGACTGGTTCTCCTGATCTGGATTTCAGGCTGTACCTGATTTCCATACCCCAGGTTGGCCCCAGTTTCGGGATCTGCACGGTCACGTGCAGGCCGTCGTCGCTGACATTGGCCGCTGAAACTTCCAACGGACGTTCGTTGAAGTGTTGTGACCCGTAACCAGCCGTCCTTTTCAAATCCCAGACTTTGATTTCAAAGTTTTCCGGGGTGACGCTGGAGATGTCAATGGGTGCCGTGAAACCCAGCGAGATCCCCTGCTTTTCTGCGTGCAGTTGAACCGGCAAATGCATTTCTTTTCCAGTTGTCCGCAGTCTGTAGATCCCGCCAGGATGCGTTGCGCTGCCGGCCCATGCAAACATGCCACACAGATACAGCTGTCCGTCTTTGGGATGAAATCGTCCGCGCATGATGCCGGCAGGAAATGCCGGTATCGGCAGTTCAATCATGCCTCCCTGCATCTGTCCTCCGACTGATTCATGCGGCACCAGAAAGACCTTGCCGTATCCATAGGATAGATTCAGCAACGATCCATTCAGTGGTCCCCATTTATGGCTGTTTACCCAGAGTAACTCTCCGGGAGATCGATCGAACTCATTGGTGATCCAGCAAAGTGGAGGTTCCATCGCTGAATCAGAGGAATCGGTGACATCATGGTAGCCAAACATGTTGCCGTAGAATCCTGGTTTTCCCTGTGCCCCCGGCGTTACCCAGTTGATGCGATTTTTTGGATTCCAGAATCCCTCCTGATCTGTCACGACGAACGAGCCATCCGGATTCAGGCAAACTCCATTGGCTGCTCGAAATCCTGTGGCGACAATATCCGTCCGCGTTCCGTCCGGAGAAACGCGGAGCAGCGTGCCATGATGTGGCACAACGGCTTCCAATGCATGCCTGCCCGATTTCGCATAGTAGAAGTTACCAGACTCATCCGCTTGAAGCCCCATAGCAAATTCATGAAAGTGCTCGGTGACCTGATGGTCATTATTCAGGCACTCCACAAAGTCCGTTTCTCCATCGCCGTTCAGATCACGAAGGACAGCCAGCTGGTCCCGGCATGTCAGATAAATAGTATCATTCAGAATTTTCAGACCCAGCGGCTGATATAGCCCCGAGACAATTCGCTGCCATTGCAGTTCCGGCCCATCCGGGACGCCGGAGATTACCCAGACATCACCGTCCCAGGTGCAGGCCGCCATACGACCATCCGCGAAGAAATCCAGTCCGGTAAAACGTGTCTGTGCCAGCCATGGGTTAGTTTCTGGCGCTGTCAACAGATCTGAGGCAAATGCCCCCTGGTCGCTCATTGGGGCAATCCGCGTCACGAGTTTCTGCGGCCATCGTGCTGGTCCCCCCTGTGTCAGGGCTTTCAAATCAGCCCCCGCATCGGGAATTGCAGGATCCGGTGCCGGTTCCTGGGAATTTGGATGAGCTGCCATCCAGAGCGTAAACCTCAGTGATTCCGACCCCGCAGGAATTCTCAGACACAACTGGTCTTCCTTGACGACCCAGTCGAGATCGGAAACGTCGGGGGATATACCGGCGGCGATCGGTACATCAATCGGTGCGGTTGCTTTCCCGCGGCGAATCCGGGCAGGCTTCTGATTCCCCGAGGCATCGATAATGCTTTCCCCCGCAGCCCCTGCGAATACCCAGTGTCCCCGAAGCCCTTCTGACGCTTCAGCCAATGTCTCTTCATCTCTTAGTCGTTGATTGGTGAGGGCTCGCTGAAAGAAACGCACATTCTGCAGGTTCCCCGTGAAGAAGGTTTCCGGCTGCGGAAAGTCCTGCCTGGTGAATCCGATCCGAGCGACAGCGTTCTCCGGTCGCGCCCCTGCAGACAACACTCCGCTTCCGTCCAACTGTCCATCAATCCACAACTGTACCTTCCTTTCAACGTGATCCCAGGTCACCGCCACCGTATGCCATTTATCATCGTTGACCTTTCGGCCGGACTTCACGGCTCCCACCCAGCCGATATCAAACCCAAGATGGCCGTCACTCACAAAAAATGTCTGACCATCGGGCATCCATTTTTCGCCAGCTCCCGACAGCGAGAAAATGGTTCCGTTGGCGGTGGTTTTCAGACGCGCCGTGATCGTGAAATCCTGACGGGTCATATCAAGGCCCGATGCGTCAGAAAGTTCCACGAACGTAGAACCATCAAATCGCAGGGGCGCTGCTGCCCCAGCCGCCTCGTCAGCTTCCGCGTGACGGCCAAAAAGTACGGACCGATCACCAGCGGTCCTGGCCGCCGGGTTTTGTCCAGTGATCAGCCCCGCGCCCTTCTGCTCGCAAACCTGCAGCAGCAGTTCCTGCCGGCGTGGTCCGATATTCAACGTACGAGTAAATACAGCGTGCGAATTCTCTGCTGACTCCCCCAGAACTCCTGGCATTTCCAGAATCTCTGCGCCCCCGACGTCATAGGCCAGAATAACTTTGTTCTGGTACAGATACTGACCGCGGAAACGTCCCCATGTTCGCGGTAGTGGACCGTAGCGTCTGCCATCGCGTCCCTCAACACGCTGATCATCGGTCAGACTTCCCGTCCGGGGATCCGCCCATCCCGGGCCGTTGGAATTTTCCGCAGTCACCGTTCCACTGATTCGAGGATGAATCTGGTGTTCGCCGTTGAACTGAATTCCGCGCCAGTCAATAAAATTTCGTTCGGAATCCTGTTTTTCCGGGGAACTCCATGCAGCAGCCATTCGCAGGGTGTCTGTGTCGAAAATCATCCAGTGTTGTCCGCGGGAGACTCCACCGGCGCCGGGATCCAGCCGAATAGCCATTCCCTTCTGAGCGATATTCAGCGGGCCTCCGGGTATTTCATAGGAATGCGTAAGAGCGGGGCCATAGTCCATGGCACTCCACGGTTGAATGTTGCCAGGTTCAGGCCCGCGGGAATCACCCTGCGGCAGATTCGCAAGGTAGACCTCTGTCATCTCGCTCCACTGCGATGGGTTATGGGGACGCAGGAAAGTTTCCCGTATATAATGGATGACATCATATTTCTGCGACGGAACCATCCATGTCTGAGCGGCCATCAGCCCGAAGCCTCGGGTCAGCGTCTGGTACATTGTGAATGGATCATGACCACTGCGAAACTTTCCTTCGGCGAATCGCAGCGACGTCGGCAAAGATCCGGGCTCGTCCTTTGTGCCATGGCAGTTTCGACAGACCCGCTGATAGATTGCCTCGCCCCGTTTAAAGGATTCCTGATCCAGACCTCTCAGAAAGCCGGCGTGGTCAATCGTTTGTTCATACTCCGGAATCTGAAAAGTCAGCAGGGCGGGCGATGGCTGAAGTTCACGAGCGCGCTTCGCACCCCCGTTACGAATCTCCATAAGGTAGCGAATCAAATCCAGAAACTGCTGGCGGCTGCTGAGCTGATTGACCTGCCCGACGGGCATCAGGGACACTTCGCTCGCGACAATCTCATCGATCTCTTCGATAGGAATTCGTACAGATTCTCCGAATCGCGCTGGATCCTTCAGGATAACGTACTGATCCGTCCGTTCTGTCAGCAGGCCAGCGACTGTTTTGCCATCCTTCATCAAAATGGTGGTGGTCTCAAAGCCTTTCCGAATCACTTTCGAGGGCATCAGCACGGATTCCACCAGAGCGGCATCGGATTCCTGCAATCCGATGGCTGTCAGATTGGGGCCAGCCAGAAGCAGGTCGGTCTGACCGACCGTATGGCATTTTGAGCACTGCATTTGCTGCTGATGAAATACGATTGCTCCCCGCACAGCATCGCCAGCCTGCGCCGCCTCTGCCGCCAGCACCTGGCCTGGAATAGATTTCAGCGATTCCTCCAGAGACTGTCCCTGACCAAAAGAATCCGAAAGCACCAGGGAAAGCATTGCGAGTACAGAAACAATTTGGACCTGAAACAGCATGTCGCACCGAATCCTGAATTTCCGAAGCACGCGGTAATTGGGGGTGAAGTATTCTTCCAGCAGTCAGCAAGCGAACGTTTTTTTCAGCAGGCTTGAAAAGCATTCCGGACGGTTTGCGGCAGGCGGCACTATCTGCCGGGAGCGACGGTCACAAGTTCCGGCCCGGGATTTTCTGAGAGCAGGATCGTTCGAAAATGGTATTCCTGCGGCTGACCATTGCTGTGCAGTTGCAGTCCGATTGGACTGTTCTGCAGCATTTCGGCTTTGTCGGTGAAATCAAAGATCTCGCGGCCATTGGCAGCAAACCGAATTCGGTCGCCGATCACCAGGATTTCGATTTGATTCCATTCGCCTTTCTTTTCTACGCCCCCGCCTTCACCACCAGGCACAACGCGATTACGCCGATGAGCATCCCAGATACCCCAGTCATGGCAGAACATCAGCAGTGGCCCGCGAAAACCAAACTTGTTTTCGCCGGCATCCGTAAACGATTCTCCCAGCGCTGCGACTGCCGAGTGCATCGTGGAATGTCGATCACTCAACGTCTGCTTTACTTCCAGCAGGAGTCTGAACTGCCGGTACTTCTTCGCTGTAAACAGATAGGTGCTGCTGACAACCTGATCTTCGTTGGCGCCGCGGATCATTCCATTCTTTACCGACCAGCGTGTTTCATCGCCGACCCATCCTGTCAGATCACGTCCATTAAATAGTGCCTGCGCGCTTTCTGTTTTGGGAATACGAGCAACAACTGCGGGCGGTTCGTCAAAGTCCGTTTCCGCCGTTGTCAGATTCAACTCTTTGATCCATATGTTTCGGTACCGCACATCATGACCTTCACACTGCAGCTTCAGTCCGCCGGGTGTGTCTGTGATTCCTTTGCCACCATCATTACCGCCATCGATTCCGGAGTTGGGGCCTCCCCAGACCTGATTGATGTCAAAGTTTTTGTGTACCTTCTGACCATTGAAGTACATGGTCAAGCGGGCTTTCTCGGTCCGCTTACCGTCTGTGAAACGAGCAGCGCGGTAGACCACATCGTAAGCATTCCAGCTGCCACGCCCGTTATAGGCCGCATAGGGGGAATCACTTTCGTTGATGACGGCCCCCATTCCATGAGACGTATTGTCACCGTCCAGCACCTGAATCTCGTGTCGGTTCTGAAGGTATACGCCACTGTTTCCACCGGGATTTGCAATCAGAAATTCGACATGCAGCCGAAAATCCCGGTACTCCTTTTTAGTGACGAGGTCAGCCGCCCCGAAACGTCCACCAGCCGCCGCTGGGTCATCGGTCATCACTGCCGTTCCTTCATCGACGGGGTCGTCAACAATTTTCCATTTGACGGGCAGTGACGACTTGAAGCCGGGACCCTGCCAGTAAGTCCACTTCTGGTCCAGCATTTCGCGTGAACCATCCAGCAGCATCTCTGCCCCTTCGTTGGGCCGAGCCCCGACGCCGACATCCGCCCGACAGGCAGCAGTCGGAGAAAGACCGCAGAGTACAGTGGTGGTGATTGCAAGGACGAGTCGAGAGCAGAAGCGCATTTCGCAGATCTCCGGCGGGTATGCGGACAGGAAAGTCTATTCAGACTCGATTCTGGTGTTCTGAAGCCCCGACTTCAATCGACGAGTCCCGGCAGATCGGGGATTCGCAGGAAACAACGGGAGACGCATCAGCGGCCTCTTGCGTGATGTCGCAGCGGCAGTCCTGTCAGAAAATTCCGAAGAGCCCCTGCAAACCGACCTTCCGGCAACTTACACCAGTTCCAGGAGAGCAGGAAAACGCCGAGAATTCCCCCGAAAAAGCGAATTCTCTTTTAAAATCGGCAATGAACGGCGAAAATTCGGTGTTCGGGCGTTGGCTCCTTTGTCTCAGGCTGCATGGGCCTTACAATCTGTATATGATCGCGGCAGGGTGGTCTGTGAAGTCGGTAGCCGGCAAGTAACCGCCCGATTCCGCTGCACTGGACTCCGCGGGCATCCAAAGAAAGTCGAATTGCGGGTGACGGAAAAACGTGGATGCACGAGCCGTCAAAGTCGCTCCTTCCGTCCGGCCGAAATTCTCGGGCCAATCAGAAAACCTCAGACTCGAAAAACTGCATGACCATTTCTCGCCCCGACATTCGTGAACTTCTGAACGAACGCATTCTTGTCATTGACGGTTCGATGGGCGCGCTCATCATGTCCGAAAATCCGGACGAGGCATTCTATCGGGGTGAGCGGCTGAAGAATCATCCGATTGATGTGAAGAATGCGACCGACCTGCTGGTACTGACACAGCCGCAGATGATTTCGGGGATTCATCAGCGATATCTCGATGCAGGGGCTGACATCATCGAGACGGACACGTTCAATGCCAACCTCGTGTCACTGGAAGAATTTCATCTTTCGCACCTGACGTATGAAATCAACAAAGTGGGCGCAGAACTGGCGCGTGCGGTGGCCGACAAAGAGACAGCTCGAAATTCACGTAAGCCACGCTATGTGGCCGGCAGTATCGGTCCGACAAAAATTCAGCTGTCCATGAACGCGGACAAACCTGGAACGCGGCCGTTTACCTTTGATCAGATGGTTGAGTCATACGCCGAACAGGTCCGTGGCCTGATGGATGGCGGCTGTGACCTGCTGCTTCCGGAAACCAGCTTTGACACGCTGAACATGAAAGCCTGTCTGTTCGCAATCTGGAAGGTGTTTGAAGAAAAAGGGCGAGAACTGCCGGTCATGATCTCCGGAACCGTGTTTGCGGGCGGGGTGACACTGCTGGGGCAATCGGTGGAAGCCTTCTACACTTCAATCCAGCACTTCCCGGCCGTCAGCGTTGGCTTCAACTGTGCTTTGGGCCCAAAGCAGATGAAGCCGTACCTTGAAACTCTGTCGTCGATGGCAACAACATTTGTCAGCTGTTACCCCAACGCCGGAATGCCTGACGGAATGGGGGGCTTTGACAGCAGTGCCGGAGAGTTTGCCTCACTTCTACACAATGCCGCCAAATCACGGCTGTTGAATATTGTTGGTGGTTGCTGCGGTACAACTCCGGAATACATCCGACAGGTGACAGAAGCCGTCAAGGGGCTTCCACCCCGAAAAATTCCTGCAGGCAACGGCTGGTCAACGTATTCAGGATTTGACTACGTCGCGTTGCGTCCGGAAGCCAGTTTTCTGAATGTCGGAGAGCGTACAAATGTTACGGGTTCACGAAAGTTTGCACGTCTGATACGCGAGGAAAAGTACGACGAGGCGATCAGCGTTGCGCGTGAACAGGTGGAGGGTGGCGCGAACGTCATCGACGTCAACATGGACGAAGGCCTGCTCGATGGGCCTCGCTGTATGGAAAAATTTCTCTGGCTGATTCACGACGACAACATCAAAGTTCCCGTGATGATCGATAGTTCCGACTGGAACGTGATTGAAGCTGGCCTGAAATGCTGTCACGGAAAAAGTATTGTCAACAGTATCAGCCTGAAGGAAGGTGAGGAGAAGTTTCTGCAGCAGGCTCGGCTGATCCGCCGCTACGGCGCGGCCGCAATCGTCATGGCCTTTGATGAAACGGGCCAGGCGACCGATTGCGAAAACAAGGTCCGCATCTGTAAACGCGCGTATCGACTGCTGATTGACAAAGCCGACTTTGCACCGCAGGACATTATTTTCGACGCCAACATTCTGACCGTCGGCACGGGGATGGAAGAACACGCGAATTACGCTGTGGAATTCATCGAAGCTGTGCGTCGGATCAAGGTGGAATGTCCCCGAGCAAAAACATCGGGCGGAGTCAGTAACGTATCGTTTTCGTTCCGCGGCAACGAAGCGGTCCGCGAAGCCATGAATGCCGCCTTTCTGTACCACGCAATCCAGGCCGGACTGGACATGGGGATTGTCAATCCGCAGCAACTGGAAGTTTACGAAGAGATCGATAAGGAACTCCTGGTCTTCATCGAAGATGTGCTGCTGAATCGCCGGCCGGATGCCACAGAGCGGCTGATTGAGTTCGCAGAAAAGGTGAAAAATCGGGCAGAGGGCGGAAAGAAAAAGACTGATGAATGGCGTGCAGGTTCGGTCGAAGAGCGTCTGAAACATGCACTGCTCAAAGGCATCACAGACTTCATTGATCAGGACACAGAGGAAGCGCGCCTGAAGTACGGACGCCCCCTGGATATCATTCAGGGGCCACTGATGGACGGCATGAACGTCATCGGCGAATTGTTCGGAGCCGGCAAGATGTTTCTGCCGCAGGTCGTCAAGTCCGCTCGTGTCATGAAAAAGTCTGTGGCCTGGCTGGAGCCATTCATGGAGGCTGAAAAGGCCGCGAAGGCCGTCAGCCAGATGCAGCGGTTCAACACCAGCGGACTTTTCCTCGGTGCTCGTGAAGAGGCTGTGGCACTGGCCGCAGCAGCCCAGGCAGTCCCTGGTGCCACAGCAACAACAAGTCATCGAGGGACATTTCTGATCGCCACCGTCAAGGGCGACGTTCATGACATCGGCAAGAACATCGTAGCCGTCGTGCTGCGGTGCAACAATTTCAAAGTCATTGACCTCGGCGTGATGGTTCCCTGCGAAACAATTCTGGAAGAGGCGAAAAAACATAATGCCGACATCATTGGACTCAGCGGACTGATTACACCTTCCCTCGAAGAGATGATCACTGTCGCAAGAACAATGAAGGAACAGGGCTGCCAGATTCCGCTGCTGATCGGAGGAGCCACGACCAGCGCCAAGCATACGGCTGTTAAGATTGCTCCGGTCTATGACCAGCCCGTTGTGCATGTTGGTGACGCATCACTCTCCGTGGGAGTCGTGGAAGCACTGCTGGACAACGACCGCAAGCCCGACTTCATCGCCAGGAACCTTAATGCTCAGAATAAGCAGCGAGCCTCCTTCGAACAGCGACAGCAGCAGACGCTTGTTCCCTATCAGGAGGCACTGGCAAAACGATTTACTGTTGACTGGGATACCTATGTTCCGCCAAAGCCGGACTTTCTTGGCCTGCGGGTCATTCATGATCTGCCGCTCGCGGAACTCGTTCCCTACATCGACTGGTCTCCGTTTTTCAGTTCATGGCAACTGATTGGCAAATATCCAAAGATCCTTAACGATGATATTGTCGGCGAGGAAGCCAGGCGGCTGTTTGCAGACGCCGGCAGGGAACTGAAAAGCATGCTGGCGGATCGTACGCTGTCCGCAAAGGCGGTTTATGGATTCTGGCCGGCAAATTCCGACGGCGATGACATCATCCTGTGGACCGATGAAAGCCGGACAACGGAACTGATGCGATTCCCCATGCTGCGGCAGCAGTGGGAACGAGTCGGCCAGCGTGACTTCCGCTCACTCTCCGATTACGTGGCGCCTGTAGGCAGCGCCCCGGATTATCTGGGGGCCTTTGCTGTCACTGCGGGTCACGGATGTGATCAGCTGGCAAAGGCAATCGAAGCCGAAGGCGACGATTATCGCGCGATTATGGTCAAGGCTCTGGCTGACCGGTGTGCTGAAGCCTTTGCGGAATACCTGCATCAAAAGGCCCGACAGGAATGGGGCTACGGCCGCAGCGAAACACTCACCAATGACCAGTTAATTGACGAAGAGTACATGGGGCTGCGACCTGCGTTTGGCTATCCCTCATGTCCGGACCACCTGCCCAAAGGTCCACTCTGGCAACTTCTGGACGCAGAAAAAAACGTGGGGATGACGCTGACATCCAGTTACGCGATGTGGCCAGCGGCGTCTGTGTGTGGGCTTTACTTCAGTCTTCCGCAGTCCCGGTATTTCGCTGTTGATCGGCTTACCCGCGATCAGGTGGAAAATTATGCTGCTCGAATGAAAATGCCCGTTCCCGAAATGGAACGCTGGCTGGCTCCTAACCTTGGCTATTCTGTCTGACAGACATCCCGGGGACCATGTTTCTCCCCAGGGCAATGCTGTGTTGCCCGGGGTAAAGGATGTCGCTGCCACGATTGATCTCAATGGCTCAAATCAGGACAATAGTCGACATCAGCGGAGCTGAATGGACGCGGGGCTACGTCCGTCATTGTCGGAGGTAACCCTGCATGATCAGTGACGCCGTGAAGCAGCAATCCCGGAATGCCTTGCTCAGACTGAACGTTGGTTTCAAACCAAACTGACAGAACAGCGTGCCCTGTTCTTCCTTTTTTGCATGTGATATGCAACACCGGAGAAGCCGATGTGCCTTGGAGTACCCGGAAAACTGCTGCAGTGGCTGGATCGAGATCCTGTGTTTGGACGTGGGTTGGTTGAATTTGGTGGCATACAGCGAGAATGCCAGATGGCCTGTGTCCCGGAAGCGGAGCCCGGCGACTATGTCGTGGTTCATGCCGGACTGGCCATCTGTCTCATTAATGAAGCCGAAGCGAAGCAGACGCTGCTTGACCTGGAAATGATTGGTGCAGCGCAGGAAGAAACGGTAGCGCCCGAGTAATGCGTTGACGCACAGATCTGTGCTGAAATCATGCGACGGCCGTCCCGCGGGCTGCTTGCCTGTCTGATGCAGAAATGAGAACATGAGCGGCCGACAGTCTCCGTGGCCGTGGGCAATTCCTGGCGAACGTGTGATTGTCTCCACGGACAATATGCCGGGAGGAGTACCTGACAGTACGATCGGCAGGACTCCCACAGCAGGCTGCTCGATACTCACAGGAGTTTCCATGAAACCGACACGATCGCGGGGACTGCTTCGAAGAAATTTCCTTGCCGGCCTGAGTTCCGGCGCACTGGCAGCTTTATCAGGGCGCAGTGCAGTCAGTGCGCAGCCCCCGGAAGTTCGTAACCCTCGGGCTACGGACGGCGACGAAAGGGCTCAGCCTGTCTGGGACGAAATGCTGACGCTGACAGTGGGCGTGGATTCCGGCGACATGATGGGCAGCAGTGACCGGGTTTTGCAGGCGGCAGTGGACAGTGTAGCAAGGCTTGGCGGCGGTACGGTAAAGCTTCTTCCGGGCACATGGCAACTGAGAAATTCCGTCGTCATTCCATCACGAACTCGATTGATTGGCAGCGGAGTCGACACGGTCCTGACCCGACCGGCGTCTGTTTCCACTGAGCTGGCGGCTGATTCGGACTGGTATGACCAGGAAATCACACTCCGGGATGCTTCCGGATTTCGCCTCGGTGACGGTGTCGTACTGCGAGCGACCAATCCTCACAATGGGGCGATGACAGTCATCAAACGCACACTGATTGCCCGCAGCGGAAATCGCATCTGCCTGAATGATGGACTTCGGGAAAATCTCTGGTTGTCCGGAAAGCCGACATGCGACAGCCTGTATCCACTGCTGACAGGCGAACATTCTGCTGACGTCACGATTGAAGACCTCGCACTGGACGGAAATCGCGGGGAAACCGGACATCTTGATGGAAATTATGGGGGCTGCATCTTTTTGCAGGACTGCAAACGATACACGATCCGCCGAGTGACTACGCGTAATAATAATGGAGACGGGATCAGCTTTCAGATTTGCCATGATGTCGTGGTGCAGGATTGCCACAGTCACGATAATGCGGACCTTGGAGTTCATCCGGGGTCCGGTTCCCAGAGGCCAGTGATCATCGGCAACCGGCTGGAGCGAAATAGTCAGGGATTATTCTGGTGCTGGGGAGTCAAATTCGGACTGGCACAAAACAATGTGATCGATGGCAATCATCTGTACGGAGTGTCTATCGGTCACAATGACACAGATAATATCATGAGCCACAACGTGATTCGAAACAGTGGGACATTTGGGGTACTCTTTCGGAACGAGGATCGAGGCCTTGACTTCTGGCCAAATCGTAATGTGCTGGAGCACAACACTATTGAAAACAGTGGTGGTGAGGATGGGGTCGCGATTGAGGTTCTGGGTAAAGTCCGCGACCTGCGTTTCACCGGCAACAGAATTCTGGAAAGCCGTGCACCAGAAAAACGCACGGGAATTCGAATTAGCACCGAAGCAGGAAAAATTGAGATGTCCGAGAACAGCATTACCGGCTTTCAGACTGCAATCCGCGACCAGCGAGCCATCCAGCCCTGACTGCTGCGAACCCGGTCAAACTGGACTATCCGGTCAACACTCCCCCAATTCCCAATGGTGCTCTGGTTTCAACCATCCCTGGTGACCTGCAAAAAACTGCTTTGCCTCGGGTTACTCGCTGGATCTGAAGCGAATTTTGTCGATTTAACCGGCACAATCAAAAAAATGCATAAAAGCGGCCATGGCAGAACATGATTCTCCGGCATAAACCGCCAAAAGTGGCCTGAGGGTCTCATCCGTTCCGGCAAATCCTGCAGAACTATTTCCTTCCCTGTCGATACACGAACTAGACTTTATCGCTCTGCGCAGTGACTGCTGTGTCCACATGGGCTTTCAGCACGGGATAGCACAGGTCTTCAGGCCAGTATTGTCCAACTTTGGGGGAGCGCCGGGCCACAGCTCGAACAGAGCCAGAAGGAAGTGCTCCTTCTGTCAGGGAGTTGATCCGGAATTTTTCACTGTCTGTCAGCCGGGGTCAGTGTTTGATCTCGGGTTCGCAGGAACCAGCAGACAGCAATCATTCACGAAGAAGATTGACCAGGGACTGGACATGTTAGTACTCAGCCGCAAGAAAGATGAGAAGATTGTCATTGGCGATAACATTACGCTGATGGTCATTGAGATCCGAGGTGACAAGGTTCGTCTGGGTATTGAAGCCCCAAGGGATGTCACGGTACATCGCGAAGAGGTCTACGAAGCCATTCGCCGGGAAACGACACCGGATCAAAAGGCATGAGTACGGCCATAACGTCTGTTAAGGACTAACGGACAGACCCTCTGGTGCTGTGTCCTTCCCCACGCGCAGCGTCCTGAGATTACCGGACAGTAAACTGAAAAAAATCCTGCCTGCCATTCCTTCCAATACGGTCTCTCCCGCCCAGACCTGTCCTTGTATAAATAGCCATTTGAGCTGTCTGCTCTGCGATCGCACGATGCCTGTGGCAGAAAATTTGGCTGCGCCTGTGTCGGGATCTGAGCAGGCTTCAGACTTCGTACCACGCCTCAAAGAATTGTTCGTCAAACGCGTTGACCCGATTGGTTCCGCGTTCCGATCGGCTATGGCCTCGCCGATGAGAGAGCGTTTCAGCAGTCTCAAACAGGCTGATACGCAGGTTTTGCACTCGCCGCAGGATATCAGGGAGCCTTTAAGGCTGGAGTCTCGTGGGCGGTATTCCCGGATCGGGCAGTGCGATCCAGGAGAAAACTCCCCTTCAGCGTGTAGATATTGATCAGCGCGGTATCCATCATGGATTCGCCGGCTCCAGGACTGACCCAGCTGACTGCAGAATCCGCTCCATATCCGCCTTCGGCTGCGGCTTCAATGGTGGGAAAGTACATGTGATGCCCGTTGCAGTATCCAAAGAAGAAGACATCGGTGTCCCGAGCGCGTTCTTTGAGCCTGAGGCTGTGCTCACAGAAAAATTCGCCTGAACATCCAACCAGTGCCAGCTCCTGATTCAGGAGAATGGTCGTCATGTTTGGCCGAATTCGATTTCGCAGCAGATCTTCGGTCATGCTGGCGTTGGCAAGTTCCGGAAAGAAGGCTGTACTGAACATGACACGAGTCAGAGGATTCGAAAACGGCAAACGAGTTTCAAATTCAAAGGTGTCATCGATACCGCGAATTCGAGGACGCTGGGGAATTTTTGTTGCTATGGCATTTGCCGTTTCGATGACCTGACGTGCCAGGGCCGCCCCAAATGCATCCACTCCACGTGACTGTTCATCCGGCTGACATGATAAATCGCCGCATGCCCCCTGCATAAAGACACAGGGCGACTGCAGAACTTCTTCCACCGCCTTCGCCATTGCGCCGGGCCAGTCCGCCGAGAAGCGAAGATCTCTGCTGTCCAGCATTGTCGGATGTGCTGCATAGTTGACGACAACAGCCAGAGGGTTACCTTCCAGATCATCAAACCGAATCACTCCCAACTCAGAGTCCACCGGTTTTGGCTCTCTTTCTGTATGACGATTGCGATTCATGGCCACCGATTTTGAACCCCACCCCAGTCTGGCTGGGCGAACAGACGCCGCGGCCTGGTTGATGGATTCAATGATTGCGGTCTCCAGCGACTGACTCCATCGGACAGCATCATCGAATCTTCCACGTCCCTTGTCGGGCTCGTCCAGAAGTTCCATCACAGGACCATGGTGCGTGTGCGAACCGGAAATCAGTAAAAAATTGACTCCGGAAGCTTCTCTGACAGCTTTTCGAATTCGCGGCAGCATGGCATCCGTTGGAGCTCGTCCAAGGTCCATTCCGACAATCGCCAGTTTGTCACTGCCCACATCAATCACAACAGTTCGGATGAACAGCGGATCTCGTACCCCCGTCGACAGAGCTGCGCCACGTGCACCATATCCCCACATGGGTACAGGCGCGGCAGGAGTGATCTCGCGCTTCGCATGCCCCACTTGAAATTCGGCAGCAAATGCGCCCTGTACCAGGCATAACCCAAGCAGCCATCCGGACGCTATTCGGTGCACTCTCATCGGGAAACTCCCCTGATCGTTCAGCGGTGGTGACAAACACGGACCATCCAGCTCCGTGGAGAGTAATTGCGGAGCGATGGAATTGCAAAAGACAACGATGAAGCCTCGCATCCCAGTGCCGGGACATTGCGACTGCGACGAATCAGTCCTGATTTCATCGGAACCCTCTTCACCCCATGCCGCAAACCGGGAAGAATGGACGACAAACCATGCACGTCGACCTGAAGATGTTCCACGGCTTTCGACGCCAGACTTCGACAGGTGCGTCAGTGAAGGCAAAGATTGCAGCCCCTTGTAAAGAAGGATCCTTGTGGTAACGATCATCTCTGTTCAAAAGGACGTGCTGGAAGATCGCAGGCAACTGGCTGCAGAGTTCCGGAATCGCCTGTCACGGTTGGGCACGCTGATTGTCAACATCGTCGCATCGCCCGGCGCCGGGAAAACCAGCCTGTTACAGGCCACCGGAAGGTTCTGGAATCAACGATATCGAATCGGGGTGCTTGTTGGTGATCTGGCCACGGAAAGGGATGCAGAACGCTTGCGCCCACTGATGCCGGCCGAGCAATTGACGACGGGAGGTGCCTGTCACCTGGAAATTCCGCTGGTGATTCGAGGTTTGGAAAAGCTTCCACAGCCGCTCGACTTTTTATTCATCGAGAACATTGGCAATCTCGTCTGTCCAGCGTCTCACGACCTGGGAGAGCACCTGCGTGTGGTCGTACTCAGCACGACAGAAGGCGACGACAAACCCGGGAAATATCCCAAAATGTTCCGCACCAGTCAGGTGATGATCATCAGCAAGACAGATCTGCTTCCCTGGGTCCCGTTTTCACTGGATCAGGTGATCAGCGATGCACGCCTGATTCAGCCCGAGATCCAGACCATGGCAGTCAGCGCTCTAAAGAATGTCGGTATCGATAGCTGGTGCAGTTACCTGGAAACCGCCAGAGAACGCATGATCGCTTCGCTGGCATCGCCCCCGACGTCGCTGTGCGCTTTGCAACCAACGCCCAGCGAACAGCCAGAGCAATGATGGACTTTTCATGAGTGAACACTGTGTTTCCCTGGGAATACTCTTGACAGGTCTGGTTCAGGGCCGTGGTCTCCGCTCCAGAATTGCCTCACTCGCCAACTCCTCACAACTTTCAGGCTCTGTCCGCAACACGCGACACGGAGTCTTCGTGCATGTGATGGGTGCGGATAATTCGCTGCGTGAATTCTGCCGTCAGCTGGACGCGGTACTGCGTACTTACGGTGGCTGTCAGAGACATCCCGATATTGTGTGGCCGGCAACAGATTCAGCAGGCTTTCAGATCGTACAGGCAACCGCTCTCGATGCAGAAAACTCCGTCGGTGATTCCAGAGCCAGCGGTGGTGAAGTGGGGACCGGGGCGCACCTGTCTGCTCCGGTTCCGGTTGACCTGGGAATTTGTCGCCGATGTCTTGAGGAGCTTACTGATTCTGAACATCGGCGTTTTGCGTGGGCCCTGAACGGGTGCTCTGACTGTGGACCGCGATACAGCATTCTGTATTCGATGCCGTGGGAACGCTCCGCGACTGTGATGGCGGAGTGGCCAATTTGTGCTGACTGCGACGCAGAATTTCATTCACTGAACGACCGTCGCGGCCATTCTCAGGCGATTGGGTGCCCGAGTTGCGGACCTCAGATTCTTCGGCCGGGGACAGACATTCAGTGGAATCTGATGGCAGATGTTTTGCGAGCAGGAGAGCTTCTGCTGTTGAAGGGAATTGGTGGCTATCAGCTGCTGTGCGACGCCACCAGTGAGCAGGCTGTACAGAAAATCCGGCACCTGAAGCAACGGTATGGAAAACCTCTGGCCGTGATGATTCCTTCTGAAGAATGGGTCTGCGACCACATCTCGGCCCCTGAAGAACGGTCGCTTAAGTCCAGGGAAAATCCGATCGTGATACTTTCCGGCTCACCGATTACCAGCCTTGCCCCTTCTGTCACCGTTGGTATGAAATCGCAGGGCGTCTTTCTGCCCTCGTCCGGAATACATTTCCAGCTGCTTCGGGCAATGCAGCGTCCTCTGGTTGTGACCAGTGCCAATACAGAATCCGACCCCATCATCTACGAGGATCATGAGATCCGGACGCTGACCGAGGCATCCGAATGCGGTCTGTTGCTTCACGATCGACGCATCGTGCGTCCCGTGGACGACAGTGTCGTGCGCGTCATCAGCAATCAGCCCGTGACCATTCGCCCCGGCCGCGGGCTGACGCCAATGACTCTTCCGTTGTCAACCAGCCGTTGCCTTCTGGCGATGGGTGGACAGCAAAAAGTCACGGTTTCTCTCAGCAACGGTGCGCAGTCCGTGATGGGTCCACATCTTGGTGATCTGGATACAATTTCCGGACGTGCCCGTTTTATGCAGCAGGTGCAGGGGCTGCTGAATCTGTATGAGATGACGCCGGAACTCATCGTGCACGATCTGCATCCGGACTACTTTACTGTAAACTGGGCCCTGCAGCAGAACTGTCGCACGATGGCTGTGCAGCATCATCACGCTCATGTCGTCGCCGGGATGCTGGAACATGGACTGAGTGACCAGGTCCTCGGTATTGCCTTCGATGGTTCCGGATTCGGACCGGATGGAACAATTTGGGGTGGCGAGTTTCTGCTGGCGGATCGCCGACAGTATCAACGGGCAGGCTGCCTGCACCCATTTGGGCTCGCTGGAGGTGAAGCCGCGATTCGCGAACCATGGCGAGTCGCTGTCGCGTTGCTTGCTGAAGCGTTTCCGGAAATGAATGCAAATGATGTCAGCAGACTGTTATCTGGTTCCGCAGACATTTCTGGTGACCATAGTCGTAGTCGCTCACGTCAGGAAGTCCATCAGATTCAGTTACTGTTGCATTCCGGTTACGCCATCCTGACGACCAGTATGGGACGACTGTTTGATGGGGTGGCCTGCCTTATTCTGGGAATTAAGGAGGCCAGTTTCGAGGGCGCACCGGCCATGATGCTGGAGGAGGCCTCTTATGAGTTTCAGGGCCCAGGTGCTGCAGCCATCAGTGGCCTTCCGACGATGATTGGCGAGTTGCCGGCTGTTTCGTGGTTGAGCAACACGGCATCTTCATCCGGGGTAGAGTGCCCCATCGAGGCAGACTGGCGTCCTCTGGTGCGCAATATTGTCTATCTCATTCAGCAGGGGCTAAATGCTTCGTACCTCGCATGGATTTTTCACAGATCCGTTGCAAATCTTATTCTGGAGTTTGCCGAGAGGATTCCAGAACGCCCGGTGGTACTGAGCGGCGGATGTTTTCAGAATCGTCAGCTGGCGGAAATGGTGATGGCCAGCCTTGCAGAGCGTGGCCGCCAGGTCGTCATGCCCTGCCGAATTCCCCCCAATGATGGAGGACTTTCGGCCGGACAACTTGCCATCGCCGCAGCACGGCTGGATGCCCATTCGTCGATTGACTGCCCAGGCACATACGACGACTGAAGATTGAACGGGCAATGCCCGGTGATTGCTCCGCCAGCACCAGCGAGAAGTTATCCGGCGGCGCAACACGACAGCAGATATTCTGCTGAAACCCTCGCATGGAAAACAAGACAGGCCTGGAACCCAGTGGGTTCCAGGCCTGTCTGCAAATTGATGATTCTGTTTTCAGGGAGACGCTGTTTTCAGCGTGCCGATCGAGCCCAGTGTTTATAAAAAGGCTTGATTATCAAACAGGAATTGTTGACTTTGTGCCCTGGGCTGTTTGGCCAACTTATCCGACCAGACTGACATCAGGAACCGGACTAACGTTAGGCCGAAAAGCTGCTGCCACAGCCGCAGGACTTCACAGCGTTGGGGTTTTTGAACGTAAAGCCCCGGCGTGCCAGATCGGTGTAGAAGTCGATCTCTGTGCCGTCCAGGTAGAGATCACTTTTCTTATCAACGATCACGCCAACGCCATGGTGTTCTTCCATGAAGTCGTTGGCAGCATCGTAGTTGTTTGTGAAGTCGAATGAATACTGAAATCCGCTGCAACCACCACCAACCACACCCACGCGAACGTACTTCAGTTCAGGCCGACTCTGTTCTGAGATCACTCGCTTAATTTCGTTGGCAGCCTTTTCCGTCAAAATGATTGACATTGCACTTCTCCAAAAAATGCTGAACAGGAAAGTCCTGATCCGCCGCAGAACTTGCAGCGAGATCCAAATGAGATGCCATGGGTCTAAAAACAGAACCCACGGCCTTGTTTAAGAAACGATAAACCCAGAGCCAATCCCGGAAAACCAGGCGATCTTCACAGCGGGCAGGCCAATCGGCCACGCATCAGAAGAAACTGATGCAGCCTTGCCGAAAGATCCACCCCATCAATATTATCGGCAATTCGCCGACAACAAACGTACTTTGCGAAAATTTGAGCCACCCTGCCCACAGACTCAGCCGAGGCAACGCAGGAGTTTACGAAATCTACGGGGGAAAACCGGGAATTTACAGTCAAAAAATGGCTGATTCCGAAGAATCGTCAGCGTTCTGTCGGGTCTCATTGCCACAAAACTAGCCATCACTCGCTTTTATAGTGGGCATGGAAGTCTTTTTATTTTGGGAGACGAGACCGGCGGAGGTGAGTCAGCCGCGAACTACCCGGCACAAAACGCTGAAAACGTTGGTTGTAGCAACTCGAGATTCGACGTTATTTTTCGGACGACGATGGTCAATCAGGATTGGTGAAAAAAGAAAAGACAATGTTGTCTTTTTTGCCGATTGCCGCGGTTTGTCGTAGAAGCAGCGTTCCGGGGGCAGACAGCCCGAATATCTGCGGATCGGAACGGAGAATTCCGCCCATAGATTTGTCGCCGCTGGTAGATTCTGCTGAGTAATCGTGGAAAACAGGAGAACGGTATCCCTCGGGAGCCGGTCAAAAATGATTCTCACGCTTTTGCACACAGGATTGAAGGGGCTTTGCACCACCAGCGATTTTCCCGCACCGAACTCTCGCAATTGGCTTCGCAGGAAAGGGGATGTATTATGCGATTTTCGGAGTCGCCATGAGCGGTAAGGTTTGAGGAGAAATCTTCTGGTGTTTTTCTGGCGGTTTTCTGAGACAGTTCAAGTTTGAAGTGAGCCATGTGAACTGACAGACGCTGGCCTAAGGTTTTGAACTGCAGGCTCCATGTGTTGTTTGATGGAGGCATTGCTGGAAGGAATTCGTCACTTAGCATCCGTTAAGCTCAGAGGACTCACGGGATCAACGTCCCCCAAAAATGTGAGCGTGCGTGGTCAGTAACCGGACAAGTTCGTTGAAAGATTAATGATATCTGAAGACCCCCTGCCTTGCGTGTTTTTGCCGGCAAATTGTTCTGCACGAGCACGCGACAGGATCTGGGTGCTGCGGAAATTGCCCCGAAGAGACAGGATTCGCTGAACTGGATTAGCTGAAACGAGGAACAGATGAAATCGTCTATGACAATGTGTGGCGTACTTGTGTTTGCGTTGATGCCAGTGCTGATTGGTTGCGGTGAAGGCCCCTCGAATGGTCGCTCCGTGGAACAGTCACCGGACGGTGCAGTCGAGATTCTGACGGTTGCGGAGGACGGCACTGTCGGACACATGGAAGGGAAGTTCCTTGAGCTGGTGCGTCGCAGCGATTCAAAACTGGTCCTTGTCGACAGCTGGGCCTCATGGTGTGGACCCTGTCGTCAGCTGGCTCCGATTCTGGAAGATCTGAAGAAGGACTGGGGCGATAAGATTGAAATCATTAAGCTGGATGTGGATCAGAACCCGGCGATTTCTCGCTACCTTGGAATCAACAGTATCCCGGATGTTCGCATCTTCCGCTCAGGAACGCAGATTGATGGTTTTGTCGGGTTGGCACCAAAGGCAGAAATTGATTCCATTTTGAAGAAGCACGAATGAGGCGGAAGCGTTCAGGGTCTGTCCCGCAGACTGTCCGGTTCTCCTCTGACAGCCCATGGATGCGTCGGATTTTGTTTCGTCTTGGGGCGTTACTTTTGGGGTGTCTTCCACTGGCGGCGACAGAAATCCTGTGCCGCAGCGCTGGTTGGGGGCAGCCGGATTTTTCCACAGACCCATTTGTTGGTTTTTCTGCCGTGCGTCCGCTGTTTGAACGCACGCCGGATGGTTCATCGTTTCACATAGCCCCCCAGCGACGCGCGTTCTTCAGGGAAGACTCGTTTGCAGCTCGTAAGCCCGGGAATGAGTTTCGGATCTTTGTCTTTGGCGGTTCGACCGTTCAGGGAAATCCATTCTCAACGGAGACGAGTTTTGCGGAGTTTCTTCGCAGAACACTGCAGACCATGGCACCTGACCGATCATGGGAAGTGGTGAACTGCGGCGGTGTTTCCTATGCCAGCTATCGGCTTCTGCCGGTCATGGAAGAGTGCTTTCAGTACGAACCGGATCTCTACATTTTCTGCGAAGGGCAGAACGAATTTCTGGAGGAAGTCACGTACTCCGGAACTCGCAGACTGACACCGGTGCTGGAGCCGTTGTTGTCCATTGCCGGGCATTTGCAGAGCGTTCGGGCATTTGTCAATTGCTGCACGAGCACTGGCTTATCAGAGAACCACGAACTGTCATCCAGACCGCTGCTTCATGAAGACGTTCAGACGCTGCTGGATCAATCCGGGGGACTCGACAGGTACCATCGCAACGATGAGCACACTGACGCGGTTGTTCGTCACTTTCGGTTCAATCTGGAACGCATGACTGCCCTGTGCCGTCAGAAAAATGTGCCCCTGCTGCTGATTCAGCCTCCGGTAAATCTCAGTGACTGCCCCCCATTCAAGTCCCAGTTTTCTGAGGACACATCGGCACAAAAACAGGCAGAGGTCCTGCAGACACTCAGAGAAGCTCGCAAGCGTGCGCAAGACGATGCCGTGAGTGCCCTGACGCTGATGCAGTCGATTGTCAGGCAGGAGCCGCGATATGCTCTGGGGTGGTATGAACTGGGCCAGATTCAACTGACAATCGGGGATCTGAAGAATGCCCTGACATCGTTCAATCGAGCTCTGGACGAGGACGTATGTCCGCTGAGAATGAAGTCGGCACTGAGTCAGGCTATGCAGCATGTGGCTGGCACGCACAACATCCCGTTCCTGAATGCACACGAGCTTCTGGGGCGACGCTGCCACGGCGGAATTGTGGGGGAACAGGTCCTGGTGGATCACGTACATCCATCCTTTCGCGGGCATGAGGATATTGCTGTGGAGATTGCTGTCTGGATGGAGCAGCGGGGGTTTGTGCAAAGTCAGGCTGCGGATTGGCAGCAATCGGCAAGGCAGGTTTGTCGTCAGGCGGTTCAGGAACTGGATGACACCTATTTTCTCAGAGGCCGACGTGCTCTTCAGGCCCTGCGTCAGTGGGCTGCCGGCCGCGCGCTGGAACCCGACCTCGTGAATTCGACGGAATCTGAACCGACTACAACCGCTTCTGAATGACGGCTGTCGGAGAACTGTAAAGCAAAGCCGTTGAGCATCAGAATTGTGCGCGACAGGGTTTTGCAACAATCGACAACGATAAACTCAGGATGCGGCTCTCAGTCACTACGTAGTCACATCATTCGCTAACCCGGAATTCCGGAAAACTCGGGGCATCTCGGGCTGTAACTTTCCTGTTTTCGTCGAAGTGGTTCAGAAATCCTGGAACTGTGAAACCAGCTCAGCAACGACTGGCCGTACAGTAAAATCATCGGACAAACAACTGTGGCATTTCCTTCAGCATGCCGCTCGCACACAGCATTTCCGGAGGATCAGGAAAGTTTTTCTTTCCAGCGGCAATCTGCAGAATTGTCAAGGCCGTGCGGAGGATAATCCGGACGTCATAAAGCAGCGACCTGTGCCGCACATAGACCAGTTCCAGGGCCAGTTTGACAGGGAGCAGTTGCTGCACGTACGCGGCTTCGGGATTTTGATTGTCGACCATCAGATGGCCGTGAGTGTAATTGTAAAGACTGCCCGGGCTGGCCAGTCCCGGCGCTACGCTAAGCGTTTCCATTCCCAGACGGCCAAAGTGCCGCTGCACAATTTTGGGGTCTTCTGGTCTGGGGCCGACAATGGACATGTCTCCCCGGACAACATTCCAGAGTTGCGGCAATTCGTCAATCTTCAGAGCTCGAAGAATCCTGCCCAGTGAAAAAACACGGGAATCTGACGACGCCGTAATGACGCTTCCCTGGTTTGCAGCGACATGCATCGTGCGAAATTTGTACATCACAAACTCACTGCCGCCGCGTCCTACCCGCCGAGCTGGATATATCGCCGGGCCGGCACTGCTGAGTCGCACGCCAATAGCCGAGCAGACCAGCAGTGGTGCCAGCAGAATCAGAGCAGTCGCAGCTGCCAGTATATCAAAGAGGCGTTTGACCATTTCGAAGTACTCGTCTCACTGTCATGAAAATTTCAGCAGCCGGCATACAGCACATGCTTCCGAAGGCCGCGGCACGATGTCGCAGGGCTTCACAGGAACGCGGATGAGGAAACTCACGCAACTCCGGCTCGTAGCACGTCATCGCTTCAATTTTGCGTTCCAGACCACGACTGATGTCCAGCCATGTGTCCGGAATAAATGTGCGTGGGTATGCCCATTCTGTACTGCTGGCCGTATCGAATGTCAGTACTGACTGCAGGTAGTCTTCCTGCGGTCGCAGGGCTACAAGTGCCGCTCTGAAAAGGACATTGTGATCGTGGTTGATGTCACCACCATACTGGCAGTAGACTATCCTCGGGCGAACCTCCCGGACCACGGCTTCCAGCGGAGTGATAATTTCGGTTAATCCAAACGTATCCAGCTTCTGGTCAGGAAACCCGAGAAATCGGAAGTCGCTCACACCCAGTACCTTCATCGCCGCTGCCGTATATGTGAACTGCGCCTGACCACTGGAACTGTCTGCAGCCGTCCTTCCGCGAGTTGCAATGACTACCGTCACAGGATCACCGGCATCGCGATGAAGGGCGATCGCCCCGCCACAGCCAAGCACCTCGTCATCCGGATGAGCCGCGATAACCAGAACCGGTACATTACTCATTCGACCAAATCCTTCCTGTCCAGCCGGAATGCTCCGGGGTATCCGTCGCCCGAAGGCTCAACTCCGGCCCCCTTAATACATACCCATCCGAACGTTCAAGTTCCAGAAGCAGAATCTGCCCCTCACCACACTGCACGACAATCCCGCAGGCATCACTGATCGGACTGAAGCACGGCCCCACAATCGTGCCAGCACTGAAGTCTGATCTCGCCGCAGTCAAACCACCAGGAAGCAGGGCACTCGATTGAATAGTCCAGCGAACCCCATCCAGAAAACTGAAGGCCCCCGGATATGGTCTGGTGAGTGCCCGAACAAAGTTGTAGATCCCTTCACCCGTAGCAGACCAGTTGATCAGGCCATCAGCGGGACGACGTCGAGGCAGAATGGGTTCATCGGTCGCGGATTGCACTGTTCCGGGAATCTCTCCAGCGAGCAGTTTTGGCAAGGCCCGCTCAATCATTACTCGATTACTGTCGGCTACCTTGTCATACAACGTGGCACAGGTATCAAACGGCGTGATCGGAAATGCGATCTGGTCGATGATTCGTCCTTCGTCCACTTCTTCCGTCAGCCAGATCAGGCTGTTTCCCGTGACATTTTCATTCCGGATGACAGCCCAGTTGATTGGAGCACTTCCGCGATTATGCGGCAGCAGCGACGCATGAGCACCGATCACCCCGATACTGGCTGCGGCAAGCGCCTCGCCATGCAGAATCTGACTCCAGCCAATCACAAACAGCAGATCCAGATTGAGCCCTTTCAAAGTCTGCACGGTTGATGGGTCGTTAATACTGGCGACCTTGTGCAGCGGGACATCCCAGCCCTCCACAATCTCCTCGTAACTTCCTCTGGCGCTGCGTTTTGCCACAGACGGTTCGTCCAGGGTGAAAATGGCTTCCAGCCGGATTTCTGCCTGCCGCAGCCATGCCAGAGCCGGAATACCTTCCTGATGGAATCCCACCCATCCAATTCGCAGTGTCTGATTCGGCCTCTTGCCTGACATGGCGTCCTGTTTCCCGTGAGTTCAGGCCGTTGTCCGAAATCGAAAGCCCAGCGACGGATGGTAGAGCGGCCGGAAAACAATAGAGGCCGTAGTATAGATCGCCCGATCAATACTCGGAAGCGGGAATGCTGCTGACACCGTTTTGGAAAAACGAGACTCATATGCCGGAAATCCTTGGACAGTTGGTAATCCGCCAAAAGAATTACCGAAATCACGGGCCATCGAAGAATCTCCCGGGCAACTCGGGAAAAGCGAGCTCCCTCGCTGATGCCGTGTCAGGGAATTACGAATTTGGCAGCATCTTCTGCCGGGCTGGCCGTCTGCATTTCGTATGATTCACAACAGCCGGACCGGGCATCACCAATGCATACCATTGCCTGGCCCTCGTAATTTCTCAGAAACCGGATCTTCAGAGATTGGTCAACCATGGCAGAACGGGTTGTTCTTGCAATGAGCGGTGGAGTCGACAGCTCGGCGGCAGCAGTCCTGCTGCATCAGCAGGGCTACGACGTTGTCGGCCTGTTCATGCGCTCAGGCGAAAGCGAATCTGCCTGCGCCATTCCCACAACCGGTTTGCTGCCGGTTGTTTCCGGTCCTGCACATCGTCAGGGTTGCTGCAGTTCCGAGGATGCTGCCGACGCCAGACGCGTCGCCGATCGACTGGGCATCCCATTTCATTCTCTGAACTTCCAGGAAGAATTTCGACGCATAAAAGACTATTTTGCTGACGAATATCTCGCTGGCAGAACTCCCAATCCCTGCGTCCAGTGCAACAACTGGCTGAAGTTCGGAAAGCTCTGGGAGTTTGCTCAGCAGGTGGATGCCAACTACATCGCAACGGGCCATTACGCCCGCATTCAACACAATGCCGCTGAAAACGACTGGGGCCTTTATTGCGGCCATGATGACAACAAAGATCAGTCCTATGTCCTGTTCGGAATTCGAAAAGAACTACTCCCCAACATTCTGCTGCCGATCGGAACGTGGGAGAAGCCGGAAATCCGGGAACTGGCACGCGATGCCGGCCTCCGCGTCGCCACCAAAAAAGACAGCTACGAAATCTGCTTTGTTCCCGATCAGGACTACGCCGGATTTCTGAAACGTTACCGAAACCACGAAAGCACCGCCGGCGATTTTGTGGACATGAAAGGACGTGTCCTTGGAAAACACGACGGATACGAACACTTCACCATCGGTCAGCGAAAAGGCCTTGGAATCGCTTTTGGTGAACCCCGCTTTGTTATTCGGATCGAACCGGAAACTCGCCAGGTGGTCCTTGGTCTGAAAGACGACCTCGCCGTGCAAAAGATCGCTGTCACTCAGGTCAACTGGCTCGCCGACAAACCGCAAACGGATCTCCGCTGTCTCGTAAAAGTCCGCTATCGACAACATTCTGAGCCCTGTCGCATCGTCCGAAATCCAGACGAATCAGTCACTATTTATCCGGACTCCCCGATCTTCGGAGTCGCCCCGGGTCAGGCGGCCGTTTTCTACGACGACACCCGCGTACTCGGTGGAGGCTGGATCCAGCCTCCACAATAGACCCTCGGGCCTCAAAAACACGCTCGCTGCTCCCGCACAATCATGTTCGCAACCCATTTTACAACAACAACTTACGACTTCAGGTGCCATGCACCTGAAGGGCAATGAGGCCGACGCAATTCACTGGGGTCCCGCGTACGCGAGAATGACGACGCAAACTAGAGACAAACCAGAATTTTGAGGAAAATTCGGACCGGGAAGTCCTGATTATGCGGAGGGGGTGAAACATGAATTGCAGTTCGTTAGACTATGTCGCCAGGCAGCATTTTGCAGGCGGATAATTGTGATGTTCTCTGCCGATGCCGGTCGCTGAGTTGGTTGAAATTCATCGATTTTGGAATGTTTTCAGGGTGTCATAATCTTTCTGAAGAGTCTTTCCAGGAACTCCTTTTTCCAGTTTGAGTACAATTGAATGTCTGTTATTACTGCTGCAGAGACCGGTGCATTGTCGTGGGAGGAAATGGCGGATCTTGTGCTGGAGGGCGGCACAATTTCCCGAACCGACGCGATTCGCATTCTTGAAGCGTCGGATGACGAGTTACTGGCGATTCTGAACGCGACTTTCCGCATACGCCGCCAGTATTTTGGCCAGACAGTGCAGTTGTACTATTTAAAGAATGCGAAGAGCGGGTTGTGTCCCGAAGACTGCAACTATTGCTCGCAGTCAAAAATCTCCGACGCTCCGATAGAGCGTTACGCGATGCTGAGTGCAGAGCGACTCATGGATGGGGCTCGTAAGGCCGCAGAAAGCAATGCCAGGACGTACTGTATCGTCGCCAGTGGACGCGGTCCGACCAATCGCGAGGTGGACCATGTGGCAGGGGTTGTGCGTCAGATCAAGGAACAGTACGGGCTGCATATCTGCTGTTGTCTTGGTCTGCTGGAGCCCGAGCAGGCATTAAAACTGAAGGCGGCAGGTGTCGACCGAGTCAATCACAATCTGAATACCAGTGAGCGATTCCATCCGGAAATCTGCACCACACATACATTCCGTGACCGTCTGCAGACATTAAGTATCTGCCGCGATGCGGGACTTGAATTGTGTGCGGGGATGATTGTGGGAATGGGAGAAGTCAATGGAGACGTCGCGGATGTTGCACTCAAACTGGCCGAACTGAACGTCGAATCCATCCCAATCAACTTCCTGCATGCGATCGACGGAACTCCTCTGCAGTCGAAGCACGAATTGAATCCGCGTTACTGCCTGAGAGTTTTGGCGATGTTCCGGATGACGAATCCTCGAGCCGAGTTGCGAATTGCGGGTGGCCGTGAAGTCAATCTGCGTTCCATGCAGACTATGGGGCTCTATCCGGCCAACTCGATGTTTGTCAGCGACTACCTGACGACACCGGGGCAAAAGGCGGAAGAGGACTTCCGGATGATTGCAGACCTTGGATTCCAGATCACTGCCGGAGATTATGAATCCTCAAAGCTGCTGGAACTCTGGAAGATACCGCACGCGAAATCCTGCGGTTCAGAGACGCAAGGTCAGTGCGGTTGCGGTTGATTGTCGGGCGACCAGCGGTACCGGACAGCAGCGGGTGACCAGATGGCCGAGGCAGGTCAGATGTGTTCTGTTCTGTCCTGCCCTGGCGGTGAACCAGTGCCCGCTGCTGCACTTGGGCCGCGGCTCTTTATTCAAACTGTACCGATATGGATATCCAGTCGATTAGTTTACGAGACAGCCCCTGCCCGGTCAGCTTTATTGGCTGCGGTGATCTTCGCGGCACACGCTTCTGCAATGATAGTCGCGCCGTTCGGCGTGGTGATATCTTTGTTGCTGTTCGAGGCAACACCGTTGATGGACATGATTTTCTAAATGAGGTCGTGGCATCTGGCGCGGCGGCTGTGATTGTGGAACGCCCGTTTTCGAATCTGAATCTTGCCCAGTGTGTGGTTAAAGACACCCGACAGGTCTGGGCATGGATCGCGATGCGCAGACTGGGCAATCCGGCAAAGCATCTGCAGATCTCCGGAGTTACCGGGACAAATGGCAAAACCACCGTCACCTGGATGCTGAGAGCCATACTGCGGCAGGCTGGGTTCCGGACGGGACTTGTGGGCACGATTGAGTACAGTGACGGTCAGCATACGCACCCGTCGGGCATGACCACGCCGGATGCCGTTGATCTTGCGGCGCTGTTCCGCCAGATGGTTTCCGTGAAGGCCAGTCACTGTGTTATGGAAATCAGCAGCCACGCCCTGGACCAGCAGCGATGTTCAGCCTTCCAACTGGCGGCAGCGGCCCTTACCAATATTACTCAGGATCACTTCGACTATCACGGCGGTTTTAACTCATACCTGCAGTGCAAGGTTCGAATTGCGGAATTGCTGGCCCCTGATGTCTCGTTACTTGTTGGAATTGACGATCCCGGAGTTCGCCAGGCACTGACGTTTCTGAAGGACGTCCGGATCAGGACGTTCGGAATGTCGCTCGACAGTGATTTGAAAGTCTCCGTAGCCCACGCCGACGCGGCAGGGCAGACACTCGAGATGTCTCTTGGAGAAACAGCGATCCTGGTACATTCCCGAATGATCGGACGACACAATGCCCTGAATTTGTTAACCGCGGCCGGCATGGCTCAGCAACTGGGGGTTGACGCCGAAACCATTCGGCTGGGACTGGAATCCCTGGAACGCGTCCCCGGCCGCATGGAACAAATCAATGAAGGCCAGCCATTCGTGGTGGTGGTGGACTATGCTCATACCTCCGATGGGTTGACGCATGCCATCGCCACTGCCCGCGCAATTTCCATGGGCAGGATTCTTCTGGTCTTCGGTGCAGGCGGAGATCGCGATCGACACAAACGACCACTGATGGCTCAGGCGGCAGAGTCCGCAGATACAGTCATCGTGACATCCGATAACCCCCGCTCCGAAGCCCCCCAGGCCATTATCGCGGACATCTGCAGTGGCTTTTCGGCCACCGCGGATGTGCATCAGATCACGGACCGTGAAAAGGCTATCCGGATGGCCTTTTCAATGGCCAAATCAGGTGACGTCGTACTGATTGCAGGACGGGGACATGAAACACGGCAGACCATCGGAACTCGCCAGATTTCCTTTGACGACCGAAAAGTTGCCAGGCGGCTACTGCGAGAATCGGGACTCAGCAGATGATTCGTCTGCGAAACGGGATAAAGCCAACCTGCGGCCCTCGAAATCCTGAGGTAGAACAAAAACCGGGAAAGACGCTATGCTGCTGCAGGAGGGAGATCGGCGAGCAGACATGTCCTCAGCACGGTGATCGCCCAGGGGCAAAGAACCGACAATCCCCGGTCATCTTTGCAAAGCAGCGCGACTCTATAAGTTCACGTCACCCGTGCCAGTTCACGGAATTCGACACCTGCAGATCCGAATTAAATGTTTCCCTGCAATATCACACAACTGCAAGAAATCCTGCATGGACGCTTTACGGGCTTCGGTGACGGGCAAACAGCGATCACAGGGGTTTCCATTGATTCAAGGCTAATACAGCCCGGAGACGCCTTCTTTGCCCTTCCCGGCCAGTCGCATCATGGCATTCAGTTTGTTGCACAGGCCATCGCATCCGGGGCTGCCTGCATCGTGACAAATGTTGCTCCGCCACTGGAATTCAGTCTGCCCCCTGCATCCCCTTTTTCAGGTTCGGGTGCCCGAGTTTGTCCGGTGATTCTGGTCCCGGATCCGCTTCAGGCACTTCAGGCATTTTCTCACTGGAATCGACTGCATTCCGAAGCACTTGTAATCGGCATCACGGGAAGCGTTGGCAAAACAACAACTCGTCAGATGATCCAGCAGATTCTGAAACAGGGTTTTCGCAGTATTCAGAGTCCAAAAAACTTCAACAATGAACTTGGGGTTCCACTCTCACTTCTTCAGCTGAAAGAGGATGACGAAATCGCGGTACTGGAAATGGGAGCGGGCAGACCTGGCGACATTCGATTTCTGTGCGAACTGGCAAAACCGGAAATTGCCGTGGTGACACGAGTGGCCCCATGTCATCTTCAGACATTTGGGGACCTGCAGAAGATTCAGCAAACCAAGGAGGAACTGGTTAGCAGCATTCCGCAGCATGGCCTTGTGATTCTGAACGGCGATGATGCCCTTGTCCGAGAGATGTCGTCAGCCGCAGTAGCTCCTGTGGTGTTTTACGGAGAAAATTTGGAAGCGTCGCTCCAGTTCACTCCGGAAGAATGCGTCAACGGGCACTGTTCCTTTCGAATGGCTGGCGACTGCTTTCAGTTTACCGGTGGCCGCCACCTGATGCCCAGCGCTGCTGCCGCTGTCACTCTTGGCCGGATACTCGGATTAACCTCTGGCCAGATTTCCAGTGGGCTTGAGTCATTCCAGCCGGATCGCGGTCGGGGCCGCATCGTGCTTCGCGAACCGTGGACGGTGATTGACGAAACTTACAATGCCAGTCCGGCCAGCGTGAGCGCCTGCATACGGGAGATGAACAACTGGACCGGCAAAAGGCGAATTTTTGTGCTGGGAGACATGCTGGAACTTGGGAACCAGGAAGAACAGTATCATCGTGAAATTGCACAGTTGCTGGCCCAATCCAGCGTTGACCATGCTGTTTTCGTTGGAAAACACTCGGCAGTCTGTGCTGACGCCGCTCTGAAAGCTGGAATGCCCTTGAATCGCGTTTCCGCCTTCAGCGATCTGTTCAGCCTTGAACCGGTTCTGGAATGCCTGCTTTCTGAAGGCGACATTCTGTGTGTCAAGGGCTCCCGGGTCTTAAAGCTGGAACGGCTTGTTCAGCGACTGCTTCAGCACCCCTCTGCCAGCATGAAGGCTGCGTGAGCACTACCGCCCCCCCCGCATCAGCCACGCTTCCGAAGTCTGCATTTGCAAATGAGGGGGCTTTGAGAGCCTGAACGATATCGAACAGGCTTTAATCTGGCCGAAACTGCAGGTTAGGTGAAATCTGCAGGATGACGGATTGATGGGAGACACCCCTGGCCTGCGATACCGGTGGAGGACTTACCATGGGTTCCATCCACCGGTTGCGAACGGCCAACGTCAGAATTACTTTTCGGGAACAGCCGCCTTATTGACTGCGGAAGGGGAGGCTGCTGCAGCGGACGCTGCATTTGCTGCCTTCACTTCTTTTGGCTTATTCACCATCACGGTTACCATACCTGCTGCGGCCAGGGCCAGCCCGATATAAAACACTGGCGAGGGAGCTTCAAATTTTTTGCCGTGTGCGAAGATTGTGATTGACGCAAGCGTGTTGATAATCGGTGCACCTGCGAAAACAAGCGGTGCCACAAGCAGCGGGCCAACGATCGGCCCGACCGAAGCGACGGCATCTCGCGTTGCAAAAATTACGCACAGTGCACCAACAGCGCCAGACACACCGGCGAGCAGGCCGGAAACCAGGCTTCCCCCCGACCAGTTCAGCTTGGACAGGTCCTTTGCTGTCGGGTCACTTTTCAGCAGGAAGATAAAGATTCCGGGGACCAGAACGGCCACCAGAAAGTAGGCCACACCCACCATCAGAAATGCCCGCAGGTTACTGCCTAGCTTTGCGGTAGCGTCGTGCACCAGAGGAACATAGATGCCCCACGACAGAGCAGCGCCGCTAACGAATGCCCAGACCGTCCACTTGATATCGCCCATTGTTTTGCTTTCCCTGAGAGTTCGTACCTTCTGAAGCGATCCGTCCCCTGACGTTCACCTCTTCTTCGTTGGATTATCCCGTCCCGATCGAAAACCAACCATGGCAACTTCCGGGCGAAACTTGTGCTGTATCCACGGCCTGCACGGCAATTTTTAACGCACCGTCGACACTGGCGACAAACGTCGGCAGTGAACTTGCCCTGAGAACCGCGAGGATGTTTCCAACTTTCACGCACACGACCCAGTCACCCTGGTGGGACGAAAATGCGTCCATCCGTGACCCGAATACCATGTGCCCGACTTAACAACTCCTATTGTTAACCGAATCACTCGCTCTTCCAACCCAGTTCCGTGACTGGGTTCCTGACTTCTCAGAGGAAACAACTGTGGACTGTTCAACGGCTGGGAGCGTTGATGTCTGGAAGGCGGCATAAAGTGCCAATGTTTTTCGGGACTGATGGGCACTGACCCTGCCAGTTCAGGCGAGGTGATTTGTGAAATCAGGGGCCAACCGGCTTGTTTGGAGCACCAGGGGCCGTGCGTGTATTCGCAGAAAAATTCGGTTCAGGGCTTTGCGACGTTGAACCTTGAGTTCCCGAAATTCGGTCCCAGCGGTGCACCGCGCATGAAAAAGCCCTTCGGTGAAATTGGCTGAGTACCGTGTGGGGACTGAACGTTTGAGGAAACTGGGGAGGCTGCAGCGGCTGGGTCACCGAAGGCAGCGAGTGATCTCTTTGTTCAACACCGGCCTCATCCACCGAAGGGCGTCTGGGTTTCTAAAACTTTAGCAGATTCTGTGCCATTTACGCAAACTTTCGCTTTTGAGGAGACACGGCACCAATCGTGTTCAAAACTTCTGACAAACCCTGATAAAACGTCAAAAAATCAGGGCTTGGCGCCGGTTTCTTCGGCGCCGAAAGCTTCAGTCTGTTGAAATTTCGGCGCCCGTCGAGTAATCTTCGGGAGCGACATCGGCGCCCAGATTTTCTTTGGACTCTTCTTTCATGCAATTATGGACACGGACATCTTTAACTTCTACGGCTGACCAGCGGGGGTTCGTTGCTACGTTTTTGGGGATGGTGGTAGCCTATTGTGTGGTTGTGTTGTGGTTTGTTGCGACGTTTCCGGATGCGGGTATTCGTTGTTTGTTGCCAGAAGCAACGGTGGTGGGTGCTGGGGTTGAGATTCAGCAGTACATCGACATTGAGGATGGGCTGACGGATCCTGCGCCGAAGGCCGGGGATCGTTTATTAAGTCTGAATGGGCAGAAGATTTCAACGTTTCTGGATTTTGTGCGAGCGCTGCAGGGGCTGCGTTTTGCCAAGATTGCTCCGGGAGGTCAATTGGCGCCGGGGTCAGATCCGGGGGAACTGCGTGTGCCACCGCTGGTGGAGATATATTCCCGCGATCCGTCTCAGCCATCGGAGCGGTTTGTTGAAGTGGAGTATCAGCACGGGGATGTGGATCCGGGCAAGCCTGTGCTTGTTCAGCGGGCCTATCTTCCAGTTCGTCCTGTAAGGATGATGGGAATTGCTCTGACGATTGTGTGGTTTGCCTGTCAATTGACGATTCTGGGATTTGCAGTGACGGCCTACTGGTACCGTCCATTTGACCGAGTCAGCCATGCGTTCTGCCTGATGTGCAGCGCTTCGATGGGCGCTTTTGTTCCGGGGTTTCACTGGTGGATGTTGCCTGGCAGTCCGCTTCTGAATCTGCCGTTCATTTTGTGTGCCGGGATCCTGCCGGCGCTGGTGCTGAACTTTTTCCTGGTTTTCCCGAAGGAATCAGACTTCGTTCGGAACTGGCGGCGTGGCGTGGGATTTGCCGTGTATCTTCCGGCGGGATTGATGAGTCTGCTGATTGGGCTGACGTACTGGACGGGCTGGGCGTTGAACGGGAATTCTGCTTCAGGTCCGCTGACGGCTATTCAAAAACTGTCTGCGGTCTCTCAGATGATTTTTCAGGGTTCCATTTCCCTGCTGGCCCCGACGTCCGCTGCGACCACGCTGCTTTATGTACTGCGGTTGCTGGTTCAGACAGCAATCGGGATTGCTTCACTGTATTTCGGCTGTACGGTTTTTCGGCTGGCCTCCAGCCTGTTGAACAGCGACACGCCCAGAGAGCGTCGTCAGGTGGTGACAATCCTGAGTGCAGCACTGCTGGCGACTGTTCCAATCGGATATACGCTGTATCTGGCGTTCTTTCGAACTGTTGATTTTGCGCTTGGCCGGGCGCAGTTGCCGATGTTCACGGCAAGCATGTTATTTATGGCGGCCTATTCCCATGGAATGCTTCGTGACAGGCTGATGCTGGCGGAAGACGTGGACGACCGGAGCCGTCGTTACATTGGAATGTCGGTACTGGTATCAGCAGGATTCGCGATCTTTCTGGCACTTGGTGGAATGCTGGCACATTCCTGGAGTCTGCCACTGAATTCTTCGACGACACAGCAGATTTCTCTGTTTCTGATTCTGGTACTGGCGGCAGGCTTAAGTCTGTGGGGCAGAGATCGTCTGCAGGCGGTACTGGATCGACGATTTTTCAGCGAAAAATACCAACTGGACCGGGCAATGCAGCAGCTCAATCGGTCTGCAGCGTATCTTGCCGAGCCGTCTGCGATGGCTGAAATGACACTCAAGACCTGCGAAGATGTGATTTCCTGTTCATGGGCGATGATGTTCGTTCGTGATGGGCAGGGAACATTTCGCCTGATTGGAAGTCGTTCTGCTCCGCAATCGCCGTCACAGCTTCCCGCAGAAATGCTGCAGGGGACTGACACGAATTCTCTTGTTGTGCTGCGTCAGCCGTCCGCGAATCGTGAGTCGATGGATGCTGTCCAGAGGTTGCTTCATGAATGGCGGGCTGAACTCCTTTGCCGTCTGGAAGGCGAGGATGGTTTGCATGGCGTGATTCTTCTGGGACGACGCCAGAACGGCGCTATCTACACGGCCGAAGATTTTGCGTTTCTGCAGGCAATGGCGCGTATGAGCGTGCTTGCACTCCACAGTTCACGCACCAATCAAACGATGACGCGACTGAACGCAGAACTGAAAACAAAGATGGAAAGCCTTTCTGAGCAGCAGCGACAATTGGCGGCATTGAGAGCAGAGCTGAAGATTCTGCAGCAGGAAGCCGGTCAGAATCCCGTAACTCAAACAGACAATCAGCTGGATCTTGATGGGGTCCGCGGCAGCAGTGCTGCCCTGCAGAAAGTTCTTGTCCAGGTCCGCAAAGTGGCCAGAAGCAGCTCCAATGTACTGATTCGGGGGGAAAGTGGCACGGGCAAGGAACTGCTGGCTCGGGTGATTCATCGCAATAGTGAACGAGCGTCAGCCAGTTTAATCTGTGTCAACTGCGCTGCCCTCTCACCATCCCTGCTGGAAAGCGAACTGTTCGGCCACGTGAAAGGCGCGTTCACTGGGGCGCATGCCGATAAGCCGGGTCGGTTTCAGGCCGCCAACGGTGGCACGCTGTTTCTTGATGAAATTGGAGATGTGTCCCTGGAAACTCAGGTTAAGCTGCTGCGTGTCCTGCAGGAGCGACGGTTTGAACCCGTCGGCAGTGATACAAGTGTCGATGTGGATGTGCGACTGATCGCCGCCACAAATCGCAATCTTGAGGACCTGATGGCCAAAGGACAGTTCCGGGAAGATCTGTTCTATCGACTCAATGTCGTGGCACTCACTCTGCCTCCACTGAGAGAACGAGTGGAGGATCTGGCAGAACTGGTCTTTTTCTTTCTCAGTCGGGCTGCACGGAAGACTCGCAAGCAGATTCGTCAGATCGAACCTGCAGCGCTGGAAGTTCTTGAATCCCACCGCTGGCCAGGAAACATCAGAGAGCTGGAAAACGTGATCGAACGTGCCGTGGTCCTCGCAGACAGCGACATTGTTACACTGGATGATCTGCCGGCAGAAATCCGCACGGGTATCAGCGCTAAGCCCATGGTTCGCTCAGAACGAGTTCCTGAGTCGGCGGTGCCAGTCAGGAGTGTGGCCCGAAAACTTCCAGGCTCCGTCACTGCCAGTTCCATTGCCGCAAAGTCACCGGCGGAAGAAGAACGAATCCTTCGTGAAGCACTGCGGCTGGCCAGTGGCAACAAGGCCGTCGCGGCTCGAAATCTGAATCTGCCCCGCAGTACGTTTTTCAGTAAGTGCAGAAAATATGGCATCACCTGAGTCTCTGCCCGGTACAACGACGGTGGAGTTGCCTGTCCCGCCTTTAGTTGTGTCTGGTCTGTGCCATTGAATACGCCATGCGAATTGCTTCCAGCATGCCGGCTTCACTGGAAGGCGCAGATTCATTCCACGCTCGGTCAAATGCCGTTCCGTGAGTAGGGCTTGTCCGAATCAGTGGGAGCCCCAGCGTGATATTGATGGCCGCATCAAACCCGATCAGCTTGACGGGAATGTGTCCCTGGTCGTGATACATTGCTACCACACCATCAAATTCTCCCAGAACCGCTCGGCGTATCAGCGTGTCGACTGGCAGTGGGCCATGAACATGGACTGACCCACGGCACCTGGCCACGGCGGGCTCGATGATCTCCGCCTCTTCATTTCCAAACAATCCATGCTCACCACCATGGGGATTCAGAGCACAGACGGCGATGGATCGGCGACCACAGCCGGCCCGGCAGAGAAAACCATCCATGAGATGAACTTTTTCTTCGATCGATTCGACGGACAGTAATCCTGAAACGCTCGCCACCGAAGTATGCAGGGTTACATGGGCGATACTGAGACCATGGCCGCCGGAGGCTGTTTCCGGACCAGGTGATGCCGGTGAACGCAGCAGCAGTTGCCGCAGTGGCCTGAGTGCCGTTTCGGGAAGGTGCAGCATCATTGCAAAGTCTTTGACTCCACACTGCTCTGCAAGGATCTCTGTATGTCCGGGATAGTGGTGACCGGCAAGGTGCAGGGATTCCTTGTTAAGGGGTGCAGTGACAATCGCGTCAGTAGATCCGGCCGAGGTCATTTGAATGGCCAGACTTAAACAACGAAACGCTGCATCACCAGCTGCCGCACTGACTTTGCAGAGTGGAGCCGTGATGGCAGCAGGCCCTGCCGGATTACAGACGGTCACTGTTCCGGTTTTCCAGTTTTCCAGTACCGTTTGGCGAAAAACGTCAGACGTCAGTCCAGCCCCTTCGGTCAGGCAGAGATTCAGGGTACAGCCGACCAGTTTGGCCGCACGCTGAAAAACTTCCGGCGGACCAATCAGGACTGGTACGGCTGCATGCGGAAACTGCGGCGATCTGAGCGATCGCACAATCACTTCCGGTCCAATTCCCGCAACATCACCGATGGTGATGGCCAGCAGTTGATTCGACACGTCGCTCACCCCGAACCCCGAAAACACGGGGAGTACTCAGTCTCAATGGTCGCTGAGAACCAGCTGGTCCGCCCGAAAAACGGGACCTTCCACGCAGGTACGCCGATAGTCCCACTCATCAGCCGCCACACGAACTCGGGTGACGCAGCTGAAGCACGCCCCGAAACCACAGGCCATCGGCGTTTCCAGGGACAGCCAGCACGGAACATCTTCCGCTGCACAGATTTCTGCGGTGGCCTTCATCATCGGCTCCGGTCCGCAGCAGTAGACATGAACGCCCTGCCGATTTTGCTGCAGTTGATTTCGCAGAAGTGATGTCACGTATCCGTGATGCCCAAAGGAGCCATCGTCAGTGGCAATCTGCAGTTCCAGTCCGGGCAGTTTGAAGTCATCAAGTCCGGCCAGCCATGGTTGCGACCTGACACCATAGCACAGAGTTACCTTTGAAGGGCGTGTCGCAGGCTGTCGCGGAGGATTTCCATACTCGGCAAGCCCGAGGACCTCTTTGGCAACACCCAGAAACGGCGTCTGGCCAATGCCGCCCGCAACGCAGATCAGGTGTTCACAGGCTGGCACCGGGAACCCATTGCCGAGTGGTCCCCAGAGACTGACCTGCTCGCCTTCCCTCCAGTGACTCATCAGTGTCGTCATCTTGCCGACCCGGACGAAACCGAATTCCACAGCCACAGGCCGACCAGCGTCATTGCAGCAGACATCGTAGAACGCAAATGGACGCCCCAGGAGCGGATCGCTGCCGGTCAGTGGACGAATCATGAAGAACTGCCCCGGAACAATCGTCTCGGCCAGCTGCGGACATTCCACCCGAACCGCCCACGTATCCCTGGCGAGGTGACGAACCCGCGAAACGGTGGCAACATATTGACCGGCGCAGCTTGACATTCCCGGCAAACAGATCTCTTCGGACGTCATAAAACACTCCCACCAGGCGACCGGTCGTTCCGGTATTGAAAAACATAGTGCCGGCCCCCCGGCATTCTTGACCATCCATCCCTGCGGTGACAGCTTTCAGAGTTGAATTGGCAGGGATTTCCCGGAATCGAATTCTTTAAATGAACCAACAGCAGCCACCATCAGTTTTGCGTCAGCACTTCTGCCGGCAACATCAGTTCCGTTGCGACGCCCTGCTGTGAGCGGCCCCAGAGACAGCTTAGTCCCTGATTCAGATTCTCTTTGCGGGAATCGTTACCAGGAACTCTGTGCCGCCCGAGTCGGATCGCACGAGTTCTATGTCGCCAGCCAGCGACTGTCGAGTAATGTGGCGACACACGAACAATCCCAGCCCCGTGCCATGATCCTTGGTGGTGAAGTAGGGCTGAAAGATCTGCCTCTGCGCTTCCGAAGTAATCCCGTGCCCTTCGTCTTTCACACGAATCCCGATACGTTCCGGGAGACTGCCTTCTGCCGGAATCACTGTGGTGGAAATCTCCATTGCGGCTCCCTCATTCATCGCATCCAGGGCATTCAGAATCAGATTCAGCATGACCTGTACCAGCTGATCGTAAACCGTCCGAATGTTTGGCAAGCCGGGCGAAAAAACAGTGGTTGCCGATTTCCCCTTCCATCGCTTGTAATACTTGGCGATGTTCAGCGCATCATTGATTGCGGCATGCACGTCCACCGACGATTGCTGCTGACTGGCGGGACGACTGAAGCTGGTCAGTTCCCGCAGTGTTCTTTGAATTCGCTGCAACTGCCCGTCGACCATATCCAGCCGCTCCCGAACATAATCGTCGTTGTTTTTGCGACTGAGCATTTGCACGATGGAGCTGATGGAAGCGAGGGGATTGCCAACTTCATGAGCAATCCCGGCGGCCAGCAGTCCAAAGGCCGCCTGCTTCTCCTGCTGCACCAGCATCGCCTGAGACTCCTGCAGTTCTTTGGAACGTGCGGCAATCCTGCGTTCCAGATGCTGCTGATTCGACTGCAGTTCTTCATTCAAAATGGCAAGTCTCTGGCCGGCTTTTTTCAGTAGTCCGGTCAGAGCAATGATTGCCCAGGCGCCCCAGCCAAGGAATACGAGTGTCAGAATCACGGTCACGATGTCGTGCTGCGTCTGTGTGGCTTCACGCACTTCAAGCGGAACTCGCGGATTGCCGTACAAACCCAGCAGGATATAGCTGATGGAATGCAGACAGAATGTGGTGAAGGTCAGCGATGGAGAATGTCGGATCGCACAGACCAGCAGGGAAAGAAAGTAGTAAAAACGAAACGGACTGGTCACGCCCTCGTCAAAGTGACACAGCAAGCCAATAAACAGGGCCTCCATCATGGAAATGCCCACTCGGTAGTTGGTCAGCAGCAGCTTCCCCTTCCAGCTGGCCAGTGTGTCGACCATTGCATAAGCCGCACCAAGGGTCAGCATCGCATTCAGTTCCGGCAGACTTCCATCCCGTGTTCCGAAGTTGACATACAGATAGCCCACACAGAGCCCGAACCAGCGAATCCGAACAGTAATGGATTCGGCTTCGGATTCGCGCCCCACCGGGTCAAACAACCGCCCTGACGCCGCAACTCGAAAACTGGCTGGCAGTCTGAGAATTGCTGATGGCGAGTCTCCGGACGATTTTGCTCCGGAACGATTTGTCTCCACTGAACTCATGATCCTGTCCCGCGGCGGTGCCGCATGCTGTTAACGTCGTTCTCTCGCACAGTGCCGTTGCAGATGATGCTATGGCCCTGCCGAAGCCCTGGGAATGGTCCGACCTGACACCGTGAAGCAGCATCTGAATCGCTGCTGACCCGACGGAGAACACTATACACGACTACTCACACAAACAACCTGTTAAATGGTGCACCGTGCCGACCTGTTTTTGTGACGATTCCTCCCGGCAGGAAGTTGCCCGCGGCAGCATGTCTGCTCCGCAATGTCTGCGACATTGTCGGACACCGCAGGCCATCTGTCACGCACAATCCCACTGAACACAGTTTCCAGTCTGCCATACGCGCACAATCTGCCGTGCACCGGGGAATTTGTACAGGAGATGACAGAGCATGGCACTGGAAATCTCGTGACTTTTCCGATTCCGTAGTTTAACGCAGGACTTCGCCGAACATCGTCCGATAATCTTCGCGGAGAATCTTGTCAGAATGACTTGCACCCGGATTCTGCCCACCGACAGATTTCTTGGAAAAATCAGCCATTTTAGCGGAAAATTTCCCTCGGACACCGCAGGGATTCGAAGGAACTCAGTACATGGCAAAGGCAGTCAACGTTCTGGCACTGGTTCGGGACGGTCACAAATACTTATTTCTCTACGACGATCAGAGTCTCGATACCGTTCGCGCCCAACTCGCAAGGTTTGCGGAAGATCCGGAACTGGACTTCACATGGCGCGATGCTGCAACGCTGCACGATCGCCTGATGGACCTTCAGGAAAGTCACCTGAACGATAAGGCCGAGGACTTCCAGGCATTCTTCTGACAGTCGCGTCGCTGCTACTTAGCGCACAGACGAGCGGGAAACCACTGTAATGCAGGCCGGCCCGCGATGTCTGAATCAGACTGCGGCAGCATTTTCATGGCCCCCCGGCAAAACAGGACTGGATATGGAATCCGCCATTCAAAAGTTCCTGAATTACCTGCATGTGGAACGCAACTCGTCCGCTCTGACAGTCAAATCCTACGCTGATGACATGGCTCATATCGTCGAGTTCCTGAAGGAGCAGACCGGGAACATTCCTGAACCACGCCACGTGGATGTCGGAATACTTCGAAGCTATGTGTCGTGGCTTCACGAATGTGGCTACGCACGAACGACTGTGGCCAGACGTCTGGCCTGCCTTCGCAGCTTCTTTCGGTATTGCAATCGCGAAGGAATCTGTGAACTTAACCCGGCCAAGCCACTGCGGACCCCCAGAGCAGGCCGAAAACTGCCCCACTTTCTGACTACTGAGCAAATTGGTGCTCTGCTCATCGCCCCGCCGGCAAACTGCCCTGCCGGGCTTCGAGACAGGGCGATCCTGGAGACCATGTATTCCGCCGGCCTCCGTGTCTCAGAACTGGTCGGACTCAATGTGTCCGATTGGGATCGTAATGCCGGAATTCTGCGGGTTTTTGGAAAAGGCCGAAAAGAGCGACTGGCACCCGTCGGCAGTTACGCCACAAAAGCCCTCGATACATGGATGGAAGTCCGTCAGCCGGATCCGAAGGCCTCGGAAAAACAGCGAGCAGCCATTTTTCTGAACCGTTTTGGGCGACGTCTGACAACGCGCAGCATCGGCCGACTTCTGGAAACTCATATTCAGACTGCCGGTCTTTCCCAGCAGACCACACCACATACACTTCGCCACACCTTCGCAACTCATCTGCTTGATGGTGGGGCGGATCTTCGCAGTGTCCAGGAACTTCTGGGCCACAAAAGTCTGACAACTACGCAGATTTACACCCATGTCAGCACCCGGCGACTGCGAGAAACGTATGAAAAAGCCCACCCACATGCCTCCCGCAACAAGGCCTCCTGATTTCAGGATCTCTTTGATCCGGGCAGATTCGGGGGAAATTCTGCATTAGCCAGTTTTCTCTGGTGTGTTATAATCCAGTTTTGCGGGCTGGATCCCGACACGGTCCTCACTGGAATGACATGGATGTCTGCTCCACATCATTTATCACTATACGACGCATCAGCGCCTGTTGAATACGGTTCGCTGCTGCAGTTTTCGGATGACCCCATCGCCTGCATGAAGCGTCTGCAGCAGCGATTTGGTGACCAGGCAGTTCTTCAGGACAATGGTCAGCGTCTGGTTTTCGTATTTTCTCCGGAACTTAACCGGCAGGTGCTGTCAGACAGTCAGGTATTCCAGTCACAGTTCTTCGCTGTGCGCGGAAGTCGAAATTCTTCGCAGCGTCGAGTCACTGCGGGACTGCTCAGTCAGAATGGCGCCGAACATCGCGAGACACGGCGATCCCTGAAAGATGTCTTTGCAAAAAAGGCGTTGCCGGGATACCACGGAATCATCTGCCGACTCACTGATGAACTCACCCAAAACTGGATCCCCGGAGCGGAATGCGATCTGAATTCCGAAATGGTGCAGTTCATGCTGCGAATGACCAGTGCGCTGCTGTTCGGCGTGGACGATGTGGAATTCGCCGAACGACTGGGGCACCTCATCGATCGCTGGACACATCGCAATCATGAAGTCGGCATGGGGGCCCTGGTGTCGGCTCCGCAGTTTGCTCAGGCGTACGACAGTCTTCTGAAACAGGCAGAGGAACTGGAACAATCCATCAGGGAAATGTTTGCGAAACAGCGCACCGGACATTCTGACGGCATGAACATTCTGAGCCTCATGATGGAATCTGTGGGCGGTGAACAACGCCTTTCCGATGATCAGCTCGTCGGACATGCCACGCTGCTGTTCGCCGCGGCCCATCTGACAACAGCGCATACGTTTAGCTGGACGTTATTTTTGCTTTCGCAGCACCCGCAGATCCTGCAAAAGCTGAAAGCTGAGCTGGATGCTCAGGTTGCCGGAGACATTCCCCGGCTGGATGAACTTGAACAGCTTCCCTATCTGGATGCTGTGATTCGTGAAAGCATGCGAGTCCTTCCGGCGTCGTCCTATTCTCAGCGCGTGACAGCAGAGCCTGTGACCCTTGGGAACCTGCATCTGAATGCCGGCACTCCGGTCATTTTCAGTCAATATATCACTCATCACCGCCGGGACCTGTACGAAAATCCTGATGCGTTTATTCCTGAACGCTGGCAGTCCATCAGCCCGTCGGCCTACAGCTACCTGCCTTTCGGGGCCGGGCCACGAATGTGTATCGGTGCACCCCTGGCGATGGTGGAAATCCGGACGGCATTGACCATCATGCTGAAGCGATTCCATTTCCAGATCGAGCCCATGAGCACAGTGAATGGGCATGTGATCTCGACAATGCTGGGGCCAACCAGTCCCATTCGCGCAACGTTGATGCCTCCGTCAGACTTGCCGAAGACGGTACCGGTCTTCGGCTCAATCCATGCACTTGTGGATCTCCCCGAACAGGCACACGCCCTCCCACGTCGCCGCGCCGCGTGATAAGTGGATCGCTTTCCGCAGCAATCCCTGTGTCTGCGGTACGCTGTGCAGGACCTGCAGGCAGAAATTGAGTTGGCGGTGATATTTCTGCCCGCTTGTGTGATTCCAGCGGATGCGAGAACCCGGCCTCACAAACTGGACCCCCGCTCTCGCGCGGATGACAGACTGTGAATTCAGGGCGCTCTCCCTCAGAGGAGACCTTCCCCGGCTCAGTTGTGACGACGTGCTGGCGTGCTTCCTCCCTGCATCGAGCGATGTCGAGCCCTGCCCGTCCGCCGCGAACGAGTCCGCTGGCTCAGCCGCAGAACCCCGGCCCCCCTGTTTTTGCCTCGTCACTCCTTGAGGATCAGGATACAGGAACCTGTCACCATTTCGTTTCTCACCCGATCGTGGGTTTCCGCGTCTTTGCGTTGCACAGCGCAAAGCGATCCGCGAACACAATATGCAGTAAGTCTCGCCCGGCTGGCCGAGCAAAACACTGGGCAGGCTTTGTCAGGAAGTCACCGCGTCAATTAACGAGTTTCGCGATCTCAGGCAGTACCGTAGAGCAACCTTCCGTTGTTTTCGTGTGCGCTGTGTTGCGCTCACGCAGAGTCTTCCGCTCCTCTGCCTCAGCTACACTCTCAGCATTTTTGCGGCAATCTCCTTACGTCTGTCAGAGATTCTGGTGATGGCAGTTTCCAGAGAGCAGATGTTGAGATGCCGAAATCTCCTTACAACCCCCCCGGTCAGCCCCCTTATGGATGTGCAGAACACTTGACAGACTGCACCTTCAGGGTTATTAGATAGTGAGGAGAATTCGAATGTGGGCGACCTTACCGGCTTGCCTCGGGGCTAAAAGGCACTACGTTTCAGGGGAAATCCCGGTTTTTCCTGACTTGCGGATTCGGGATTTCCAGTCGTCAGCGCCACATCACGTGTCGAGTATCATCACAGAGCAGGGCCCATTCATGTCAAAAGATCGCCGCATTGATATCGAGGAAATCAGTGGAGTCACGGTAGTGAAGCTGCTGGAAAAGAAGATCCTTGACGAGGCTAATATTGAAGCGTTGGGACAGGAATTATTTGCACTGGTGGACAAGGATGGTCGTCGCAAGATGATTCTTGAGTTCAGTGTGGTGGAGTATCTCTCCAGTGCCGCTCTGGGAAAGCTGATCACATTGCACAAAAAAGTGGCTGCTGCCAAGGGGAAGATGGTGCTGTGCTGCATCCAGAAGGATATTCTGGAGGTATTCCGGATTACTCAACTGGATAAGATCCTGACGATCTGTGCAGACCTCGATGCAGCGCTGGCAAAATTCTAGAACTGCATACCTGTTCCTGGCTGGTGTCAGGATCATTTCTGGCGACTGATTCGGCGGAGAGTTCGGCGCAGCCATGGTGGAACCAGTTCACTTTGAAATCCGCATACCAAGTTGCACAACCGATGGGCTTTCTGTTCAGGAGCAACTCATCGGTTTCATGGATTTGTTCGAATACAGTATGCGTGATATTTTCGCGATGCGCCTTTCGCTGGAGGAAGCCATCACAAATGCGATCCGGCACGGGAATCGTCTGGATCCTGACAAGACAGTGCAAGTCCTGTGTCGGATCGACAGTACTCAGATGGAGGTCGTCGTGACAGATCAGGGCGAGGGATTCAACCCGGAAACGGTCCCTGATCCAACGCTTGAAGAGTTCATTGAACGGCCCAGCGGTCGTGGGCTGATGTTAATGCGTGCCTACCTCAGTGTGTGCGAGTATGGCGACGGCGGTCGACAAATTACGATGGTGCGTCACAGAAATAGTCTGCTGCCAATTGTTCAGGATTAAAGTGCGCCCACGCGAATTGCCTGAGTAACGTTCAGCACTGGTGCATCAGCACAGGGCGTATGAACGCAGGGATTCACCCCCAATGCCACAATCGGCAAAAGTAGCGGGCAATCGATGCGTAAAAATGAGGCATTCTGCTGCAGGTGCGGACTGTTAGCCGGAACTTTAAGTAAAATAAGGCCGGTTGCATCTCAGATTTCACAGGAATTCCAGACAGAAGTCTTCTGACAACTCGAAGCCTTCGCTTTCAAATGCTATCATCACGCTTGCGCCGCTGCTCAGGCTCCGGAAACTTCTCAAGGCTTCGATCCTGCAAACGGCCTCCTGACAGGCTGATTCTGGATTTTCAGTAAGTCGCAGGATAACTGCAGTGCCAGCAGGCCGGTCTCGCGGACTCAGGTCCACGATGTGGGTTTGCAGGATCGAGGGTTTTGGCAGTTACCAGATCTGATTGATTTTGGCAGTGTTCGGCAGTGGCAGTGTTCGGCAAGGGCAGTGTTTTAGCAGGATAACTGCAGGTACTTGTTGTTTGTTGTGTATTGAAGTGGATAGCTTGTTTCTCTTTGATTATGGCGCGTCATTTGACGCAGCGTTCTCATCGTTCCGGCAAACAGAATTTGATGGGCCTCTATGAAAATTCATGAATATCAGGGAAAGCAATTATTTCGAGCCGCCGGTGTGGCAGTGCCTCAGGGGATTGTCGCAAAGACTCCGGAAGAGGCTGCCAGGGCCTTTGAAACACTGGGTGGTCCAATTGCTGTTGTGAAATCACAGATTCATGCGGGTGGTCGTGGTAAAGGATCCTTTAAGGAACAGCCGGATCAGCGTGGCGTTGTGCTGGTGCGTTCTGCAGAAGAAGCGAGACAGAACGCCGATAGGATGCTTGGAAACACTCTTGTAACGATTCAGACTGGTGAAGAGGGCAAGCAGGTTAACACACTGTTTGTAGAACAGGGGCTGAAGATTGTCAGAGAGTTGTACCTTGGCATCGTTGTCGACCGTGAAGTGGGTGGGCCTGTTCTGATCATGTCGTCGGAAGGCGGTATGGAAATTGAAGAGGTTGCTGCGCATTCGCCGGAAAAAATTCTGTCTGAGCCCTTCGACGCCGTGGCTGGACTGTATCCATATCAAGCTCGCAAACTGGCGTATGCTCTGGGATTGGACGCTACTGCGGTTCGCAGTGCCGAAAAGTTTCTGCCCCAGATCTGCAGGTTCTTCGTCAACTATGACTGCAGCATGGTGGAAATCAATCCTTTGATCATCACAGAAGACGGCCAGATGCTGGCGCTGGATGCCAAGGTGACCTTTGATGACAACGCTCTGTTTCGTCACAAAGACGTTGTGGCTCTGCGGGATCTTGCGGAAGAAGATCCTTCCGAGGTGCGTGCCGCAGATACAGGGCTTAGCTATGTCAAACTGAACGGGAACATCGGCTGCCTGGTCAATGGTGCGGGATTGGCGATGAGCACCATGGATTTGATTAAACTGCATGGGGGCGAGCCGGCAAACTTTCTTGACGTGGGCGGTGGGGCAAACGAAGATCAGGTTACAGAGGCCTTCCGGATCATCCTGGCAGACAAAAATGTCAAAGCTGTGCTGGTCAACATCTTTGGCGGCATTATGCGTTGTGACATTATTGTTTCTGCTCTGTTGAACGCTTACGAAAAGGTGGGCTTCAACGTACCTCTGGTTGTGCGACTGGAAGGAACCAACGTCGACAAGGCCCGCGAAATGCTGCTGGCCAGTGGCCGTGCGATCATCGCCGCCAGTGACCTGACTGACGCGGCTCAGAAAGTCGTGAAGGCCCTGGGAGCCTGATCGCCAGCGCGTTCAGGTCCATTTTGATTCACTCCTTTTCTCTCTTTGCGAATTACCTCCGATGAGCATTCTGGTTTCGAAGGCCACTCGAGTCATTACTCAGGGTATCACCGGCAATTCCGGTTTGTTTCACAGTCAGCAGTGTCGAGCCTACGCGGCGGAATGCCAGCCGGGTGTCGATGTCTTTGTGGGCGGTGTGACTCCCGGAAAAGGCGGGACAACTGTCGACGGATTTCCCGTCTTTAACTCTGTTATCGAAGCGCGGAAAAAAACCGGCGCCAATACTTCGATGATCTTCGTTCCACCTCCGTTCTGTGCTGATGCAATTCTTGAAGCGGCGGATGCCGGGATGGAATTGATCGTAGCCATCACAGAAGGCATTCCAGTAATGGACATGCTCCGCGTTCGCCGCGGCATGGAAAAATCTTCCGCCCGTCTGATTGGCCCCAATTGTCCCGGTGTCATCACTCCGGGCGTGGCGAAAATCGGGATTATGCCCGGCTACATTCATAAGCCAGGTACCATCGGTATCATCAGCAAAAGCGGTACGCTGACCTACGAAGCGGCATGGCAGCTGGGCCGAGTCGGGCTGGGGCAAAGCACTGCAGTTGGTATCGGCGGTGACCCGATCAATGGCACCAGCTACATCGAACTGCTCAAAATGTTCCAGGATGATCCGGGTACCGAAGGGATTCTGGTCATCGGAGAAATTGGTGGCAGTGCAGAACAAGCTGCAGCGGAATATATTAAGTCTCATGTCACCAAGCCAGTCGCCGGATTCATCGCCGGACAGACTGCACCTCCGGGAAAACGTATGGGACATGCCGGTGCGATCATTTCCGGTGGCGCCGGTACTGCAACAGAAAAGATGGCCGCACTGCGAGCCGCCGGTGTTGTGGTTTCTGACAGCCCAGGTGGAATGGGCGATGCGATGAAACAAGCCATGCAGCGATAATAGACTCGGCACGGCTCTCAGGCAGACTTCTTCGGCCCGTGATTCTGACCAGCAGAATCACGGGCCGATTTTCGTTCTGGCGGGCCAGACATTGCCGCCAGACAAACCTCGTGTTTTTCGCCGGTAATACCCGCCCAGGCAGCTGTCGTGGGAACCATGTTTCCTGACCGGCTGTGGCCTGTTCAGCGAGTTCTGGCAACGTCGTCCACGGTCATGCCTTCTTCCGGGCGCTGCAGGTTTCTTCGCAGTCGAATGACAAGGCCTGCTTCGTCGTAATTCCAGAACTCACGCAGCACTCGGCTGTTGCCAAGTCTGGAGACGCTTCTGGGCTTTCCAAGAGTCTTTGTGACCTGCTCAGCAGTCATTCCCCGAACGACACGTCCCTCACGAATGGCCAGCTGCACATCATCCTTCGGCAGCATGGTGATCTGATCTGCTGTCAACCATCCACCACGAAAGTATTCCCACCCCAGTGTTTTCAGCCGCTCGGCAATTGCGGCGACGTCTTCCGGTGATTCCCTGCCCGCCCGTTCCCATGCCTCTTTCAGAAGTTGCACACCGCGTTCTCGCGAGCTTTGGTCCTGCCATTGTTCTGCAACAAACAAATACTCATCTGCCGTTCGCAGCAATCCGGCAAGTGAGTTTGTGCCAAACCGTTTTTCCTGTTCCTGCAGCCACTGGCTCCGCAACTGCTCCGACTCGCTGCGGCGTTGAAGCCCCGCAAACAACTCTGTGACCTGAATCAGTTCCTGGCGATCCATGCCGGCTGTGCGTGACAGATGCCACTGAATTTCCCGCCGTTCAAACTCTGCTGCGATTTTTACTTCTGAAGGCAATTCGTCTCGAATGATACGAGCCAGAGCGCCTGCATTACTTCCATCTGGCTTCAATGATCGATTCAGGGTTTCAAGCCGCACACGGATATAGAGAAGGCGATGCAGGTACTTTCGTTCTGTGTCCAGAGCGTGGGCGTAGGCCGCCACGGGATCTCTGTCAAAAGCCGCTTTCAGTGGTTCGGGGATCTGCATGACCCGGCCGTCCCATCCGGGAAGGGTGTGAACCAGAGTCTGCAATTGATCTGGATTGAACTCCGGCAGACGGACTTCAGCAAGAGCCTGTTCAAAACGCAGTTCCTGACGCAGTGATTCACTGACATTCAGTTTTTCTCCCTGAGCGAGTAATTCGCGGAGTGCAGTGGCATTTCCGGCGATAAGTTTCTTTTTTGCCGTCAACGCTCGGGTTCGGAGAGCGGCAATTTCCTGTCGGAGCACATCGTCTTCATAGAATTCTGCGCGCGGCACAAACTGGGCAGCGAGTTCCAGCTGTTTGTCGGGCAGCGCCCACTCCGGTTCGGATGCTCGTTTTCGTAACTGCTCCTCGTCAGTATCACGAACCTGCATTCGAGTTACGGAAAAGGTGATGCGCGGCCCGTCGGAAACAAAGGTCCCGACAACTTCTATTCGCTGGCCTTTGTGAATTCGATCGGGCAGGCGAATTGTGGAGGGGTGACGAAAGGTCACATCGATTCGTTCCATACGGAAGGCATCCGTAACACGACTTTGGAAGCGTCCCTCAATCTGGAGCTTCTTTCCCTCGTCAGCGAATTTTTTCCAGGATTTCTGCTGCTCAAGAATTTGGGGAACCGTGACAACCTGCCCGAAGCACGAAGTGGTTTCGCTGGCCGTCAGAAACAGCAGAAAGCCAAATGCGAGCAGAATTCGCCTGTGGTTAGCTGTCATAGAACCTCTCCCTGTCCCGATGTTTTGGGAGCGATCGCCTCTGTGTCTGGATTTCCCGTTGCCATAAAGCTCTGCTGGCGCTGAAGACAGGCCGCCAGTTCCGGGATCTGCTGGGAATTGTAGCCTGCCAGGCCCGCGAGGAACTCCGACGTCAGCAGCGTTACGGAACCGCCGTCAAGTTCAATCACGATACCACGACCATCTGCTGCTCCGGCGCGACAGGACTGGATCTTCGCCAGAAACAGAACGGGAGTTGCAGGATTATTATTGCACAATGGAGTCAGCAACGGTGACGAGACATGCAGCCGAATCGGACGCGTTTGAATCATCAATGGCAATTCCAGAGTCAGGTTTGCCGCATTATCTGAGTCCGGAATCAGAGGCGACTCGAACACGAGATACACGCCCTGCAATTCCGAATTCAGACGATTCAGGTCGATGGCAGCATCGGCCGCCTGGCTGAACGTATCCGCAATTGCTTCAAGCGGGTCGTAGGCGGAGAGTTGGTTAATGGCCCTGCACTGATCCAGCAGGGATTCTGCCATTCGGGCTTCAGCATCAGTCCTTCGAAGTTTTCTGGCGGCACCTACTGCTTTTTCAAGAGACGTCCTGAAAGCATCGGAGTTTTTCTCGTTCAGGGCCTGCTGAGCGAGGTCCATCTCTCGTCGCCATGTCTTTCGCGCGGTCTCCAGTTGTTGCCGCTGCACCATCCACAAGGCCGTAATCATCAGCAGAATCAGGCTGGAAGCCACAAGCAGACGAAATGGAGAGAAGGTTCTTCTCAGACGCACCTTGAAGGAAATTCGGGGAACAACCGGAACTGATTCCTGCTGCTCGACGGTTGAGTCAGCCAATCTTGTCTCTGCCGCTGGACGCGAATTCCGATCAGGAGTCTCTGCCCCGGCGGAGCTGTTAGGGACCCGTGCCTGAGATCCGACATGCCTGCGTGAAGACTTTTCGACGGAATCAGCGAGCCCCTGTGATGAAGGGTCTGAGGCAGGACTGGCATCGAGCCCCGCCAACTCGCGCATGGCTGCTGTAGCTCTGGCAGACAGCGCGGCATCAGGGACTTCGCTGTGAATGCGTCTGGTGGCTGGATAGACATTGACCGGGAGAATAAAAACGGATGTTCCACAGGCTGAGCACGCAGCAATCTGATGCTGCAGTCGTCGAATTCCCGCAACACGGCCGCCGCAGTGACAAGGCACCTCAAAGGGTACCGGAATCTGTTTCGCGGCGGAGCCGAACAGCTTCGCCCTGGCCCGCAACAATCTGGCTCCCAGACCGCCCATGAGATACTCGCTGAAGTCTTCCCGTCAGTAATCGCCGATAATGACGCCTGGCAACCGTCAACCCTGAGAACCGTCAACCCTGAGGAAATGCCTGCGGTGCCATTCCGTGATTTTCCTCAAAGATCAGCAGACAGGCAATCAGCAAAACCAAACGTTTTGAAAATTACGGTGATCCCTGATTGATTTGTTCCCCGGAATCAGCCGGTGGCCAATTAGGCATGCAATCCTGTCACCTGCCACTCATGGCCGCTAACCGGTTTTTCAGTTGCAGAAAAATCCGTCACTGAGGTTCAGGAAGAAGTGATTTCGGACTCGTCCGCGGGGACTTGAAACAGGCGACCAAACGGTGACAGCAACAGTGCGGGCAGCATCAGCAGGTCTCCCAGCAGCGCCAGCATCAGCAGAAACGCCATCAGCAGTGCAAACCGGCTTGTAGGCACAAAATCGCTGAATGCAAACACAAGAAGTCCAATGCCGCAGGAAACGGAAGTCTGGATCATTGCCGGACCACAATCCAGATAGGTTGCCAGCACGGCGGAGAATCGATTCGCTCCGGGGCGATTCAATTCGCGCCGAAAGAATGTCAGAAAATGCAGCGTATCGTCCACCGCGATGCCGAGGGCAATACTGGCAGTCATTACGGATCCAATATCCATAGGTTGCTGCATCAGCCCCATCAGCCCAAACGCAATAATGATCGGAAACACATTGGAACACATCGCCAGCAGCCCACTCAGAAATCCGGCCTGTGCGAGTGTCATGGTAATTGTGATCACCAGCAGCGCAGACATCAGACTGTTGAACAGGTCCGAAAGAAGTTGCCTCTGAATCTGATGTACAAGTGGCATAATTCCGGAAGTGATCAGCGCGATGCCGGATTGCGTTTCCGGGGACATTTCGGACAACTGTTCGTCGATAACCCTGCGGATATCCTGCAGTACTTCGCCATAGTCCAGTGGTGCCAGGGCACTTACGTGAGCCGTTAATCGCCAGACCTCACCAGCATCGGTGTTTCTGAGCATGGCCGCGTTTTCAAAGGCCGGCTTTGCCATCCGTACTGCTTTGTTCATCAGCGATGCACGAATCACTGCAGAGACGCCAGGCATTCGCGGAACGACCGGAAAAAGCTTGATTGCGGACATCGTGGATCGGACACTGGACAGCTGTCGCAGTCGCTGATCAGCCTTCCAGAGTACATCCATACGCTGGCGATCGTTCAGGCGACTGTCCGGAGCAAATGTCAGCAGTACATCAATTGGAACCAGAGCGCCAATCCGATCTTCCAGCCACGCATAATCCCGCATGATGCGACTGTCGGTTTCGTAAAGCGTTTCAATGCGTACCGAAGTTGTGAGATACGGCAACCCGATGGCCGCGACGGCCATGATGCCGAACAGAACAAGGAGTGATAATCCGTTGAACCGCAGCAGAAACGCTGCCAGCCATGGCCAGATCCCGGTGGCCTCTTCAACGCCGGATTCTGACGACAATTCGAACTCCCGACTTCCACCGTCTGCCCGTCTCGGGGCTTTCTTTTTTCCAAGTATCATCATGGAACACGGGACCACGGTCAGAACTGCTGCAGCGGTCGTCAGCACGCCAACTGTTCCATAAATCCCGAACAGTCGAATCGGCTGCAGGCCACTGATCATCAGTGATGCAGTTCCAATGGCTGTGGTCCCCAGTGACAGGATACTCGGCAGCCAACCCTGTCGAAAACATTCAATCGCCGCTTCTCGGGGTTGCATGATCTTCAGCGCATTGAAGTAATAGTTCATCAGATGAATACCACCGGAAACCGCCAGCACCTGAACCAGGGGCGGCAGAATGATCAGTAGCGCACTCAGTCGTTCCCCGCTGTAGAAAATTACGGCCAGAAGCAACGCCTGGCACAGCGAGGCTGTCAGAAACACAATTGTCGCGGCCACCAGCGACTTCAGGGAAAAGAGGCAGATCAGAAAAATGACAACGGACGACGGCAGTGCAAACTGAGTCAGTGAACGGTGGCTGGCTTCATCCACAGTCAGTCCGTCAATAACCGGACCGGCAAGTCGCAGGTCCTCTTCATCAAGTCCGAAAAGCTCCTGAATCAGTTCCTTCATCTTCTTCACAATCACGGCGCGCGATGCCAGACCTTCAGTGTTGAACGTACAGATGACACAGGTCAGTCGACCGTCACGACCAAGAAACGTCCCCTGCAGTCGCTGTATGGCTACGGGTTCACTGATGGACAGTGATGAGCCGTCTGGTGCGGCATCCGCAAGAGGAATACCATTGGCGTCAGAATTGGCGTTCGGATCACCGGAGGCGATTTGAGTTGTGTATTTCGGACGATCGGCTCCCGTCATCTGTAACAGCATTTCGCGACCGCACGCCACTGTATGAAAAAATGACTTGCCCTCACCGTTCAGAAACGCCGGATCCCTGCGCAATCGATCGAGCAGCAGATCCAGCCGTTCGTCCGTCCAATAACACTCCGGCCAACTGACGATCACCGCATCGCCAGGGCCAAACAGCTCGACAAACGAATCGTACGTCTTTCGTTCGGAGAAACGATCGTCAACCCAGTCGATGGGTGAGTTATTGCTGGCCTGCAATGCCTGAATCGCCCCGTAAACAATCACTGGCAGCGACAACAGCAGATAAATCAGCAGAAGTCGAATTCGAGCATGAATCTGATGCATAGAGACATCCGAGTTGCGGCACCGGGGCGTCCTGACATTATGCTGCCCGGGACCTGTTTTCAGAATTCACGCGCACCACGATTTCAGCCGGTTGCGGATTCGACGACTTCCCCAGTGGCCCGAAAAACAGTCCCGGATAACCACTGACCTGTGACATGTATGCAGCGTACGAATCACCCAGATAATACAACAAACGCTGATCCTTAAGAACACTGCCAGTAAAAATATAAAGTGTCCAGATGCCAGTAAGTACTGCGTGATCCGCAGTCATCACCGGCGTAAACCAGATCAGTCCAAGGAAACTCAGGTACACAGGATGCCTCAGCACGCGATACAGACTGCGAGTCTGAAATTCACGCCCGGACAGTGGTTGTCGACGGTACCAGTGTACCCACTGAGTCCATCCGGTTTGAAAGCCCAGCCCCGTCAGGCTGATGCTGTACAGCAATCCGACCCACGAAGCATAGAATCCCGCGAGCATCAGAGTCGCCGGCCAGTCGTGGAGTTCCCATACTATTGCTGCCGATGTTTTCCAGAATCGAAACAACAGCAGCAGACTCAGACATGTCCAGACACAGAAAAACGCTCCATGCATTTCCGCGGGAAACCAGTGGCGAAACAGCGTTCGAAAGCGAGGGTGCAGAAGGATGCTGTGCGGGATGGCAAACTGCAGGGCCAGCAAGCCGTCCTGCCACAGCCACAAACTGTCTGGCGCCGCGGAGCCATACCGCAGAAACGAAAACAGATGCACAACGGTGACTGCAAACAAAGCCTGGGTCGAGAGGCCAAACGCAAAACCACCCAGTCGGGAAAAGGGTAATCGCCGGCATCTGCGGAACGCAATCAATGCAGCGCCACCCGTTACATCACTCATCGCTGCTTCTCCGCAATGAAACATCCATACTTCATTGCGCCCGTATTGTAGGCATCCAGCAGCGTTTGAAATCGATCAATAAAGATCAACTGTTCCGGGTCAAGCCATGACGCGACCTGACGGATCCCCAGAAGATTTACGCGATCTCGACAGATTTCCCATGTCCGTGATACCCGACTTGTCCAGTCATGGACAGCCGTCATCTTCAGCCCGGCGTCCGTCATCCAGCTCGTGTAGTCCTGCTCTGATCCCAGCGATGGGCAGAAAAATCCCTCACATACCTGATACACCAGCTTCTCTGCGTCGGCCGTCAGAGGATCATCACCTGCCAGCCACGCACAAATTGCCACTCGACCGCCAGGGCGAAGCCATTCCGAAATTCTTCGGAAAAAGGCGGGTTTATCGAACAGATGCTCCGTGCACTCTACGCTCCAAACAACATCCACTGACTGTGGCGGAAACACCGTGGTCTCTGCATCCTGACACAAAAACTGTGCTCGATCACCCACGCCAGAAAATCTCGCTGCCACAGTTGCCCAACGCTTTTGAAACGAACTGATCGTCACTCCTGTCACCTGACAGCCCACTCGACCAGCCAAATGTATCGACGACCCGCCCATGCCACAGCCAATGTCAACAATACGCTCACCCGAAGCAATTCCAGCTTCTTTCACCAACTGCTCTGTTAACTGCTGAGCAGCGACAGTCGGTGATTCGTTTCCGTTCCACAATCCATGGTGAATATGACGTCCCCACAGTAGACGATAGAACAGCGTTGAAATGTTGTAGTGCTGCCGAATTACATCCGTACGCACTGTCGCACAGGAAATCATGAGGTCCTCGCAGGCTGCTCGCGCATGTCTCTCAACAGAAGTCGTCGTCACTCAGGGCCTTCAGAACGATCAAAAAACCGGCCGCCCAAAAATCAGATTTACGCAGCCCCGTTCGATCGATGTCACCAGACAGATTCGGAAGCGAAGTCGGACTCTTCCGAATTCCACAACGGATATTCACTCAGATGTTCCGTTGGTTATGACAGCCGCTTCCAGCCAGAGGTCCCCGTAAATTGTCAGCTTATCGGTAACACCTACCGCACCAAAGGCTTTCGAATAGGGACGAATGCCATAGTTTGTCTGCAGGATGCTGAACGACCCACGCAGGTGAATCCTGCCATCCTTCTCTTCGCCCGTGGCTTGAAAGCGAAGCGGCTGAGTCACTCCGTGCAGCGTGAATCGGCCATCCAACTGATACTCCGGAAGCCCCTGACGCCCCTTCTCCTGCAAAAGCTTTGCAGACGTAATCCGGAAGGTGGCCAGGGGGAACTTCTGAACATTCAGCACATCCGCGCCTTTCATGTTGACGTTCACCTGCTGACGGGTGGATTTGTCGGTGCTGCCCTCCAGACCCACGTACCGACGCGATGCATCCGTGTCCGCATCAAAGGATGTCATGTCAAAGACCAGTTCCCCCGCGTTTTCCGGCTGACCCAACTGAACACGACCACTCTTCAACCGCCCTTCGACGCCATGATTGTGTCCCAGCCCCGTCTTCCCGACATAAATGTAAACCCTGCTGTCTTTCAAATTGACATCCCCGGCTTCCCGTGACCCGGAAAATACTCGAGCCCCGCCCATCGGAACAACCGCGGCCGAAACCTGCCGAGATCCGTGACTATCTCCTGCGGCAGGAAAAAAACTCAGGCCGGTCAACAGTCCAAACAGACACAATGAACCCATACGGTACGGAATGGCCATTTGCATGCCAGTGCTCCTTCTTCCCGCGAAGCCGCCGAAAACAACTAGTGCCTGACGTCGTCTTCAGGCCGTCAGGACTGCCGGTTTGCAATCCTGAAAATGCAGAATTGTTCCCACTTATTTCGCTTCAGACGCAGATTGCCCAGATCCACCGCCGCTTGACGAAGCGGCGCCTGTAGTCCACCACGGGATTGAAAAGACAATACTGAGTATCGGTAATATCTATGGAAGCGCCTCTGCCTCAAAGTTTCTGAATTACCTCCGCTTTTATCAAGGGCAATCTCCGACAGCATGGGAAAAGAAATTTCCATGCTGCAGATTTTCTCTCAATATCTGCCCGCAGGATTCGCACAGCTACGATCAAGTAACTGTAACCGGGCTCAGACAATCCGATGTCTGTGATAGGCTATGTCCCTTATCCTCTCAGGTGCCATGATCCTCTCAGGTGCCATGCACCTTGACAGACGATATGAGTCTTTTTATTGTTATGGAATGGTCCTTCTACTCGTGTTTTTGCGGAGCGACAGGTATGCCACGTGTCAATCGTCGAGAGATCGTTGCGGACGGAGAAATTCAGGTGTTTCATGTCGTCAACCGTTGTGTCCGCAGGACGCATTTGTGCGGGAAGGATCGGCAGTCGAAAAAAGACTACTCGCATCGCAGGGAATGGGTCCGTCGGCGGTTAGAATTTCTGGCAGGCGTGTTCGCAGTGGATATTCTGGGCTTTGCGGTGATGAGCACTCACCTGCACGTAGTGGTCAGAACTCGGCCGGATGTAGTACCGCCCTGGTCCGATGACGACGTGGCTCGACGGTGGTGGAATCTGTTTCCGAAGCGAAAAAACAAAGACAAATCGCCTGCGGAACCTACCGAAGAGGAGTTGGCAAAGA
>CAIQIE010000262.1 GCA_903871805.1 uncultured Planctomycetaceae bacterium | reverse complement strand
ATTGATCCGGTTGTCACGCGGATCAACTGCATTACCGGAAATCATCCGGAAGCAGCCATGATTCCGATTACATTTGATACGGATCAGGAAGCGGTTGAAGCCGCACTCACCACGATAGGAATGATCGCTCCAAAAAATGCGCGGATCATTCAGATTGCCGACACTCTGCATCTGTCACGTGTCCGGGTATCTGAGGCTTATTTTGAAGAGGTTCGTCAGAGTTCCCGGATGCAGCTGTCGGGCGAACCGTATGCGTTTCCGCTGGATGGTGCGGGATGGATGAGTGATGTGGGTTGGCACTGACGCGGCCTCCGATAGAAACGCCCGGAAGGTCCGAAAGAGGACCCCGTTCCTGTCACGGGCTGTTCCAGTGACAATACCCTGCAGTCGCACTCCCCGAAGGCGGACTGGATTCCCATGATTCCTGTGATTTCCGTGAACGAGGATGCTGTGCCGACGGACTATCGGGGTCGGATCCTGTCGGTCATTCCGCCGATGACGCAGCTGAATACTCCGTACCCATCCACTGCCTATCTGACCGGCTTTCTGCGGTCTCGCGGTTTTGATGCGGTTCAGGAAGATCTGGCTCTGGAGCTGGTTCTGCGTCTGCTTTCGCGGACGGGACTGCAGCAGATTCATAAAATGGCTTCGAGGCACCCGTCAGCAAAAAAGATGGGTGTTGTTCGTTTTTTTCTGGAGCAGTTTGGCAGCTATTTGTCCGCGATCGATCCGGTGATTCGATTTCTTCAGGGGCGAGATTCCACGCTGGCGCATCGCATTGCCGCAAGAACATTTCTGCCGGAAGGACCGCGGTTTCAGACGCTGGAAGTCTTTGAGGGGGACGAGGAGAGTGGTGAGGATCCCCTGGCATGGGCCTTTGGCGCGTTGGGCGTTCAGGATCGGGCTCGTCACCTGTGCACGTTGTTTCTCAGTGATCTTGCGGACGTCATTCGTGAAGCGATTGATCCACGATTTGAGTTTGTGCGGTATGCGGAGTCTTTGGCCGCCAGTCAGCCAACATTTGATCCTCTGGCCGAAGCCCTGCATGCGCCTCTGACATTGCTGGATACCACACTCCGCCAGATTACGCTGGAAGCTTTGCAGAAGCATCAGCCGCAGATGGTGTTGCTGACGGTGCCCTTTCCCGGGACGGTCTACGCGGCGTTCCGAATCGCGCAGTGGATTCGGCAGCAACATCCGGAAATCATCCTTGTGCTGGGCGGCGGATATGTGAATACTGAACTGCGTGAACTCAGTGATTCGCGGGTGTTTGATTTCTTCGACTTCATCACCCTTGATGATGGGGAACGGCCCCTGCTGGCGCTGGTCGAGCATCTGCAGGGCCGGCGTGGGACTGATGGGCTGGTGCGGACATTTTTCCGGTCGCGGGAAACGGGAGCCGTTCAGTACTCGACCGCGACGGAGCCGGATGTGCCGTTTGCGCGTGTGGGAACCCCGACATGGGATGGCCTGCCGCTGCTAAAGTACCTGTCCACTCTGGATATGCTGAACCCCATGCACCGCTTATGGTCGGACGGGCGCTGGAACAAGCTCACAGTGGCTCACGGATGCTACTGGAAAAAGTGTAGTTTCTGTGACATCAGCCTCGACTACATCGGCAGGTATGACACAGCGGCGGCAGAAGTACTGGCAGATCGAATCCAGACGATTGTGCAGGAGACCGGGCAGACCGGTTTTCATTTTGTCGACGAAGCCGCGCCGCCGAAGGGGCTCAAGTCGCTCGCCGAAGAATTGCTGAAGCGGGATCTGAAGATTTCATGGTGGGGCAACATTCGTTTCGAAAAATCATTCACTCCTGAGCTGTGCCAGCTGTTGGCAGACAGCGGGTGCATTGCGATTTCCGGAGGCCTGGAAGTGGCCTCGGATCGACTGCTGAAACTAATGGAAAAAGGGGTTTCCGTCGCACAGGTCGCGCGAGTCACTAAAAGTTTCAGTGACGCCGGAATTCTGGTCCATGCCTATTTAATGTATGGCTTTCCGACGCAGACCGTGCAGGAAACTGTGGATGCGCTGGAATATGTCCGGCAGCTGTTTGAGGAAGGCTGTCTCCACAGTGGTTTCTTTCACCGCTTCACATGTACGGCGCACTCTCCGGTTGGCAGGCATCCTGACCGTTATGGTGTCACGCTGAAACCACTGCCGACAATTACTTTTGCAAAGAATGATGTGGAATTTGTCGATCCCACGGGAGTCGATCATGATGTGCTTGGAGAATCCCTGACGAAAGCCCTCTACAATTATATGCACGGCGTGGGACTGGATGCGGACATTCGAAGCTGGTTCCAAACCCGCGTTCCCCGCTCGACTGTTCCCCGCAACTACATCGCACGGGCTCTGCAGGCTGCAGCGGGCGGATAATGTCTCTGCCTGCGGCTGTTGGTCTTCAGGTACGACAGGCAGCAGTTGGTTATTACGTTAAGAACAGGCAGAGACGAAAAATCGCCAAACAGCAGGGCTCGCAATTTGCCTGTTGGCGATTCAAATTTCAGGATGCGAAACTCATGATCTACGAAACCATCAGGGCAAGGATCGTGCGTGGTTTGGATTTCGTCGACAGTCTGCGGTGTATCGATTCGGACGGCATCTGGAAAAACGTCCCGCCTAATAACCTCGCGGCCTTGCATTGTCTGGTGAGTGAACCGTTTGGTGCGTGTCACCTGAGCTCGCGGACATGAGTAAAATACGTTGGCGGGCCACGCATGGCCGCTTGTAAATACAGGGCATGATTGGGCCTGCGGAAATCGAATACGTTGCCAGATCCTTATTGCATCGTTCTGTGCCCGTAGGTAGCCTGTGAAGCATTCGATGGTGATTCGTTGCCGAAAAAAGCCGTTTTTTTGAGGAAGGTGTTCAATGCGCAGCGTTTCCTGGCGTTCTTTTGTGATGGCTTCTGCCGTGTTTGCATCCACGACCTTCGTCCTTGCTGATGAAAAGGCAGAGGCTCCTGCGGCGTCCGAAGCGGCTGCTGAGAAGGCCCCCGTGGCAGAAAAGCTGAAGGACAAAACTCCGGAGGGGGATGTACCTCCCGGGGATCATTTTTTTCCTACTGATGCCCCTGAAAAGCTCGAGAAAAGTGACAAAGAGGCAGACAAAGAACGAGCACGGCAGAAAGAACGGGCTCTCGATAAAGAACGTGCACTCGACAGGGAACGCGCCGCGGACAAGGAGCGTGCTCTGGCAAAACGTCGGGAACCGGAGCTGGAGGAAAAGAAGCGTTCTTTTGAAGTCGCTCATAACAAAGAGCGTCTGAACGAACTGCTGGCAAAGGCCCGCAATGCAGAAGCAGAAGGGCGCAGCGATGACGAGCGTGTCCGCATTAAGCAGGAGATTCAGGAAGTTGAACAGAATCTGAAACGCCTGATTGCAGGCGATCGCCCGGATGTTCCTCGGGACATGTCACCGGAAATGCGAGCACAGGCCGAGAAGATCGAAATGGCGTCGCGTCGTGTTCGTCATGTGCGAATCGCTGCGGAGAATCTGATGGCGGCCGACATGCAGGACCTCGCCCATGACCTGATGCAGAAGGCCGATGGTATGGAACGCGATGTGGTGGCCGCGAAGGAAGAACTGATGCATCGGATGCAGAAGCACGGCGGCGAGCGGCCGGAAGGCGACCGCGGCGAAGTGCAGGCTCTGCGAAACGAAAATCAGAGACTAAACGCGGAACTGAATGAGTTGCGACAAATGGTCGAAAAACTCCGCAACGATCGTTAGTAGAAACAGCCGATCGCCCTGCCACATTGCCCTCGTCAGCCTGAAACTGCCGGGGGCATTTTCGTGAATGACTGCATAAAGTAGCCGAAAAGCCCCGACAGCACTCTCACTTTCCAGGCTATCGGGATTCGTTCACAATCCGTGTCGGTGCATCAATCAGTTGCGGCTGTTTTACTGGTATGACTCTGCTGGTACCAACCGTGATGACTGGTGTCAAAGAAAAAGCACCAGGGCTCACAGATTTTTCGTCGGGGTTTGAATGGAGTTTCCGGAATGAACATTTTTGATATTCCGCGTTGGTGTTTCCGGATTTTATTGACAGGTATCGTCCTGGTGGGTTTGTGCCAGGGGCTGGCGGCGCAGCAGGCTGGCTCTGCCTCAGCTGCCGTTGTGAAAGCCAGTCCAGCCGATGTGTATCGCCCCACCGTGTTACCGGATCGCATTGTGCTGACGTGGAGTGACGATCCAGCGACCACACAGTCTGTCACATGGCGAACATCGACAGAAGTT
>CAIQIE010000261.1 GCA_903871805.1 uncultured Planctomycetaceae bacterium | reverse complement strand
GTGTCCACTCTGATGGTGATTCGTCGGGAAATGAACAGCTGGAGATGGCCGTTTTTCTGTTTTGTCTACATGACAGCGCTTGCATGGATTGGTTCCTGGGCCACCTACCAGATCGGCATGCTGTTCTGATTGCCGCGGATTCAGGCTGCAATCGGGCGGGCGCATTTCGGCCCTCGGGTATGGACGCCGGCGGGTCAGAACGATAAGGTTAAGTGATCCGGGCTGCAGCGAATCGCCGCCGAATCGCTGTGGTTCATTGAGGGGGGGCGGCAAGTCAGGCCTGCCAGGCTGTCAGCGAGCGTGGCGTCGTATGCCATTTCGTCATTGTGGCAGGTACGGACAGTTCAGAACGGGGAGCTGTGTCCCGGGAGGTTGGCAAGGTGAACGTGATGACACATGGTCTTTCAGGCACTTCCGATTCTGCAACAACTTGTCCAGCCGGGGTATCCCGCCGCCAGTCACTGCGGGCAGCCATGGCCGGGCTTGCTGGAATCACGCTTTCTGAAAAAATGCCGTTGTCTTCTGCGGCTGAAATCCATCAGCAACGTTCTCATCATCAGCCGCGGGCGAAGAATGTCATCTTCTGCTTTATGGATGGCGGTCCCAGTCACGTTGACACTTTTGACTTCAAGCCACAGCTGAAAAAGCATCAGGGGCAGCAGATTGGGGCCAGCTGGGTTTCCCGACGATCGCAGTCTGACGCCGCTCGGGTCTGGTTTGGCAGTCCATGGAAGTTTCGCCAGCGCGGGAATTCCGGTCTGTGGGTTAGTGACCTGCTGCCGAACATCGCCGGTCAGGCTGACAAGCTCTGTGTGATTCGCTCTATGGTGGGAGAACTTCCGCTGCATGGACAATCCAACCTGTTGCTGCACACCGGTCGGATTATTGGGCAGGCTCCAAGTCTGGGCGCCTGGATTGCGTGGGGCCTGGGAACAGAGAACCCGAATTTGCCCGGGTATGTTCTGCTGAATAATGACTGGGTGCCAAACGGGGGGCTGGAAAACTTCGGCAGTTCGTTTCTGCCCGCCAGTTATCAGGCCACAATGATGCGGGCTCGGGGAAATCCTGTCGACAACATTCTCCCCAAAGACAGTGCGCAAATTCAGAAGCAAAAGCTGACTCTGCTCAGCCGCGCCAACGCGGGGTTTGCCAGTCAGACATCCAGTCCTTCTCTGATTGATGCAGCCACTGTCAACTATCAGACGGCCATCAGGATGCAGGCAACGATCCCTGAGATTGCCGACATCCGGCAGGAACCCGAATATATTCAGAAGCTCTACGGAGTGGGCTCGCCTGACGAGCATCAAAATTACTACGCTTCCCAGGCATTAAGGGCTCGCCGATTGGTGGAAGCCGGCGTACGATTCGTAGAAATCACCTGCCCCAGTTTCGATGGTAATAATTCTCCGTGGGATCAGCACAGTCATCTTGTGCAAAACCACGAGAAGAACGCTCGAGTCACTGAACAGTCTGTGGCGGCATTGATTCAGGACCTTGAACAGCGTGGTCTGCTGGACGAAACCATTGTTCTGTGGGCTGGAGAAATGGGAAGAACACCCCATACACCAGCCATTTCAAACATTGCAGGGCGTGACCACCATGTCAGTGGTTTTTCCCTTTTCCTGGCTGGCGGTGGCTTTCGATCGGGAATGGCTTTCGGGGAGACGGACGAATTTGGCGCCAACGCTGTGGAAAATCCGCTGACAGTTCACGACCTGCATGCAACAATTCTGCATCAGTTGGGACTGCACCACGAAAGGTTGACCTACCGCTACGGCGGGCGTGACCACCGATTGACAGATGTTCATGGGCGAGTGGTCTCTGAAATCCTGAGCTGACCTGGACGGTCTTGCTGGCGATGCAGGAAACTTCTGGTACGGGCTTTTGTGACTTCCTGAAGTGCGTTGAAACAGGCAGGGCCCGGGGCCCGGCTATTGGCTTGGTCAGTGCTGGCAGTACTGCCAGGGAATGGTCTGGACAATCTGCGGCATTTAAGTGCCAGGTCAGTTGCCGAAAATCTTCAGGCGGCACCAAAACTTTAATGAAAACAAAAAGTCTTCAAAAGGTGCAGTGGAAAAGTGCAACGAATGTGAGTTCATTAACGGTACCACGAGAAAGGAATGCACCCATCTGAGGTTGCTTCCCGAAACGATGTCCTGAGGATCGCTGCAACTCGCCGAATCTGAACTATGGTATTATTCGACACGATGTGTCCCTTTTTTAATCGTGTCATCGAAGTGGACGAAAGCTTTCCCGGCGGAGAGTTTCGTGATGGGTTCTGTTAACGGTTTTTCCGTAATCACGACAGGGGGCCCGCCCTTCTGTCTGGTCCAAAAGCAAGCCTGACCATGCCAACCAGTTCCATAACATCGGGCGAATTGAAGATTCGGCAGAAACTCGGCAAGTACCGCATTGAGCGTAAGCTTGGTGCAGGTGGATTTGCCTCTGTTTATCAGGCAATGGACACGGTGCAGGGGATCCGTGTGGCCATCAAGATTCCCCATTCGCAGTATACGACGGAGTCTGTCTTGTCGGACTTTCGCAAGGAAATCCGGACAACGGCGCCGCTTGAGCACGACAATATTCTGCCGATAAAAGATGCCAGTATCATCAACGATCGCCTCGTGGTGGTGTTTCCTCTGGGCGAGGAAACGCTTGCTCAGCGTATGACTCGTCGTATCTGTCTTGAATCCTCACTGGAGATTGCGGACCAGATTCTGCGGGCCACGGCATTGGCTCATGCCCACCATGTGATCCACTGCGACATCAAGCCGGAAAATGTGATTTTATTTGCAGGAAATCGAATTCGGCTTGCGGACTTCGGCATCGCCAAGGTCTCGCAGAAAACCGTGCAGGGCGGCGGGACTGGAACCATCGGCTATATGGCTCCGGAACAAGCTATGGGAAAACCATCCTTCCGTTCGGATGTTTTCTCGATAGGACTAATTGTCTGGCGACTGCTTTCCGGACAATGGCCTGAATGGCCGTTTGAATGGCCGGTGGCCGGGTACCCAAAGCTCCGCGGGCGAATTCATCCCGAATTCATTGACTTTATGCGTCGGTCAATCGATCTGAATCCGCGACGGCGTTACCGGGACGCACAGCAGATGCTCGCGGTGTTCCAGAAACTGAAGCCACGTACGCTCCGTCATGCGAAATCGCGACGACGGCATTCAGCTTAACGAGAACCAGTTGCCATTCGGGTCGGCAAGCCTGAATGGCCTCAGGCTGTTCAGGCGTTACTGGGGGCTTCTTTCGGGTTTGTCTTCGGGCGGGACATTATCCGCAGCGGGCGGTTCCTCGGACTCGTACCAGCCACGCAGCGTGACCTGCACATCTTTGGGCAGTTTGGGCTCCCTTTCCGTTCCCGGTGGTTCTTCAGGAGGAAACGGGACTTCAAAATTACGACGCGGTGTGACGACCTGGGGAATTACCGTCATGGTAATGGTGTCGCCCACTTTGAACTGACGCAGCAGTTTAACCAGTTCTTCGAAGTCGGAAAGCTCCTCACCATTTAGCGCCAGAATCATGTCTCCGGATTTCAACCCGGCTCGGTCAGCTGAGCTGCCCTTTTCTACACGGCCGATCAGGACACCCTTGCCACTTTCAAACATTGACTGCTGCAGAACTCCCAGACACACTCGGCCTCGTTCCTGAATTCTGAGATCTCCGAAGATTCCTTTCAGAAGTGCTGTCTGCTCGACAGTCAGTGGGTTGCCGTCAATCTTGTACAGCGAGATGAGTCCACCTCCGATGCGCGACCATGCTGCCAGTCCCTCAAGTCGCTGAAGCAGTTGGAAGGCTTTGGGATCGGCGGGCCATGTTTCGTCGATATAAATTTTCAGGTGCTGGTTACTGGTGGGGTCCGAACCAAACATTGAGCTCTGCCGTTCCGATGCCTGCCACAGCAGAGTCGGATCACGCGGCTCCATAGGAATCTTCAGGCGGTTTAGTTCAGTGATCGCAATTTCCACTCGACGTGTCCAGAGTCGATCAAGAATCTCGCGAGCAGCTTCAGACAGATACCAGCGTCCTGACAGGGCGGCTCGCTCAAGAATTTCCGAGACTTCAAATGCCTGCGGCTGACGAAAATTCGAGTCTCGGTAGGTGATTTCAAGGACATCGATGACTCGCCTGACGGTTTCGGGATCAGGATGTGTTTCGATTGCCTGCCCCAGTGCCCTGATCCCCTCTGTGGTTTCAGTGAGACTGCGGAGCGACTGCACTGCCTGCTGACGACGACTGAATTCGGGCGCACTTAGCTGCGAGGTTGTGGCAGAAACATCGGGCGTGGCAGTGCCCGCAGAGGGCGGATCCTGTCCAAAAGCAGCGATGCTGGCCATGCAGAAAAGCAAAGCGGCGGCGAGACGAACGGCCCGTGATCGCAAACCTGGCAGAGGACCATTGCACATGAGGGTATTCAGATTGCGATCCGCCAACGTTTGTTGGTGCGATGGAAAAGAGTTGTCCATGACTGCTGACCTTATCTGCAACAAAACGACCCACTGGATTTTGACATCGGCCCCGCACCACACCATTGAATTGGATACCCGCAGAATCCCTGTGGTGCTGCATCAGTCCTCTGAGCAAGCTCCGAAGCAAAACCGCCTCGAGTGTAATCAATCTGCTGACAAAGTGACATCCTGGAATTACGAAACCGCAGCAGACAGAATTGGAATGGCCCATGAAAGATACTGCGGATCAGTAATTACCAGCAGAGGCTGTTATGGTGTGAATCGGGATCCCGTCGCCGCGAGCCCCGGGAACTTTTGTCCAATGGCGGGCAGGGCCTTTCGTTTCTGTACGTGGGGTTAAAGCATCTGGAAACAGACATTTGCGTTGGCAGCGGGCATCATTGGGCTGACACGATGTCTGCGGAAATTCTGATGTGCCGGAGTAGGAAATCAACAAAAAAACGATGAGCCGTTGGCTCATCGTTTTCTTTGAGTTCGTGGGTAATCGTCTCGAGTTGACCGCGAATGCCGTCAACGCCGGGATTCATACTTTGGAGACACTATGGCTTGGGTTCGGCAGCTTCAGCGGCTGGGGCTTCGGTTGGCGCTGGTTCTGCAGGTGCTGTGGCGGCCGGAGCTTCTTCGGCCAGCAGAACGGAGACGACGCTTTCCAGGTATGCGTATTCATGCAGACCAACCGCTTTCAGGCGGACTTTTCCGGTCTTATCGATGAACAGCGTGGTTGGAAAGCCCTGGAACTCGGGAATCTGCCCCATGACTTCTTCAGTAATCAGGGCACAGGGATAATTGATCCCGTTGCCAGCGATATAGTCGGTAACCAGCTTGGTCTTGCCTTCTGGTGAGCTGGATTGTTCTTCGTTAAGGCCGACCATCTGAAATCCCTGAGCGCCGAATTTTTCCTGCAGTTTGATGAATGAGGGAATCTCTGCGCGGCACGGGGGGCACCACGTTCCCCAAACATCAACGATACAAACCTTTCCCTTCAGGCTTTCCAGACTGATGGGAGCACCGGACACGTCTGTCAGTGCGAAGGTGAAGGGGAAGGATTCGCCTGCGGCGAGTTCTGCTTTTGCTGTTGCCATTGCGGCTTCAGAGGCTTTGGCTTCCCATGCTGCCAACTTTTCACTGAACCCCGGCAAGGCCCGAACGGCTTCAAGATCAGAATCGTCCTTCATCTGCTCCATATCGCTGTAACCGGCTGCGATTGCCTTTTCCAGCAGCGTCATGGCGTCTTCAGGCTTCTTCTGCTGCGCGGTAGCGCAGGCACCATTGTAGTAAACAACGGCCATCAGCTGCTGCGGAATAATCACATTGCCTTCAACAGCTTTTTCCAGAAGAGCGGTGGCTTTGATGAATCCTGTGTGCGCCAGTGGAAGGTTACCTGCCTGCGCCTGCATCATTCCCAGTCGTCCAATCACATTAATGTACTGAGTGGCCGCCTCTGGATTCGTCGGGGTCTTTTCGTAGAGTTCCCGAATATCTGCCAACTGTTTTTTAGCGTCACCGATGTCCAGTCCTTCCTGCAGTTTTTCAAATTCCGGATCAGCAGCCGCTGTCGGTGGAGTCTCTGGGGATTCTGCTTTGGGGGCTGAATCTGCGGGTGCAGCTGCTTCAGGCGTGGCAGTAGCAGGTTCGGCCACCATCGGCTCTGCGGGAGCGGTTGCTGCAGGATCAGTTTTCAGATCCGTTGTTGCAGTTGGTGGCGCGGCATTTTCGCTGCAACCGGAAAGAAATATCACTGGGACGAGCCCGACCAGAATCCACGAATGTCGCATACGATCACTCTTTTCAACAGAAAAACAGGACTGCCGTTCAGCAAAAGTCCGGGGCTGACTGCCCGAAAAATATCTGACAAACACCGGATCGGCATTCCTTCGAAAGGAAGACAATACACGATGCGCGTGCGCGAAAATAGCGTCTCTGGCATGAAAATAGCGGTTTTCCCGTCTGCACGTACTGGGTACTGAATGGTCAGTGGATCCCATAGAATTGCTGCAGGTTCATTCTGCGACCTTTTTTTTGCCATTTGTCCGGCGATACCAACGAAAAAAGAACGGGAATCCCCGTGCTAATTGTAAACTGAACTCTTTAAACGTGGCACCGCGATTGGTTCATGGTTAGAATGACCCCCTGACACGACCTGGTGTGGTGTTTATAGTCCTATGAATCAGCAGCAAAGTTCCCGTTTGCCACCCCACTTTCGTCTCCATTTCTCAACCGGATCAATCTGCCGATTTCGCACAGTGGCCCGTTTCGCAGGCTCCGCACTTGCGCCGTCTGGGTTGATTGCAACTGCCAGGCGGATGCAAACTGGCCCTGAATTTCGGAAGTTACGATTCGTTTGCTGAAGAGCCCGAAAGTCCGCAATATGAAGTCGCAGCGTTCCTGCAGTGTTCTTCGCGGACTTCGTTTGATGTGTGTGTGTGTGCGAATCTGATGGTGGTGAATTGCTCCCGTTCCCTGAGTTTTCCGGAAATCCATAATGCCGAACACAGAAACTGTTGACCAGGTTCCGGGGACCCCAGATTTGCCCGTGAACACCGCTCCGTCAGGCAGCAGCCAGCGTGCGATGGCGTTGCTTCTGGTGGCTCATGCGCCGTTCGTCATGCTGTATTACTGGCACTTGTTTGCCGTGCCGCCCTACCGTTTTTTTCCGCTGGCCCTGATAGCATTTGTGTTTCTCTTTGTTCGTCGTCGCAACCCTGCGGTGGAGCGATGGAACTGGTTTGCTCGGTTTTTGCTGTTTTGTGATGTGCTCTGCCTTTCTGCCTCGCTTATCCTGGCACTGCCATGGCTGGCGGTTGCGGGAATGATGCTTTGCCTTGCGGCAGTGTGCATGACCTCCAGAGCAAAAGGCTACACCAGCAGTCTTTTGTCGCTTGCCGTCATTCCATTGACAACATTGCGTGTGGCTGGAGGGTTCGACCTTCAGGTGCTGGACTGGCTTCGGGACAAGTGCTTCCTAAGCGTCAGTAAATTCTGTCACCGGATTGATCTGATTCACTACATGAAAGATGATTCGCTGTTTTTCGCTGAAAAAACCTTTTCGTCTGCGACCCTGACGCGCAGCGCAGAGGCATTATTTCTCACGCTGTGTCTAGCTGCGATCATCGCCGCATATCGGCGAAGATCGTTTTTGCACTCGGCGCTGGTTGTCATCTGCGGTGGCGTCATTGCGGCCAGTTTGACACTGATACGAGCGGTCGCTGTTCTTTGGCTTTGGAATAAGTATTCGGTCGACCTGGCCATGGGCCCTGCCGGAATAGTAACCGATGTATTCCTGGTTGTGATCGCGGCCGCATGTCTGGTGAGTGCAGATGCCCTTTTGAACGTCTTCAGTGCCTTCGTTCCGGACATTAAACGCATGGGCCCGGTAGAGCGGTTCTGGAATCCCTTCATCTATCTCTGGAACCGCTGGGCGGCTTCTGCAATGCCCAACCCTTTCCCCAGTGAGACGCCCCTGGTGCCATTGTTTCCAAGGGCCACCGCGGTTTTTGCCACAGTCCTGGTGATTTCTCTGATTGGGCAAATTGCCGATTTGTTGCTGAAAAGAGTTGTTTAGCTGGTTGTTGAAGACCAGCGCGGGCCGTCAGTTTTTTGATCAATTGCAGACCGTGGGCGAGCGGAAATCATCGATATGAGTCAACAATCAGCGTCATCAGAGCGTCGGTCCCGAAATGCAGAGTCGCAGCGTGTGAGTCCGAGTTTCGTGGAAATTACGACTCCCGGAAATTTTTTCCAGTTCTGTCTTGGTCTGCTGGAATGCTGGTTCTTTTCCCGCGATTACAACCGCCTATGGGTTGGTCTGCCATTTCTGGCTTTGCTCGCATTGCCAGTCGGGATGTGGTTCTGGATTCGGGGTACGACGACGGTCACTTTGCTAAACCACTATGAGCAGGTGGTGCAATCCGCAGTGGATCAAAAGAATCTGAGGCTTCAGGAAACAGCCTTGCTGGCCATGTGCGGTCTTCAGCCTGCGGACTATTCGTACCGAATGAGGCTGGGCAAGTTTTACAGCGAAACGGATCGTCCGGAGGCTGCCTTTCAGGAGATCGCATCACTGGCTCCGGATGCTGGTGAAGGCTCTGTGGACGCACGCTTATGGATCGTGCAGCAGGCTTTATCAGACAAGCCAATTCGGCCGTTAACCTCAGTGGAACTTGAAACACAACTGCGGATGGTTGTCGAAGCGCAACCAAATAATGCAATCGCTCATGGACTTCTTGCGACAGAGTATCTCAAGCGGAAAGAATTTTTGCTTGCCGAACGACATCTGGTGGAAGCGGCCGTGGGCAACCCCGAACGCGGTCTGCAACTTGCGCAACTGCAGATCGCGTTGAAACGTCCCAGACAGCAGATTGATGCAGCCGCGGACACAGCGATTGCCAGCCTGACAAAGATGCTGGAAAAAGATCCGGCAAATATCGATGCCAGCGCCAACCTGGTGCGTGCACTGGTGCTGAAAGCCGAACTCGAAAAGGCTCGCAGGTTCCTGCTGGCAGCGCTGACAAAGAGTCCCGACCAGCCGTCTCTGAAGTCCCTGCAGGCAGAACTTGACCTTCTGGATGTTGAAAAACAGATGCAAACATCCGGGCTGAATCGTGATTTGGCTGTGCTGCAAACCTACAAGGCACTGGAATACGACCCAGCCAGTGCTCTTGCCGTGGAAATTTTGCTGGCGCTGAAATCCATGGGCGCTGAAATTTCCGCTGAGAAGCTGAAAGACACGAATGAGTTCTGGAAGGCTGCTGCTGGTCGCACGCCCGATGACCCAGAGTCTGCATTGACATTCGCCCGTGTGTGTCTGCTCGCCGGGGACTTTTCAGGTGCAGTGCAGGCCGTTCGTTCTGTGGCGGAGAAAAATCCGGAACTTCAAGTTGGTCTGGCTGAACTGCTGCTGAAGTCCGGAGCAACCAGGGAAGGCGAAGAACTGCTGAATTCGGTCGTGACATGGGCAGAAGAAAATCGTCAGCAAAATCCTGACGATCAAAAGTACTGGGCGCTTGAAGGGGATGCATTGCTCCTTCTGAATCGACCGGAAGCCCTCCGGGAACTTGTGAAGAACAGTCTTCCTGCGGAAACACAGAAGCCGACACCGAAGGACCAGGTGTTGCTCAACCTGTATGGACGGGCCAGTCTGGTGATGTTCGATGCGCTGACAGGGTTTAATTCAGCGATTATTCCCAGGATGCGAAACCGGGACGATATTGTTCTCCGGGATGCTCCGCCGGACCAGTTACTGCTGTTACTCGAGGATGCCAGAAAGAGCCCGAGGACGGTCGCCGCCTCTTTGGAAAGACTCTGCCTTTTGTGCCTGTCTCCTCATCGCGCTGCCCCTGAGGCCGAAGCGACGATCAATAAGTTGAGATCCCAGGGCTCTCTGGGCTTTACCACATTGAGTTTACTGGGGGCGTACGCTGTTGCCTTGCAGGAGTACCCCAGAGCGGTGCCGTTCCTTGAACAATCCAACGTTATCAGTCGCGGTCGGGACCCGGTCGTGCTGAATAATCTAGCGGTGGCAATCATTCGCGGCGAGCCCGGGGAAAAGGAACGGGCGCTGGGGCAAATCAATCAGGCGATGGCTCTCGTGCCTGAAAACTCCGACATCCTCACCACTCGCGGAGAGATCTATGTGGCCATGGAACGTTGGGAAGACGCCCTGAAGGACCTGACACGTGCCCTGGAACTTCGAGAAGGCAATTTCGAAACGCACCAGATGCTGGAGCGAGCCTGCCGTGCGATGGGAAATGCCGAGAAGGCAGATCAGCATCAGAAGCGAGCCCAGGAAATTCTGGCGGAACAGGCCTCCACGTCTCCCTGACTTGAGATTTCGCATCGCAATTTTGGGCATCAGGTGCAAGCCCCTGCATGGGTCTGCTGCCATCCGTGGTCGCATGGAAAGACACGGTTGACGAGAAAAATGTGGGCAGCGGCTTGCGCCCAGTCCGGACCACCAGCAACAGATTCCGGCGAATCCTTTCTGCTGCCCGCTGCCCGCATTTTTTCTATGATTGGCGGCCCCGCATCTGACCGGGGTTGAAGCCGCGGCCACATCGAAGGCCGAGCGCCATGGCCAGTCCGTGCTGGCTGACCAGTGTCAAGTCGGAACCGTTCTCCAGACTCCCCACGGGCGAATACAGAATCGCTCGTCGCATGGCAGCCCAGCACACTGAGGCATTGATTCCCGGGCACGCATCGATTATTCTCAAACTGAATGTATTCCTATGGCGAATTGAGCGAGCCTGCCGTTCATGAGATTCGTGCATAAAAAATTCGATCGACGTGGCTTGCGCTGCGTGTGTTGCAAAGGTACGCACGCCCCCGTGCCGGCTGCCTCTGGCAAAGTCTCCGCGGTGCTGCTTGCAGCGCCCCTGAGTGTCTGTCTGCTGGCGGGCACCGCAATTTTGCTGCGTAGCAGTGGACCTGATCTGCCTCCGGGTGTGACAGCACAGGCATGGTCGGATGCCGCCGCTGCAAGTCGTCGCAATCGAGGTGTTCCGGCCGAAGACTGTGATGTACTCATCACCCTGGCAAGGCAGGCCAGTCGTGCGGGTCGCACAAAGCAGGCGCTGGACTGCTACTCCCGAATTCCCCCCGATCATGCGCGACTGGGTTTGCAGGCTGTCTTCGAGGACGCGGTGTTGCGGCTGGAGTGTGATCTGGCGGCTCCCGCCGAATATGGCTTTCAGTACCTGTTGAAACAGCACCAGACTGGCACTGTTCTTTCGACACGGCAGTTGAATGTGGCCCGACGGTCACTGAGTCTGCTGTATGGGCTGCAGATGCGAACGGAGGAGCGGGGGGAAATTCTCCGACGGCTGATGCAGGACCGCTACGCAGACCTGCATGATGCGCGGTACTATTACTTTCCGTCGCTGATGATCTGGCAGAATGCGTGGGGCGCCGAGAAGGTGGAGAGCTTTCTGAAGCTGGATCCGGAAAATCGGGATTTGCAGAACGCGGCCGCCAGATACCTGACCGGTTTCGGAAAGCTGAGCGAGTCTCGTCGGACTCTGCTGGACCTTGTGCAGACCGATGGCTCGGACCTGCGCACCTGCGCGTGGCTACTTGAGTGTTGCTACGAGCTTGATGACTGGGACACATTTCAGAGTGTTGTCCGGACGTTGCCGCCTGTCACGGACACGGAACCTGTGGTGCTGACTTTAATGCGGGGCGAATGGGAGATGCATCAGCGGCGCTGGACAGCGGCCGAGTTTTTTTTCGAGGCACTGCTGAAACGTGACGCCGCCAACAGTCAGGCGGTGATGGGGCTGGCGAAAGCCATGGAAAACCTCGGCCGAATTCAGGAACGAGATCAGTTTTTGAAGCGGTCACTGATTATTGCCGATCTGCGCGTCGGGTTGACGGCGGCCGTCCCCGGGCAAATCGACGCGATTAAGAAGGTCGTGGCATGGTGCCGTGAATTGCAGATGCAGGAAGCTGCCATGACGTTTGATTTTTTTGCATCGGTGGAAAGCGTGCCGAATGAGGTCCCGAACCTCAATTTTCCATAGACATGTCACTTTCTGACCGCATGATCATCGTTGAAACACGTTTTGAATGAGGGTTCAGAAGACGGAAATCCGCAAGGTTGATGTTCGAGGGACGGAGATGGTGAACCTGGACAAAAGAAACCCTGTTTGGTCGGGGGAGTTTGTACGCCAGCACTGGGTGTGGGGGTGTTTGCTGTGTCTTGCTCTTCTGGGGTGCGGTCAGTCTTCAGAGCAGTCGACGACAACCGACCGAGCGTCGTCTGCGCCCACCGCGGCAGAAGACGTGATCGCTGTGCAAAGCCGGGTTGCGGCAGGGGATGTGAGCGAATCCGTCTTGTCCGGACCTGCGTTTCGGTTTCGTGCGGAAGGTGCTGAGAAGGGGTTCGATTTTTTGCGATATGATGACGCGCATGGCCAGGAGCGAATTCTGGAGGTGATGGGTGGGGGCGCAGCGGCCTTTGATGTTGATGCGGATGGCTGGCTGGATATCTGGATGAGCAACGGCTGTCGACTGCCTGTGGCTCAGGATACCGGAGAGACACCGGGCAGGCTGTACCGCAATGATCGTTTTGAAACATGGAAGGACTGCAGTGAAAGTTCCGGGCTGGTACAGACAGGTTTTGCGTTTGGGTGCGCCGCCGGGGATCTCAATGAGGATGGTTTCGAGGATCTTTATATTGCGGCCTATGGGCCGAATCAGTTATGGATCAACAACGGAGACGGCACCTTTCTACAGATTGTCGGAGAGGCAATTGCCGCCGGCCAGGAGTGGAGTTCAAGCGTGGCGTTTGGTGATCTGAACGCAGACCAGACGCTGGATATTTTTGTGGGAACCTATGTTGAGGAATCGGATACAAATCCACGCCTGTGTAACGTTGGAAAACCGGGTATTGGAGCCATTGGGTGCCCTCCCGCGCACTTTGCGGGGCTGGCGGATCGGTTGCTGCTGGCGGATGGTGCCGGAGGTTTTTATGACCAATCGGAGCAGGCTGGAATTTCCCGTGCAGCCGGGAAAACGCTTGGCGTTCTGATCGCCGATCTGGGAGGGGATGCAAGGCCGGAAGTCTATGTGGCAAATGACGGGGAAGCCAATGCGCTCTGGTCGCAAAGCACCAGCGGTCTGCAGACAGAACCTGCCAGCCCTGTGCCGAAGGTGGAAGACATGGGGCTGGTGTCATCCACTGCGTTCAACGAACAGGGATTTGCTCAGGGAAGCATGGGGATTGCATCAGCCGACTTCGATCGCAACGGTGGACTGGACATGTTCCTGACTCATTTCTATGGAGAATCCAACACGCTGTATGAAAACGTTTCCACGGAGACGATGATTCTGTTTCGTGACAGAACGCGGGCATCCGGGCTGGGAGCTCCTTCGCTGTCCAGAGTGGGTTTCGGCGTCGCCTCGATTGACATTGATAATAATGGCTGGGTAGATCTTGTGGTTGCAAACGGGCACACGAATGATCTCATGTGGACCCCGGAAAAGATTCCGTATCGGATGCAGGCCCAGGTCTTCAGAAATCCCGGACATGGCCGATTCTCGGACGTGTCTCTGGAGGCGGGTGAGTACTTTCAAACACCACTTTTGGGCAGGGCACTTGCGGAGGCAGACTTTAACCGGGATGGTCGTCTGGATATGGTGATCTCGCACCAGCAGGATGGCTCTGTGGTGCTGATGAACGAGACGTCGCCAGCCGGCAACAGTCTGGTCCTCCGTCTGATTGGGCGACGGTGCACGAGGACACCGATTCCTGCCCGCGTAACGCTATCGGATGCGAAACCCATTCAAATGGATCAGCTGGTGGGAGGGGGAAGTTATCAGGCGTGCAGTGCGAATGAACTGCACTTTGGTTTGGGAGATCGTCAGGGGGCAAAACTCACGGTGCAGTGGCCGGATGGCAGTGTCGATGATGTCCCGAAGGTCTCAAAAGGCTGGCGCATACTGCGGCAGGGCGAGCAGTCCTGCTGGTCGATCCCATTTTGAAGGTTGTAAATGCTCTGGCAGCTGACAGTTTTTCAGCTGGTAGTGGTCAAACACGGCCGCTGTGAGTTCAGTAGATCGAGGGTGGTGCATCCTGACTACCGTCTGCATGCAGGAATCGAAAGTCGCACCCCTCATGGGCCTGTGTGGTCTGATCGAAGTAAAGTTTTCCGTAGCCTCGAGTGAACATGGGTTCCGGGGCCGTCCAGCGAGCGCGTCGGGCGGCGAATTCCTGTTCAGAAATTTCCAGGTTCAGGGTTCGACCGGCAACATCCAGTGAGATGATATCGCCCGTTTCCACCAGTGCCAGCGGGCCTCCGACAAAGGATTCCGGAGAAACATGCAGCACGCAGGCGCCGTAACTGGTGCCACTCATCCGCGCGTCGCTGATGCGGACCATATCACGCACGCCCTGCTGCAGCAGATATTTGGGAATTGGCAGCATGCCCCATTCCGGTATTCCGGGGGCTCCCAACGGGCCGGCGCTCTGCAGGACGATCACGTGATCTTTGGTAATCCCGAGGGCTGGGTCGTCGATGCGGGCTTTCAGATCCGGATAGTTGCGGAAGACCACCGCCGGGCCTCGATGCTGCAGCAGTTGCGATTCGGCAGCAGCCGGTTTGATCACGCATCCGTCCGGTGCCATGTTGCCCCGCAAAACGGCCAGACTGCCGGTGCTGCACACGGGATTCTCACGCAGCCGAATCACGTCGTCATTCCAGACCGGAGCGTCTGCGATGGCTTCTCCCAGAGTGCGGAACTGAACCGTCGGTGCATTCAGGTGCAGCAGATCCGGGATGCGATTCAGCAGTCCACAAAGTCCCCCGGCATCGAAGAAGTCAGCCATGACGAATTTTCCCGTGGGACGGAGATTGGCCAGCACCGGGGTCCGTTGCGAAATCCGGTCGAAATCTTCCAGCGTCAGACTGACTCCGGCACGTCCCGCCATCGCCATCAGGTGCACAATGGCATTGGTTGACCCGCCCAGTGCCATCAGTGTTGTGATGGCGTTCTCGAATGCTGCTCGCTGCATTAGCCCGGAAGGCACACAATTGTGCCACGCCAGCTCGACAGCAACACGCCCGGTTTCCGATGCCATTCGCGAATGGCCGGAATGGGTCGCCGGCAGTGAACTGGCCCCCGCCAGTGTCATGCCCATGACCTCAGCAATTGCTGTCATGGTGGAGGCTGTACCCATCGTCATGCAGTGGCCGGGCGATGCGGCAATGTAGTCTTCCAGATCACACCACGCTTCGCATGAAAGCCGACCAGCACCTCGTTCAGCCCAGAACCGCCAGACGTCCGTGCCACTGGCCAGCTCCTCACCATGCCAGGAAGTGCGGTTCATCGGTCCACCAGGCATCACAATGGACGGCACGTTGGCACTTAATGCCCCCATCAGCAGTGCGGGTGTCGTCTTGTCGCAGCCACTCATCAGAACCGCAGCGTCTATCGGGTAGGTTCTGAGTACCTCTTCTGCTTCCATGGCAAGGAAGTTTCGATAGTACATGGACGTGGGCTTCATGAACGTTTCGCTCAGCCCCATCACCGGAATTTCCACAGGAAACCCGCCGGCCTGCCAGACCCCCCGTTTCACCTCGTCAGCACGCTGCCGAAAATGGGCGTGACAGGAAATGAGGTCGTTCCATGTGTTCAGAATGCCAATCACCGGCTTGCCAGCGAAGTCCTCGGTCGAGAACCCCGCCTGTTTCTGTCGCGAACGATGACCAAAAGACCGCAGATCATCCGGTCCCAGGTAGCGGTGGCTGCGAAGCTGATCCGGTCGGAGTCTTTCCTGATTCGCCATGATGGGCTCTTTAACGCTGTTCTGAGATGCCACAAAAACGGTCAGTGCACAAGGCGATTCCTTAAACGCAGGAGCGCCCGTTCGAGATGAGGAATTCGGCTGGATTCCCCGCAACCTGCCAGGAAAATGACAAGTACCGTTCTGCAGCATAGTGCATTTTGTCAGGAAAATCGACCTTGCACGCAGAAGGTGTGATCTGCAGCCATTTCTATCGCAGGCGACAGGTGCAGACGCTTTCCTGAATGTCAGCGATGCGTCCGTTTCAGAAAACACCGTCAATCACGGTCCCCTGATCAAGAATCGGCAGCGGGCGGCCAAACTAATCAGGGATTGGCGTTTCCGGAGAAATTCCCAGCGATTCGCAGACTGTGGCCGCAATGTCCGCCGGGCCCCAAGGCGGTGAAATAAGCCATGCCGCCTGTTCATCTTTTGTTGAGATCTCACGGACACATAGGAATTCCCGGGGGGGTCGTTGAACGCTCGGGAAGGTTGTTGCGAACAACCGCCAGGACCGAGCACCGTGTCTACGCTGAAAAACAGCTGGTGGGAATTGTAGAATCAACAAACTCCGGGTGAAAACGTAATTCCTGAATCGATTCCCCGTGTTTTTGCTTTTTCCCCGGCACGGAATCTGCCACACTTTAAGGGCAAAACGCTCAGGAATGGGTATCCCTCGCCTGCACCGAAAGCTGCTTGTGCCATTCTCGCCAATCGTTGCTTCCGGAACCTGACGCCGGGACATCGACAAGGTTGCCCCCCTCCAAAAGACTGTCAGACTATCAGGCGGAGACGAACGATGCTTTCGTTCTGGGATTTTGATCGCCATGTCGGCAGACGTAGTTTTCTGCAGGCCGGGTCACTGGGTCTCGGTGGACTCGGACTGCCCGGGCTGTTGAAAACAGCCGCCGGAATGACCGCCATGGGACAGCCCTCGGTACTTCGAGATAAAGCAGTCATCTTTCTGTTTCTGCACGGCGGCCCCAGTCAGACAGAAACTTTCGATCCCAAAATGACGGCTCCCGTCGGTATCCAAAGCGCCACAGGAGAACTGCAGACCCGAATTCCCGGAATCACTTTCGGAGGCACATTTCCCCGATTGGCTTCACTGGCAGACAAACTCACGATCGTCAGAAGCTTTGCAACCGGGGACGGCAACCATGATATTAAACCGATCGTGGGACGTGATACGCTGAATGCCAACCTTGGGTCACTGTACGCACGAGTGGCCGGGACAAATCGACCGGGTTCCGGCATTCCCACGAACGTGGCCCTGTTTCCCCAGGCAGTCGTGCCCAACGCACAACCCGCTGTACGCGATTTCGGTGACTTCACGTCCTCTGGAAAACTGGGAGGTGGTTATCGTCCCTTTGTCCCGGGCGCTGGCGGTGAAGCGCAGGAAAACATGAAATTGTATCTGGACAGAACGCGGCTGGATGATCGTCGCCATCTGCTGCAGCAACTGGATGGACTGCGCAGAGTCGTAGATCAGTCCGGCGCGATTTCGGGACTCGATCGAATTCAACAGCAAGCCTTCGACACAATCATTGGGGGTGTGGCAAAAGCGTTTGATCTCAGCCAGGAAAATGCCAGGACGATTGCACGCTACGATACGGCTGCATTACTGCGACCGGACGACATCAGCCGCCGCTGGAACAATCACAAAAACTATGTGGACAATGTGCAAAGTCTGGGACGACTGCTGTTGCTGGCCAGACGGCTCTGTGAGGCGGGCTGCGGCTTTGTTACCGTCACCACCAATTTTGTCTGGGACATGCATTCAGACGTCAACAATGCGGGCGTGGAAGAAGGCATGCGTTACATGGGCGTTCCGCTGGATCATGCGCTTTCTGCCTTTGTGGAAGATCTGTGGACACGCGGACTGCAGGACCGAATTCAGCTGATTGCCTGCGGCGAAATGGGACGCACTCCCCGAATCAATGCCAATGGGGGCCGGGATCACTGGGGAGGCCTGGCACCACTGCTGGTCACCGGTGGTGGCCTGCCCGGTGGACATGTCATCGGCGAATCGACAAAGGATGCCGGAGAACCCGCGTCCGCGCCTCAGCGCATTCCCAATCTGATTTCGACCGTCCTGCATTCGATGTTTGATATCAGTCTGCTGCGGCTGGCCCCCGGTATTCCCCGCGAACTGACGCAGCAACTTGCTGCCGCTGATCCCATTCCGGGCCTGATTCATGCCTGAGGGCGGAAGTGGGAATTAGATGTGCTCCGGGATGGCAAAGCGGTGGCAGAACGGGGGTGTTTGCTGTTGATTTTCCGGGTGTTCGCCATGGACCACGGCGTTCGGGAGGGCAAAGCTCCAGCTGAGCCGACACCCAGCCATGGCCTTTCTGTTCTTCGCGTTTTAAACAGCCTTCATTTATTGTCATAGTGGTCACAGAGCACATGGAAGAAAAGCGTTAAACCGCAGTTGGCCAAAAGCAACGCGCAACAGTTTTCCCGACGTTTAACACCAGTTTACCATTCGTGGGTTGCCCGATCGGAGGGCCAGTCACGGAAGTTGGGCAGCCAGCCGGTCAATGGCCTGGTCCAAAATGACTGAAACCAATTGATTGACACTGTATCCGGCTGCATACCGTGTCTGAACGTAAGGAATTTTCAGTTCATCACACATTTCCCGCACGTCGTTGTGCTTGTGTCCCATGATTTTTGTGATCAGGACAACCACGGCAGCGCCCGTCAGTTTGGCTTTGAAGTCGCTGACCTGGTCCTGCTTTCTTGCCCTGAGCCAACGAACGCCTTTCACCTGCAGACTTTTTATCAGTCGCTGCTGCGCATGAGGTTTGCAAACGCCCCCAATGATCACCATCACTTTGTCTCGCAGGAGCAGCCTGGCATTTTGAAGCTCCACGCTGATCGGTACGTCTGACTCAGAATCCTCCTGCAATTCGCCGTTCTGCTGCTTCAGGTAGTCGGCGATTGATTCGGCAACAGCCTGCAATTCCCAGGAAACCTCAATCCCCGGTGTGGCTTCCTCCGTCGCATCCTCGGCAGATTGCTCCGGAAGCAGGTCAATGATGGGCAACAGAATCTGACGAAGACGAGTGTCATTGTGCCTGATGCCGTTTCAGCAGTTGACTGATCTGTTCCGACGTGGCTGGGGCCGACGAGGAATGGTCTTCGTCAAACAGGATGATGCACTGCGGGCTGCCCTGATCGATGTCTGTCTGCGTCCGAGCAGTGTTCGGTGCTTCGCCGTCACCCACTACAACTTCAATCCTCAATATCGTCGGAGGAAATCCGCACCGAAGTGCTTCGACGGCGAGGGTCGGGCCAAAATGTTCCTGAACCAATAGAAATAACTGCACGACCTGCGCCGTCTCCATGCGAGGACTGGGCACACCGCACGCCTCGTTCCGCGTCCGAGCGTCGTTCACCAGTGCCAGCAGTGCCTCAAGGCAGGAGATCCGTTTTTCCAGATCGAGATCCGCAATTCGCATGGGCTGTGTGGAGAGCAATCGCAATTCAGAATCCGCATCCTGACGCAGCAAGCGAAGCTTGTCTTCCACTTCCATGTCGGTGCTGTACAGCTTCCGTATCGAGTTGAGCGTCTGCTGAAATCGAGAACGCTTCTCAGCAGCGCTCCGATCAAGTTCCCTGCAGATGTCGATCAGATCATTCAGCCGAAGCTCAAACTCGTGCAGTGCGTCCATTGGCAACGGAGCCGCCCAATCCTCGATTCCGCCCTGCTGAGTTTGATCTGTGATGCGTGCAGAAATCGCCGCTTTCCGTTTTTGCAGTTCTGCGTATGCCACAAACAACGCATCCGGAAGCGATGCGCCCCTGTCTTGAAAGGCATCGAAATGCTCGCGTGAGTGTACCGCGAACTGCGCCCACTCCTGCCGAAAAATCTTTACTTCGCTCAACAATTGGCGGGCCGCAGATTCGGAGACCCTTTCGTTTGAACTTATTGTTTCACTCAAAACATATCCTTCAGGCAAACCCGAATTCGCAGAAAAAAAACACTCATGCAAGCAGACCTGTCCACTGCTGTCACTCGCACGAGTGAGGCGCCGTGTAGAGGAGGACAACCGAGGATAGCGTCTGGCTGACACCCGCAGCCTCAGGAGTATGTCTGCAGCAACTGAATGACCTCCTGCCGCACCATCGCCACAAGTTCCGGCGGATGCAAAACGCGAGCAAGTGCACCGAAACTCAAGACCCAGCTTTTGACTTCCTGCAGGTCGTTCAGAATTACATGCATAACGGTTGTCCCATCGTTTTGGTCATGGAATTTCTGCGTTGTGTGCCAACAGGATTTTTTGACGGCCTCCGAAGCGGGCCCGGAGAACTCAATTTCAACCCGGTACTGTTCCCCTACCGGGCTGAAGATTCCGAACGTGCTTTGAAAATAGGTCTCGACGTTAAAGTCCCTGGGGATGCGATACTTCTCTAATAGCATCTCTATCCCTTCAATTCGATCCAGTTCGAAGTGACGCATGGCCCCGGCGGCGACACTGCGCGCTACCACGTAAAGTGATCCATGCCAGGCCGCCAGACTATAAGGATGAATGGTGTACTGCAACGATGCCGATTCCGACGGTTTGCGGTAGGTCAGTTGAAGAGCCTGCCGCTGTGTGATGGATTGCAGAATCGTACTAATCAGATGCGCTCGCCGAGAAAAGTCCCTGGTGCCAGTGGTACTGAAGTACAGCATCTGTTCCAATTCCGTTGGAACGCTTTCCGATCTGCTGGGTCTTTCTTTTTTCTTCGTCTCTGTTGCTGAATGAAGTCCCTCGAAGATATTGAACTGTCCGTTTTCTACTTCAGGACGAATGAGCCAAAGTTTTCTGCCGAATTTCGCCCGACGCTCTTCCAGCGGCAAGCCCATGTTCTTCAGCAGGACAAGGTCTCGCCGAATTGTTTTCTCGTCCAGTCCCTCCCGCGTGGCAATGTCCTGTACAGACACCCCATCGACGCCCTGTGAAAGGGTATGAATAAGGCGCAAAAGTCGTGTGAGACGTTGTGAGTCGTTAGGCGGCATGAAAAGAGTCTACAAACAAGGGTTGGACAACATATTGTCCAACCCCGATCGCTATTTCCAAAAATCCCGCAAATTTAAAAAAATACCTTGTCTTGCGACAGACTAAAAAACGCCGCGAACACCTGCCACTCCACAAAAAGAACTGCCTGAACCTCGCAGAATCCGCGACACGGAAATGCAATTCCGGCTCAGTGCATCGATCATCGCTGTCCTCGCAATAGCAGACCCGGAACTCATCCCCTGAAGCTGCCTGCGATTGTCGGCGACATCTGCCGGGCTCGTTGCAATCAGCACCGAACGGAACCGCATTTCAGTGCTTCCAGTATTCATGGAATACAGCGAGAACGCATACACATCCACAACACGGAGGACACGTGCGGCAACGAAATCCGGCTGCAGGATAGTCTTTTTCCCGCTGAGATCATCGAAGCTGCTGGCGACTTGTGCCGTGCATTTCAACCCCAAACAGAGTTGATAACAAAATCCTCGCGTCCCTCGTATCTACCCGCTCAGGGTGCGGCCGCTGCACTCAGTCATCGCCAGCCGCGACTCCGCGATCACAGCCACAGGATGCACTTTGCCCTGCAAGCCACCGAGGTCCGTTTGTGAGATGGTTGATATCCGCTGACTTCTATACGACCACTAGTTCAGTCCTTAAAATCCACGGCTTGTCTCCCGGCACTGGTCCCGGAGCGATCCACAAATCACACATCAAAACACGGAGCGTGGGCAATCTGCGGAAACTGGATGGCCGCCTGTTGCGTTGAATTACAGCAAGGGCTGGGCCTGCCTTACGCCCTGGCTGCTGAAAGAATTTTTCCCCGCGAAGGCGGCCATGTTGCCGATCCGTCGTATTCCCGCAACGATGCCACCTGCCTCGCGAAGGCAACAAGGCAATCGTCTGTCACCCATGCGGGATTGCCTACCTCTCACACACACCGCACCAATGATAACGCCGTGCTGACGCACAACGGCTACCGGAAATCCTTTCGAGATTGATCACCCGCAACGAGCGTTGAGAAAGCGGATTTTGCCGGACGTCGTGAGGGCCGCGTTTCATCGCACACATGTCAACATGGGATTGGTCTCCGCCAGAAACCATGACATTAGTGATTCAGCAGAAATTCGGAGCTGTTCAGCAATGCCCAGAAGATGTCGCCGCTGGCCAATGTTCGCTGCTGCGGCGTCTGAGTACCCGCCAGAATCTGCTGGCACTGCTGTAGCTCTTCCGCCGTCGGACGCCGACTGAATGCCGCAAGGAACAGCGTCTCAAGCTTTTCCTGATCAGACATCAACGGAAATTCCGTGATGGCTCTAAGGGTCTGACTTTTGTCCGTCCCGGTCGCTTCACTGATGAACTGTCCATTCATCATCGCCAGCGCCTGAAGAATTGTCGTTTCCCTGAGCAGGGGGGATTCGGCCTCATCCCGGAACAGTTCTAAAAACCGTCCGCGAGGCGAATCCGTATCGATGACGAATGGATTGTCCGTTCGATAGGGTTGGTAGTACCCGGTGGCTTCCGCAAGGCTGTCAAAGACTTGTTCCGGCGTCAGGCCTCGTAACGCAGATCGGGCAAACTGCGTTGGATCATTTTGCGACGGATCAGTCAGTCTGCTGGTTGTCTGGTAGACTCGTGTCGCAGTCAAAGTGCGCACAAGGAACCGCAGGTCAAAATCATGGGCGACAAACTGCTTAGCCAGTAATTCAAGAACTTCAGGATGCGACGCCGGGTTGTTGTCCGAGAAGTCGTCGATCGGGTGCACGATTCCCTGGCCGAAAAACAAAGCCCACATCCGATTCGCAGCCATGGCGGCAAACCATGGATTGTCTCTGGCGGTAATCCAGTCGGCCAGTTTACTTCGTGAAGACCCATTCCCTGCCCACAGAGGCTGTTCCCCGGTCAGAAAGGCGGCGTTGACGGTTTCTCCGGTGCTGGGAATGCGAATGCTGTGCACGCCATCCCTTTCCCGAATGGCGCCCATCGCATTTTCGTCAGGAGCCCCTGGCGATGTTGCAAACCCACCAAAAAAAGCGGCCATGCCCCAGAACTGCGGTTGCTTCCATTTGTCGAACGGATGGTCATGGCACTGGGCACAATCAAGGCGAACTCCAAGAAATGCGCGCGACGTTCCGGTTGCCAGGTTTTCCGGTTGAATTCGCCTGGCAAGGAAGAATGCACTGGGTGTACTTGCGGAACCAAGCACGCCGTCGGGATTGTTTCCAAAATCAAGCGGTGTCGTGATCAACTCTCGCACCATCTGATCATACGGTTTTCCAGAGGAAAACTGGGCCCACAGCCACGCTTCAAAACCGGGAATCAGGGCCCGTAATTGCTGGTCACTGAACGCGTCAGGGATCAAGGCATTCCGCCAGAGAATTGTGAAGTGCCTGACAAATGCCGGGTGGTCCAGCAGGTTATCCACCAGTTGCTGTCGCTTGTCGGGGCGAGGATCCTCCAGAAACTCACGAACTTCTGAAACGGCGGGAATACGCCCGGCAAGGTCCAGGTAAAGCCGTCGCACAAATTCCTCATCCGTGCAGTACGGCGCTGGCTGAATGTTGTTTTCCTGCCAGGATCGCGTGAAGTGCTGGTCAATTTCGGCAGCGACTTCGACTACCGGGCGGGGCATAATCGCCCGGCTGGCAGTGTCATCGGACAGCATTCCCAGAACCAACCCCGTCAAGAACACCAGCATGAACGCCTCCACGCTTCCCTGTCACACGATCAACCTGGAAGATCCCGGTTTTGCAGGTTCAGTGATACACTTTTCAGCCTGAGTTGTCTGGTAAATTGTCAGAATTTCCGGAAGTCCCCGGAGACAGGTTGGCAATGAGACGGCAATTCCCGGTGTCTATGGGATGAATTCCCAACCTGTCCGTGACGAACAGGCTGGGGTGGCTGCCGACACTGCTGCGGCTACGGCAGGATCGCGTTGTGATAGACATCCTGCACGTCTTCGCAGTCGTTCAGCATATTCAGGAACTTTTCAAAGGTCGCCGCGTCTTCTCCGGCAAGTTCCTTTGTGGCCTGTGGATGAAACGTGATTTCTGCAACGTCCAGTTCCACATCAGGAAAGGCTTCGGCAATCGCGTTCTTTGCTTTATAAAACTCCCCGGCCCTGGCAAACAACGTGATCTGCCCATCCCCGGATTCCACGTCATCAACATCGACGTCCGCGTTCAGCATGGCTTCCAGAACTTTGTCGCCATCATCACCTTTGAACGAAAAGATCGCCAGATGATCGAACATGTGAGCCACCGAACCGGTGGCTCCCAGCTTGGCACCGACCCGGGTAAAGCAGCTGCGAACGTCGGTGATGGTCCGATTGTTGTTGTCCGTGAGGCAATCCACAATGACAGAGCAGCCACCGGGACCAAACCCTTCGTAGCGAACAGTCGCAAAGTCTTCTCCGCCAACACCACTGGCCTTTTCGATAGCCTTATCAATCACATGGGCTGGAACCTGTTCTTTCTTGGCTCGTTCAATCAGGTTCCTGAGTGCCGGATTGTTTGCCGGATCAGGCACTCCGTTTTTGGCCACAACATACAGTTGCTTACCATACTTGGAGTAGAGCTTGGATTTCTGCGCTGCTGTCTTGAAGATCGACGCCTTGCGATTTTCGAAACTTCGTCCCATACCAAAAAACCAATTGCGTTGTTTCTGAAAGTTGGAGCCGCCATGCCACTCCCGCGGACCGAAATGCTAGCATAAGAAGGCAAAAAGATCTGCCACAGAAAACCGGATTTGTACGGCCCATGTTTTCAGAATTCCGATTTTCATTCCCCGAATACCGGAAAAAACTGGTTTTATTGACCGATTTTTCCACCTGAATCGAGGAAAAACGGGTATCCCCGGACAAATTGCCCTCCCACCAACAACGAGGATGCGGCCTTTCGGCCGTAAGTTACACGCCGGCAATTTCTTCAAACCATCTGAACCAGCAAGTCGCTTAGTGGTTTTCCAGAAGCCACTGCACTGCGTAGCGAGTAAGTTCGCTGGCGTTGCGTGTTCCCAGTTTCCGTTTGATGTTCTCTCGATGCGTATCCACGGTGTGTGTGCTGATGAAAAGTTTATTGGCAATCAACCCACTGGAATGGCCCTCGGCAATCATCCGAAAGACTTCCAGTTCTCTGTCCGTCAGGCGTTCGACACCATTCAACTCGGGCGAGCCATCAAGGGCCTGCGAAACAAGACGCTGCGTCATCGATTGGCTGACAAAACGTCGCCCCTTGATGACGGTGCGAATGGCTTCAATCAGTTTTTCGTCCGACTCCTGCTTGTTCATGTAGCCCAGTGCCCCTGCCCGAAGGGCCCTCTCGCCATAAATCGCTTCCCGAAAGGCCGAGATAACAAGGACACGTACGGAACTGAAGCGGTTGTGAATCTGCCGTACCAGATCCAGGCCATTGCTGCCTTTCAGTGATACGTCGATCACGGCAAGGTCAGGCTGTTCATCACGAATCAGGTCCAGCGCTTCTGCCTCCGATGATGCCTGCCCGAAGATCTTTAAATCAGGCTCCAGCGAAATTCTGTTCGCCAGTCCCGCACGCACAAGCGGGTGGTCGTCAACAATCAGAACCGTGGCTTTGTTCCCAAATTCAATCATTCCTGTTATCCCTTATCTGTACCACACATCGAACAACTGTTCCGCCTCCGGACGGACTCTCTGTCTCAAGAATTCCGCCAATCTGCCGAGCCCTGTATTCCATATTTCTCAATCCCGCGCCAGAGAGCAGAACTCCGTTCCGCTGAGCCTGTGCAGACTGAATCCCCTTGCCGTTATCCTGGATTTCCAGTGTCAGCCGTGCTCCATCATGCTTCAGTGCAATATGAATCTCATCGGCCTGACCATGCCTGACAGCGTTGGTCACGGCCTCCTGAACAATGCGGTACAATTGAGTACTGGTGTCGCAATTCAGCGCACTGTTGATGTGCCGAACTTCCGGGGGAAATGAAACGCGGCAATGGATCGACCGAAGTCCACTGATCATTTCACACAGGGCCTGCAGGCGTTCTTCCAGTTCTGTAGGCTCTATTGGAAAGGGAAGAATCCCATGCGACAGATCCTGCGCGTGTTTCGCGGCGTCAGCCAGTCCCTGTCGCAAACTTCCAACCGTCTCCCTGAACTTTTGAAAGTCGTCAAGACTGAGCGTAATGGAACTCTCGCCCAGTCTGCCAGTCGTCTCTGCTGTAGCCAGCATTTTTGCAAGCCCCGAAGCCATCAACAACAGGGCCGTAAGCTCCTGCCCCGTCACGTCGTGCAGATCCTGCCCAATCCGGCGACACTCAATTGCCGCAGCTTCCAGCACCTCACACTCCAGACTGCGAAGATGCGTTTCATCGCGAATCACTACGAGTGATTCACTTTCCGGAACCACAGACGCAGCACTCACGGCGGCGGGAAATTCAGTACCGTCCAAACGCCTTCCCCGAAAAGTCTGCTCCTCCGAAGTAGCCGCCTTGTCACCAGACGCACCTGGAGGTTCAGGATCCGGCCCCGCAACACTCGACAGGATCGCTTCCAGTCCCATGCCCGCCAGCCCCGTGCCGGAATATCCGAAAATCCGCTCCGCAGTCTCATTAAAGAGTACCACGCGGTTCTGCTGATCCACAAAAAGCACCGCATCTGAGCTAATGTCCATCAGCGAACGAAACCTCTGATGAACCCCATTATGAGCATTTTCCCGCCGGTTTCCGGTTTCAGTCAGCAGATCCGAAATTCGACAGGGATCATCTCCGGCTGATGCCAGAACTTCTTCGATCCATTTACGATCTGCCCAATCGCCCGCATGAAGTCCACTTCCATGGACTCCGCCTCTGTCATGCAATCTGTTATTTGTAAGTCTGCGCATTCCAGCTTCCTGTTTCTGCGGTCTTCAGATGTCCGCATAGTCTCCACAACTGATCGTAGGCTGCCCGACGGGCGCAGCCTATCAGTCCTTCCGCCATTCACGGTTTGGCTTTCCTTCTCATGGAGATCGATGCCCGACACTCTACTATTTGTGAGCATCGTCACTCCACGTTTCAGAACTGCAGGTCCGCCGCGTCGGCAGCAGTGCTCTTGTAATTCCCGGTTTTGTCGATGCTGAAGAAAAACAGCATGGTCTGGATCGATGTCGCTGAATGCGGACTTCGACCTTTCCGATCTGACCGTGATGTTGTGTTTAAGAAACAGACCTCTGCTGGTAATCCATACGGGCGTCCATACGGCCTGGAATGCCGCTGTTTGCTGCCACGTCGAAGTTCATTGATCTGCCCGCTCAGTGGCCCCGGGCCGCCGGACTCGATGAGGCTGCAAATCTTCCGGAATCGCGATCTGTCAGGAATGTTTCTGACAGGGTAATTTTTTTAAAAGGAGATGTTCATGACGACAGCTTTGTTGCCCAGATTCGCTCAGGCGATGACACCATTGTTTTCACGCGATGCCTTCTCTGGCATTCAGCAGGACATGGATGATTTGTGGAGCAAGTTTCGGCTCGAGGCAGACGGAGACCGATTGCCTGCGGCCATTCTTCCATCTGTGGATCTTTCCGAAACGGACGATTCCATCCGGCTCTGTATGGATGTCCCCGGCCTGAATGCCAGCGAAATCAATGTGGAAGTCAGTGGTAATATTCTGCGAATCAGTGGCGAACATAAGGAGGAAAAGAAGGAAAAGGGACGCACCTTTCACAGACTGGAACGGCGGGTCGGATCCTTCTCCCGGACACTGACTCTGCCGAGCGATGTGCGAGGGGAAAAAGTTTTGGCAGAGTGTCAGGATGGCGTACTGACGATCACTCTTCCAAAAACGGAAACGGCAAAAACTCAGACAGTCAAAGTCATCGCAAAATAGCATCAAACGATGCAGTGTCTGATCACAGAGCCCGGAGTTCGATGACCCCGGGCTCTTTTTTTTGCATGCTGAGATCGCACAACTTCCAATACCGCGAGTAATTCCTTACTGAATATCCCGCCAGAGGTCAGCCTCTTTTCGGACTACATGGTTGCGCCCTCGGAACTGTCCCGACATTACCCTTTTTCGTCACCGAAATTCCAGGACACGGCAGCAGGCATCAGACAGAGTGAACTCCCCGCGACTCTGCGTCAAACTCGCAGCGAGTCTGGACGCTAATTCAGATCGGCGCACTGCCCTCGACTGTCACACTGTCAGGGCCTTGCAGCAGAACCAGCGATCGTGTTTCTCACTGTCGATAGCCCGATTCTTTGCCCGAACGTCAGGCTGTAAAAATCGGCCCCCTTAGTATATTGCGGAGTCTGGGTAATGCGTTTCCCGGGAAATTCAGCGATTGAAAAAAAGATGAAATTCACCTGCGGCTTCTGCCGGGAAGAACTAATTCCCTGCGCGAAAGGCATGAACCGCGTTTTCGGTTGCATTCTCGGCGTGAGACACTCGTACTGCCCACACTGCTTCAGCGTTGCGCTGGTTCCCGCCGGATGGCTTGCATGGATTGTCGGTGTGTTTCGCGTCGTGCTGACACCGCTGACGCGTGAGTAATCACCCCACGTGAAGCAGTGCTGCGGCACTGCCGCCTGCTCCCCATCAGCCGTCAGGATCAAACACCCGCCCCGAAACTTTGAAAAGACTGGCTCGCATATCTTCCAATGTCGCTATGTCAGTTTCTTTTTGCAGCTGACACCAAACGGAATCAAGTGCCCCGGGGGATGCCAGCTGACACAAGGCCCATGCGGCTGCACCACGCACAAGCGCCGATTCGTCCGCCAGAGCCATCACCAATTCCGGCTCTGCATCACTGTCCCTGAGGTTTCCAAGGACAATTGCGGCATTGCGGCGAATCCCTGCATACCCCGGACGCGACATCGGCGTATCGCCGAAAGTCTGCACAAATTCGTCCGCTGACATCCTCAGTAATGCTCTGCAATCCGGCGAAATCAATCGATCCTGCGGTCCGAATTCCGGAACAGTCACAGACGGTGCAAACCGATTCCAGGGACAAACGTCCTGACAGATATCACAGCCAAAGATCCAGCGTCCCAGTCCCTCCCGAAGGTCCCTGGGAATTGGCTGCTTTCGCAGTTCAATTGTCAAATAACTAATGCACCTTGCCGAGTCAAGAACTCCCGGCTCCGGAAAGGCCTGCGTCGGACACGCCTCAAGGCAGCGTGTGCAGCTCCCGCAATACTGTGAATCTTCTTCAGCGTCGTAATGCAGTTCCGCGTCTGTCAGAAGGGCTCCCAGAAAGAACCAGCTTCCAATGCTGCGGCTGATGAGCATTGTGTTTTTTCCAGACCAGCCAATTCCAGCCATGCGGCCAAAATCCCGTTCCAGAAGTGGCGCGGAATCTGTCACGATGCGTGTCTTTGCTGCCGGAATCTGCCTGCGTATCAGTTCCGCGACCGGCTTTAAACGCGCTTTGACGATGTCGTGATAATCAGCTGTCCCCCAGGCATACCGTGACACGCGGGCTCCTTCACCCTGCGGTGTGCCCTCATGATAATTCAATGCCACGACCAGTAGACTGCACGTTCCCGGAAGCATGGATTCAGGATGTCTCCGAGCCTCCTTTCTCTGCTCCATCCAGTGCATCTCTGCATGATAACCTTGCTGAAGCCATTCCAGCAGGCGATGATATCCGGTGGGTGTCACTGCAGGAGCAATCCCGACCGCAGAAAAGCCCTGGGCCAGAGCCAGTGCCTTCAGGTCTTCCGAGAATGTCGCGATTTCCTTCCCGGTTTTCATCCGCGTCAGACTGTTTCTGACTGCTGAATTCGATTCCAGTGACAATGTCCCTGGGCGGCAATCTTTCCCGCCTCAAGCCGATTCAACGGGGAATATCGAGGATGGCGACCGTCTTTCCAGGGGTCGTTGCTGCGAGCATTGTAGCAACAGATAAAAGCCCACCGCGGGTATTCACTCTGATTCTGATCTGAGCGGTGAAGCGTGTTCCCATGAAAAATCACGGCTGATCCCGGATTCATCTCCACGTGCACCAGCTCCATCCGCTTAAGCGCAGCCGTGACGCGCTCCATGTCGGCTCCCGTCTGATCACCACGCTTCAGGTGGTCAATCCGCCCCATGCGGTGCGATCCACGCAGAACCTGAAGACAGCCATTTTCACGAGTCGCCCGGTCGACGGCGATCATGCAACTGGCCATATCCGGAAACAGACATCCGTTGTTGTACCAGTAGCCATAATCCTGATGCCACGTCCAGGCCCCTCCGATACGCGGTTCCTTCAGGATCATCTTGTGATGGTAATGATACACCTCGTCCCGCAACAGGGATTCCATCGCGGAAACCAGCGGCTGCCCCTGGACAATGGCCGAGTAAATGCAATCGGCCTGCAGCTGGTTTTCCACCACAAGTTCGACCGCCCCACCTTCGCCATCTGCTCGGGACGTACGTCGGGAACTTAGAATGCGGTCCTGCCTTGCAATCCGCCCCAGTAACTCCGTTTCCTCGACATCCAGGAGGTCGTTGACAAGGATGTAGCCATCTCGGTCAAAGGCCTCGATCGCCTCAACTGTCAGAAAGTCTGTCTTCATCGGCATTCCCTGTTCTCGGCTCACGGCACTGCGATAAATCGTTTTGCTGTCGGAAAGCCAGCACGGACATTCAGCCACTACCTATCCGAGAAATCCCGCTCAATCTGATTGGTGGTCGACGCGCTTTAATGGCGTCCGTCCGCGCCGCCGGAAAGAAATTGCACCGCTTCACGGACTGTAATTGTCCCTTCGTAGATCGCCCTGCCCGTAATCACACCAATCAAATTCGGCTGCTCATCGGCAATCAATTTCAGGGCCCGAATGTCGTCCATAGTCGTGACACCACCGGAGGCGATTACTGGCAAACCCATTTCTGCCAGAATCCGGAAGTCGTTCAGCGTTGCCTGATCAATTCCCTGCATCATCCCGTCGTTGGCAATATTTGTATAGATCACCGCTGCCAGAGGTACTTCTACAAGTCGTCGTGCCAGATCCAGAGCAGAGACATGCGACACTTCCAGCCAGCCATCAGTTGCAACCATTGAATTGCGAGCGTCCAGTCCCAGTGCCAGTTGCCCGGGGAATTGGCGACACATTTGAGAAAACCAGTCAGGTTCCCGCAACGCTTTAGTGCCAATGATTACGCGGTCCACACCAGTCTGCTGCAGCGTCTGCTGAATGGACACTTCGTCACGAATGCCGCCGCCCAGCTGGCAGGGAAGCCCCGTCGCCTGCACGATTCGACGAACAATTTCCTGATTCACTGGCCGGCCGGCTCGCGCGCCGTCAAGGTCCACAATGTGCAGGCGATCAGCCCCCTGCTCTTTCCAGCGCAACGCCATTTCCACAGGGTCATCAGAAAACACGGTGCTGTCGTCGTAGTTCCCCTGTCGCAGGCGGACACAGCGACCTTCAAGAAGATCAATCGCCGGCAATAACTGAAGCATGTCGTCTTCGCTCGCTGAAAAGCGAGCATCCTTCCTGTGATTTCACTGTTGTGTGTAGATGTGCGTGTCTTTGACGTGTGGTGATGAGCGAGCCCAACCGCTGGACGATCGCCGCTAAACCTGCAGGCTCGCACTCAGCATGACGGAAGAATGATCAATCCGCCTCGCGTGTTCAAGCACAAAGACACCTCAGGGACTCGGAAGAAACTGATTCACACCTGAGTCAGGGCTTTTGAGCAGCTGAGATAGAGCCACATTCGTGCCATGAGCCGCGAAAACAACCCGCGATCAGCCCTGGGCCGCTTTCCCACAATTGATGATCACGCTGCCGATTCACCAGACGACGCCCGGGCCGGCGCACCACACACTGCTTCGCATCAGTTTCAGGCGAAACTACTGCCCGCAGAAAGTGACGCACACGGCAACGACTGCAGCAGCACCGTCACGCAGCCCGGGGCACCGAGTCCGGTTTGCCATACCCTGCCATCCGGCTGATGGGCCCCAGACGCCGTGTTGTCAGCAGCACCAGAAAGGCTGGCACCATGATCGGTCGGATCACGAAAGTGTCCAGAACAACCCCAGTGGCCAGCGCCAGACCCAGTTGGTCCATCCCCACCAGACTTCCCGCCATCAGCGACGAAAACGTTCCGGCCATGATGATTCCGCAGCTGGAAATAATGCTGCCGGTTCGCTCCAGAGCGATGGTAATCCCCTTCAGCGGGCCATGCACCACTTGCTCTTCTTCAATTCGTGCCATCAGGAAAATGTTGTAGTCCTCTCCAACGGCAATCAGAATCGTGAACAGGAACATCGGAACCTTCCAGTCAAGTCCCGTAAAGCCTTCAGGATCCAGCCCCCAGAACACCAGATAGGTGAAACCGAGAGTAGCAAAATAACTGTAGAGCACCGTGAACATCAGATAGGCACAGATCCCCGGACGACGCAGCAAGACTACAAGAATCAGATAGACCCCCAGCATCACCAGCGCATCGATCCGAATCTGATCCCGATCCGTGACGGCCTTTAAGTCACTGATCTCTGCAGTATTTCCGACAAACCACATTTTTGCATTTCGAAGCCCGTCCGGCATATGCCTGAGAATCTGTTCGCGCAGATGCCGAAATTCACTGATGCTGCTTCGCGCAAATGGGTCATTCTGAGGAATCAGATTCAGCCGCGTCATGGAGTGGTTGGTGGGGCTGACGAAGAATTCCCGTGCATGAATCTTCTGCGCCTGTCTCACCGCAATTCCCACTTTTTTGGATTCTCTTTGCCCCTTGGGGGACGAAAGAGACCGGACCGAATGCAACCCCAGTTCTTCTTTGGCGGCAATCAATCGATTCGTTAATTCGCGAATCAAAATAAACGACGGCCCCTGCACAGGACTAAAGTCCAACCCCTCTGCCTCAATCATCAGGGTAATTGGGGACACTTCCCCAGCCGGAAAATGTTTTTGAGCCGCAGCGGCTCCGTAGACGCTGGATGCGGTCTTGGGCAGTTCTGAAAGCAGTCCGTAACTCAGATCCCCAAAAAACACCACCCCGGCTACAGAAAATGGCAGCAGCAGCAGCATGCTGCCAGCCCACGTGGCCCATGGACGCTGCTCCAGAAGCAGCCCCATGCGTGCCCAGCCTGCCGTCAGCACCTGAGCCTTCTGAATTCTTGAGAACAATCCTTTTTCGGCCGGAAAACTATCCGCAGCATCAGAGAGGCCCGCAGGAAATCCCGGCCAGAAGGCCCACTTTCCGCTCAACCGAAGAATGGCGGGGGTGAGAGTCAGTGATGCGAACAGACACACGGCCAATCCGAATGTAATGGCCACTCCTGCCTGACTGAACTTGCCAAATTCGGCAAAGTACATCATGCCAATTCCGCACATCACCGTTCCGGCACTGGCCGTCAAAGCCGCACCAATACGATGCAGTGTGCCGGAAATCGATTCTTCGATCGTCTGCCCACCATCCAGCTCTTCACGATAACGAGCAATCAGAAACAGACAGTAGTCGACACCCGCACCGTAAACCAACACTGTGACGTAGGTTTCGATCCCGTTAAACAGACTCACCAGACTATGCTCAGCACCAATCGCCAGCAACTTGCGGGATACCGTTGTGGCCACCCCCACAGTAATCAGTGGAATGATTGCCAGCATTGGTGCCCGATAAATGGCAATCAGCAGCACAACCACCAGAATGACCGTCCAGTCTTCCGTGGATTTGGCACTTCGCGACGACTCCTGCATCATGTCGCGGCCGAACGTTGCGCTGCCACTGACGGCAATCTCCAGCCCGGGCGGCAGAGAATTTGCCTGGCCAGAGGGAATCCGCGACAGGTCCTTCACAAATTGCTCTACGCTGTTGACGACCTTGACGTTCGCCTGATTCAGAAACTCCGTCGTGAGCCAGAAAACGATCGATGTCGCCTGCTTGTCCTCGCTGATCAGCAGATCACCCACCTTGCGATCTTCAAACCATGCAATGCTCTGCACGATCCTGGACGATTTGGTTTCGACTTTGACTGCCTGCTTTTCAGCGTTTTCATCATCGGAGTCGACGGCCGCACCCTCGACGGATTCCTCCTGCTCTTCCTGCTCCCGATTGGGCATCGGCAATCCGACGATTTTATGCAGCTCCGGTAGGACCTGCTGGGCAAGATAATCGAAATCGGATGGTTGCAAACCGTCAGCATCACTCTCTCGACGAGCAATTAAAACCAGCGTACTGCGCATCTGATCATCAGGAAAGGCCTGTCGGAACATCGTATTGGCGATGCGACTGGGCGAATCCTTCGGAAGAAATGCAAACTCACCGTTTTCGACCACGGTCTCCCAGGGCGGCGCCGTCACAACGCAGGCGACAAGCAGACCAATCCACGCCAGCACAATCAGTGTGGCATGCTTCGCCGTGATGTCTCCGAGACTTTTAAACAGCATGGATTACCCCTGGCAAGGAGACTTGCCCCTTCCATCATTCGGGCACGCCCGAATACTAAAACTACTGACCTGAACGGCTTGCAGCGAATCTTACGCAACGCAATCAACGCATCTGAACGGCGTCCTGATGACGTTCAGATGTTGATCAATTCCCTGCATACATATTTACCCGAAAACTACATGGTTGCTGCCGTAGCAGGACCAAACTCCCGGCCCTTCGCCGGGACAACCAACAGACGCATGGTCTGGAAAGCCTTTGTACATCCGGCATCCTGACAACTGCTAAATTCCCAGGGCACTGCTGTACAGGTCGGCCCTGTCCAATTTGCGGAAAGCAACCTGCGTCACACAGATCCTTATCCGCACATGATGAAAACTACTGATTTGACACGGGAAAATCAATCAATCCATCATAATCCGGGGCTGCCAATTGACACACAGGTGTTGATTACGGAAACAGGGGAAGATGGGTAGTCGCCAACCGACCGCAAGTGTGCTGAAACCGATCACATGGTACGGTTTACACCCCACCTGAAATGACACCATGAAGTTGACGCAGCATCCCGATTGCGTCATCAGCCCCACGGCAAAGACTTCAAATGACATCCGGTCTGAACCCCAGCTGACATCAAATTCCATAATCCTGAACAGCCTGACAGGCAGCCACACCGACGGTAACACGCTCGCCGACGAAGCGCCGTCTGACAAACAACGGCGAATCGCTGCCGTGATTATCGCAAAGCAAATCATTCGACAGACGAGGAACTCTCCCTTAAACTCTGAAAAATGGATGTTGACGTTCATGGAGGGCCGGCAGGTGATGCTCAGAGCACGGCCTTTCCAGTTTTATTCTTCCCAGGCACCACTTCATCAATGCCGTGCCTGAATTCCTGGCGGTCGAGGGAGAAGATTCCCTTTGCCGAATAACGGAGCCGGTCATTGTCGAAGGAAGATCCGTATTCGGACACTCAGCTCACAGCCCTCGGGCTGGAACGTGCGACTCTGCCCGGACACGTCGCTATCATCATGGATGGCAATGGGCGATGGGCTCAAAACCGAGGCCTTCCAAGAATCGAAGGGCATCGCCGGGGTGTCACATCTGTCCGCTGCATCGTGGAAGAAGCCTCCCGTCTTGGGCTGAAGCAACTCACCCTGTACGCATTCTCCAGCGAAAACTGGAAAAGGCCTCCGCGTGAACTGACACTGCTGATGCATCTGCTCAGGCAGTATCTGGTCGAAGAACGCCGTGAAATTCAACGGCAGGGCCTGCGTTTTCGTGTCATCGGAACCATCAGTGGCCTCGATCCGATGATTCAGGAAGAGATCAAAAAAACAGAGACCATGTCAGCAGAAAATGACGGCATGACACTCTGCCTCGCCGTGAACTACGGTGCCCGCCAGGAAATTACCGAGGCCGTCCGCCGCATTGTCTCAGGTGTACTGCAGGGCCAGTTGCAACCCGAGGCGATTACCGAACAAACCATTGCCGATCATCTCACGACAGCTGGAATGCCCGATCCTGATCTCGTGATTCGAACGGCCAGCGAATTTCGCGTCAGCAATTTTCTGCTGTGGCAAATCAGCTATGCCGAGCTGTGGGTTTCGGAAAAATACTGGCCAGAGTTTCGCGAAGAAGACTTTCGTACGGCCATGCGAGACTATCGCAAACGAGATCGACGTTTCGGTGGCCTGAACCCTGGTAATCCCGGAACAAAATAAGCACCGACCTGCTGCGGATCGCGAAGGCTCGACCGTTTCACGCCGTCACTGCAGAGACAGAAACCCCAACGGAGACTAACGGCTATGCTGAGTTGGCGATTACTGGTGTCCGCGATTCTTGTGCCTTCACTCATTGGTCTGTTCTACGCGGATCAGGCCACCGGACGTGCCGCCTCTCTGCTCCTGATCTTCTGCGGCCTTGTGGCAGTCAGAAATTCCTGGGAACTTACCGACCTGCTCCGCGTGCGGAACCTGAATCCCTCTTTCCCGATCACAGCGGTGCTCAGTCTGCTGGTCATCGCTTCGGCATGGGCCCACACGCGTTTCGAAGCCGGCACTCAGCAGCCTGCTCTGGCCTCACTGGGATGGATTACCGCTGCCATGACACTCGGATTTCTGGTGCTGCTTGCTTATGAGGCCTGGCAATATCAGGAGCCGGGCAAATCGATGGAATCTCTCGGAGCCAATCTGTTGACGCTGATGTATGCCGGAGTGTTACTTGCCGTCACGGCACAACTCCGCTGGTTTCCCAGCCACGAAACTGGCTATTTTGCGTTGGCGTCAATGATCATCTGTGTCAAATCCGGTGATACGTTCGCCTACGCATTCGGCCGACTCTGGGGCCGCCGCAAAATGGCTCCGAAACTCAGTCCCGGTAAGACCGGCATGGGACTCGTCGGCGCCATTGTTGGAAGCCTGCTCGGCGCGTGGCTGTGGCTGACATTCGCGGGAAACCTGTTTTCCTCCGCCCCGAAAGCGGCAGACCTCCACGTTGTCCTGGCCTATGGCTTCACAGTGGGTATGGCTGGCCTGATCGGCGATTTGTGCGAATCGCTCATCAAACGGGATGTGCAGAAAAAAGACTCGGCCGCCCTGATGCCGGGTTTTGGAGGACTGCTGGATCTGGTCGATAGCCCTCTATTTGCCGGACCAGTCGCGCTCGCATGGTGGATCCTGATGCCACCGGCGCTTTGATATACACTCGATCAGCCCCGATCACTAACGCAGACGTCCCAGGAAGCGATGTCCTCCGGACGCAAAACAGAACAGGGCTCATTGCCAGAATCCTCCCGCCCGACATCCTGTGGGCAAGAAGCAACTGACAAAGAGCCCCGGCCAGAAAGACCAGCAGGAATCTCAACAACCCGCTCGATCCGAGCAGACGCCTTCGCTGCAGGAATCCGTTCCATGCGAAGGAGTGCCGAGCTCCAGCTGCCTGCGGTTAAAACACGTCCAGAATGTAGTGATGACCACTGTGGTACGGCTTCTCCGTGGGGTAGAAGTTGTACCAGTTCTTGTTGTAAACCGGGATCCGCATGGATGGCTCATAGCGGTAGTACATGTTGTCGTACTGCTGTGGCTTCTGAAACGTATGCGGGTAATAAATGTAAGGGTAGTAGTAGAAGCGTTGCCAGTCCGCGGGCTGCCCCGGAGGCGTCGCTTCTGCCGGTCGGACGGTGCTCAGCACCACAACCGCGATCACTGCCATTAAAATCAGTTTTCTAAGCATTTGAAACCCCCTCAGATGTCGACGGCATCGCCGGATCAGCTGCGGCTGAATCGTCCCGCAATCCCGACTGTGTTGCCGGCAGGTGCTGCACCGTGCGGCAGAGTGAATGGTCCCGACGAGCTCGGCAGGCGAATCGACTTTCGGACAACTCTAAGGTTGTCTCAATCGCCCCCGGAAACAGAAGTCCGATCCGCAGTGCCGAGTCTCGTCCAGATATAAGATCGTGTTTCACGGATGTCTGCTGACACTTTCAGCGTTCTCCGTAACTCTCACAGGCGTTAACATCGGCTTCACCAGACTCGAAAAATCAGTGCTTTCGGCAGAATCGTCAAAAACCGGGCTCGCCAAAGGCTTCGCTATGCGGGTTTTTCCGCAATTCCCCTGATTCAATCTGTCCCCGGTATAGTCAATTGCAAAAACTTTCGAAAAACTACGATTTCACAAGATTTTTTTTCAGAGTGCCGAAAACGCCGGCAACGTTCTGGCGATTTACGCCGCTGGCCCCGACCGACCTCTGTCACGTTCCCAAGGATTCTTTTAATGGCTCCCAGACTCTGCCGCCTCGTGTTCCTGCACTGCTGCGCCGCATGCCTTATTCTCGCACTGCCCCCGTTCACAGCGGCTTACGCGCAGGATCCCGCCGCCGTACCAGTGCCCGACAGCGGACGGATTATCGGGCGCGTCTGGCACACCAATGTTCGAACGCAGAATGCCTTTGAGTATCTGCAAAAGGTTCGCGGTGAACTCAAGGTTCCCGAATCTCCCGTGATGATGCTGGGCGGTGTCAGCCGCATGGGAATGGGCGTCGGGCTGGGAGGTCCTGGTTTGCGAGCTCGGGGAAACGAACCCTCGGAAATGAGCGGCACGCTGTATGTCCTGCAAACACTGCCCGAGGTGAGTTTCAACAATCCGATTTCCTTTGAACAGTGTGATTCCCTCGAACAGTTCACCCAACTTGTCACACAACAAAAGACTCAGATGGGCCCCGCCGCAGAACTCATCGGCGGCGACGATCGCTATGAGGTCAAACTGAGCCTTGCACCGCGCGTCTTCCAGGCCCCCGCGTTCGACGGCCAGAAGCCCTCAGAAAACAAGGAAACCCGCGTCCTGTCCATCGTGGTCGCGGCCGATGTGGGAACTCCCGG
>CAIQIE010000260.1 GCA_903871805.1 uncultured Planctomycetaceae bacterium | reverse complement strand
GGCTGTGGTTATTGAGCAACGTTGTGCCCTTGTCGGGCGCATCTGTTGTTCGTGAAGGCGTGGTTAGCGTTGATTCGTTGAACCTCAAAACCGAAAAACTCGGTGTGTTGGATGTCTGAACTCGGCAACCGATTGCAGGCAAAAGAAATCCGTGGATTGGCAGCGTTTCGCGATTGTCAGGGCAATGTGACTGACTACGGAGGCGCTGACGGCGGAAACAGAGACTCGTGAACAAGGTAAACACATATGATGTCCGCAAACCGAAGTCGTCGATGGCAATGCGGGACGTGGTTGCTGATGCTGTTGTGCGGCGTGCTTTCCGCGAGTGCGCAAGAGGCATCGCCAGCTCCCGGGGCAGCAGTTCCGGCAGATGAGACGCGAGCAGACGAAACGCCGTTATCAGAAAAGTGGGACCGTCTGATTTATGTGCCGTTTCGCGAACTGCAAAAAGTTTTCAACAGCCAGGACGCTTCGGTGGTGCTTCCGTATGCGGAGTACCTGGACCTGATGAAAAGGGCTTTGCAGGCGTTGCCGCAAACGACGGGGAATCAGGACGCGGTGATTACGTCCTCCTCATGGACGGCGACGGTGGAAAAAGACATCGCCCGGATCGGGGTGGAATTCCGAATCAATGTGCTTCGGGAAAACGGCTGGGCCGTGCTTCCGGTGACCTTCGGAGCGGCGGTGATAGGCAAGGTGGAGCCTGATGACGGTACGGTCTTGTTGAGGGGCACGGGGCAGGGTCAGTATGAATTGCTGTTGAAGGGCGCGGGGCCGAAAACAGTGAAGCTGGAATTACTGGCCACAGTGCAGACATCGCCCGAGGACCGCTCTTTTGTCCTGGATTGTCCTCCTACGGGGATTGCGGATCTTGTTGTTTCCCTGCCGGAGGCAGACCAGACGGTGCGAATCACACCGCTGCAGGTGTTGTTGCCGTCAGAAACTCCGGCTCCTGAGGGGCGGACGGTTGTCAAAGCCAGTCTGGGCGCGACACCTCGATTTGAAGTGCACTGGAATCCACGCGACGGGTCAAAGCCCGTCATGGATTTACTCAGCAGCGTCGTCAGTCAGACACAGGTTCGCATCGAGCCCGGGCTGACTCAGTCGCGAACGGTGCTGAACTATGAAATTCTGCGGGGTGAATTGCGGGAACTGACGGTTCTTGTTCCTCGGGATGCAAGGATTATTGACGTCGTTGCGGCAGCGGGTCGGATTCGATCATGGAATGCGGAGCCTGTGGGGGAGTCGCATCAGAGCGTGAAGGTGGAATTGCTGGTTCCGGCAACGGAAAAATTTCAGGTCGAGGTCCAGACGGAGCGGGCGTTTGAAGGGGACACGCTGCAGTTGATTGGTCGTAGTGAAGACGGAAAGCTGCAGGGTGTGCATGCTGAAGGTGTTGTGCGCGAAGCAGGTCAGCTGACAATTGCCACGGATCCCTCGCTGACGACTATTATCAAATCGCAATCCGGCGTTCGCCAGATTGGCACTGAGGCAGTGCCGGTGAATGCTGCCACTTCGACCACGACGGACGTCTGGGAATACAGCGGCATTCGTGGCCAGCTGACTGTGCAGATTAAGCCTGTGGAACCAAGGTTACTGGTGACTCACGGGCTGCAGTACACATTTCGCGATGACGAGTTACGGCTGCGGTCAGTCATGGCGTGGCAGGTGGAACGAGCGGGCGTATTTCAGTTATCGATACGGGTTCCGGAAACGCTGATTGTGGACAATGTCACGGCGGACGGCATGTCGGAATTTCATCTGGATCGGGGAACGGGAAAGATCGTGCTCACGCTGACTCAAAAGCGGATGGGGGCGATCACGGTCACGATTCTGGGACATCAGGCATTTGATTCCACAGCAGACAATGCAGAACTGGCTCTGCCGATACCAGTACCGGAGGGCGCGGAGCGGGAAACGGGGACAGTGACGCTGTATGCACCTGAGTTCCTTGACGTAATCACACTGGAGGATCGTCTGGTCGGGCTGTTTCCCACACGCGATGCGGCTTTTGAAAGTCTGGATCGACTCCGTCCAATCGGAGCGTGGAATTTTACCCGTCAACCGCTGGCGATGAGTGTTCGAACATCTCCAAGGCCTGCGCAGGTTGCTGGTTTTGTTGCCACAACCGTGCAGGTGGATCCGGAGATTATCCGTCAGTCGTCTGTGGTAACCTTTGATATCCAGAACGCGGGAATTGATACCTTTCGAATCGCAGTCCCCGAGGCGGTGGCTGCGAATGTCCGATTCAACACGACGTCGAATGCTCACACGATCCGTCAGAGGAATCCCGGGGTTGCAGAGAATGGCTGGACCACGTGGACCCTTGTGCTTCAGGAAGAGACGACCGGGCAGGTTCAGTTCAGCGTGGACTGGGAAGTCCCTCTGGCAAAACCAGAAGCAGGTGCCACCGATCCGAAAACTACGGAGCAGAGCTTTGCAGTGGAACCACCACGTGTCCAGCCGCCGTTTACAGAAGATCAGGCAAAGCGTCGTCGAGTCATCCTGACACAGGCTCGGGGAGAAATTCGGTTATTGCGGCACGAGTCGCTGTCGATCACGGCAGAGAGTCAGGGTGAAACGACAGAACCCATTGATGTTCGAGAGCTGGAGCGTCTGCCGAAGGACGGTTATCTGGCCTACCGCTACTTTGCGCAGCCGGCATCAGCGATGATTCGGATTCGTCGCCATGAGCTGCACGAGGTTGCGGCCACGGTGATTTCACGAGCCGCCGTGGAGGTGGTCACTGAGCCGCAAACGATGGCATCCTGGCGGGTACGACTGAAGGTCACAACCAGTGAGCGACAGCGACTGAAGATTCATCTGCCTGTGGGTTGTGATCTTCAGGCACCATTGCTGGATGATAAACGCACGACGATTGAAAAGGTGATTGAGCCAAAGGCCGGCGAGGAGCGAGAAGCCTATTACGTGAACATCAGTCGCGAAAAGACTTCGGACGAACCATTTCTGTTGACGCTGCTGTATCGTTGTCCGGTCGCCGAGGATGACAAGCGGCCGTATGTTGGCACAGGCAGTCCGATGATTCTGCGATTGCCGACATTTGACGCAGACGGGTCCACCGTTGTGCAGGATTTGCGACTTGCCGTGTGGGCCCCGCAGGACATTTCGTTTGTGGGCGACCCGGAATTGTGGACACGGGACACGCCTTCGATCAGCGTATTCTCCAGCCCACTGCAGGGTTCCTCTGCCACAGTCGCAGCTTCGACGATGGATACATGGATTGGTGACAGTGCCTCGGACTTTGCAACCCAGGGAAACGTGTCTGTGTACCGCGCCGTGGGCGGACAGTCCTCGATCCGACTCGTGTGGTGGAAACGCTGGTTCCTGCTGGGACTGATCAGCGGAACGATTGCCCTTGTCGGCCTGATCCTGCGTCGCACATCATGGGAAAACCGGATCACGATGACACTGCTGCTGGCCTTTGTGACGGCGTTGCTGTCGCTGAGGCCGGAAACGGGTGTTTCCGAATTGTTTGGCACGGCCATTCCCGGGATCGCTCTGACCGCATTCTTCTGGCTGGTCGGACTGGTTCTGGGTCCGAAGAACACAGCTGCAGCGAAGCCCGGCATCGTGCTCAGCACACACGTGGGCTCGGTTGAATCCGGACCGACAGACGGGGCCACGGCGGCGGCTGTTACGACGGCAAGTTCGACCGCAGCATCGGATCCCCCTGTTGATGGGAAATCTGTCGAAGGAGGTGGCCCATGAGCACGTCTGAGCATCTTTCGGTGTCTGCCTTTAAAAGCCGTAATGAATGCCTGCGGCTGGCCGCATGGATCGTGACTGCAGTGCTCGGCATGCTGCCTTGCGGCATGGTGGGCGCTCAGGAGCTGCCCGGGATGCGGGAGCAGTTTGTTCCAGTTGAAGAAATGGATGCGGTGTTTTCGCGCGATGGCCGTGGCGTCATGATGCAGCGTGCAGAGTTTCAGCAGCTTCTGGAGAAAGCCAGGGCGAATGCCTCTGCGGGTCAGGCACCGGTCCCCATTCTGGTGGAGCAGGCTCTTTTGAAGGTCAATCCTTCCGGTCACCAGGCTGTGATTCGGATGGATCTGAAAATCCGCCAGTTTGAAGATCGCTGGCAGATTGTGCGTATTCCGGCCGGGAACTTGTTTGTTGAGAAGGCGGAAATTGACGGCAACCCTGCCATCATTGGACGGGACCCGCAGGACGGAAACATCCTGCTTCTGGCCCATCAGAAGTCGGGGCAGTTTATGGTATCGCTGACGCTGTCAACGCCACTGGCATCTGCGGGAAGTGATCGGACGGCGGCCTTCCAGTTGCCCCAGATTCCGGCAACGCAGATGACCGTTCAGTGTCCAGCGGGGCAGCGACTGGTTGTGAATGACCGCCAGTTGGATCGCCCGGCGGCCGCGGACGCTGCAGCGGACTATGTCATTCCTGTCGGCAATGCTGCGGATGTGCGGCTGCGATGGAATGTGCAGCAGCGGGAGACGGAAGCGCAGACGCTGGTATTTGTACATACAGATGCGCAACTTGAATTTCGCAGGGAGACGCTGCTGTGGGCGGGGTCTGCGCGGATCAGCGTCTTTGGCGGCACCATCAGTCGTCTTATCGCGCGCGTTCCGGCTCGGTTTGAAGTGGTCAACATCGAGTCAGTCGGGCTGGAAGGGTGGACGCTGGAAGACGACGCAGAAAATCCGGGGAAGACACGGGTCACGATGACGTGGCGACAGCCTTTTTCCGGGGACCGACTTCTGAAGATCAGTGGCGTCACCGTCACCAGTGCCGGACAGACAACTGACGCCGCGGGTGTGACTGAGGCAAAGGGCGTGAACATTTCAACGGAGCAGGTTCCTGCTGTGGAATTTGTTGATGTGACATCCCATTCTGGCCGCCTGGTCGTGCGTCATGAAGAGGGTTTGCGACTGGTTTCGGAAGTTCAGGGAGGGATCCGCGCGGTCTCCGCACTGGATTCCGGGCTTTCCCTGGACGTCAGTGTATTTGAATTCTGGCAGCAGCAATATGACCTGAAGGTTTCCGTCCGGCCTCGTGACCGGGAATTGTTCGCGGAGGTTTCCGCAGATATCGATATCGCTGAGACCAGTGTCCGCTGTAGAACTCAGTTTGTGATTGAATCGCTGAATGCGCCGTTGTTTGAGATATCGGTGAAACTGCCGGCTGACTGGCAGCTGATCTCGGTCAGGTCCGGTGACCAGGACGTCCCATGGAATGTCGGAGCGGATGCGACGATGGCCATTGTTCGTCCCCCGGCGCTGATACTGCCCGGGGTGTTGTACACGCTGTCCCTTGAACTGATGCGAACCATCGCTGATCCGGATACTGAGCAGAAGCTGGAGCTGCCAGTCGTGACCGCGACGGGAATGACCGTGGTTGGCGGTACGTGGCGGCTGCATGCCAGTGAAGATCTGGTGGTCGCGCCACTGTCGCTGACCGGGCTGACACCGATTGTCGGCGATGGTATGGACCAGATGTTTCGGAATGAAGGCACGGGGATCACTGGTGAACTTTCCATTGTCCGCAAACCGTGGCAGCTGGCTGGCCGGTCGGTCCTGAGGACCTGGGCTGACAGTCGTCAGCAGACAGTGGACGCAGAGCTGACAGTCGATGTGCTGACTGGCACAGTACGCACGCTGGTAATTGAGCTGGCGGAATCTCTGGGAACGGACGTTCATTTTGAAGTGCGAAGCGTGGGAGATGTAGCGGGGCTGGAGAGACCGAAACTTTCCGAGCCGGTACAGATTGTGGAGCAGAATCCCGGGCCTGTCGTGAACGGTTTGCGTCCGGTGACACTCAAACTGGATCGACGAGTGGCCGGGTCGCTGACACTGCACGCGCTGATCCGTCAATCGCGGAGCGAGGGATCGCCGATCGCAGCGCCGGTGGTGCAGTTGGCCAATGCCATTCGCCAGCATGGTGTATTGGTGTTTGAAGCGTATCCGGAACAGAGTCTTGGGGCACAGATCGAGGGAATTCCGGGCCTATCGGTCGCGGACGCAGGACTTGTCAGTATGCCTGCCGCCGAAACCGGAAGACGCATAGCACTGACTTACCGGTTTGTTCAGCCGGGATATGGATTTCAGGTCTCAGAAACGCGGTATGCCACGGCACCCGTTCCGTCGGCGATCTGCGAAGAAATTCAAAATATCTGCACGCTGAATGGGACCGGCGCTGTGCAGCGAAACAGCGTTGCCGTTTTTCAGGCAAGTGGCGTGCAGACGCTGCGCTTTCGACTTCCCCCGAGTCAGGGTACGTATCTTTGGTCAACGATTCTGGATGGCGAAGCCATCGAAGTGCGGCGGGATGACGAGGATTATCTGGTGGCACTTCCGACGGGAACGGAAAGTTCTCGTCACACCCTGAGTCTTCTTTTTGAAACGGGTGGAGCCCAGCAGGGAACTTTCCAGAATCAGAATCAGGTGCCCGTTCTGCTGCTGATGGATGTTGCCAAAAAAGAATCGATCCCGATTGAAGTTCTGAAGCAGTCGTGGCAGGTGCACTATTCGCCGGATTCGCTGGTGGTGGATCATGACGGACCGTATCGGCCGGTTACTGGAGTGGACACGGTGGGATGGATGATTTCCCTCGGAAGGATTGAGTGGCCGTCAACAGACTTTTTGTTAATCAGTCTGATACCGACAGGCGTTTTCTTCCTGACGTTGTTTGTGCTGACAGTGCTGATTGTCAGGCGACGCTGGAAAACACTGATCGCCGTCGTATTGATGTTTGGAGTTTGCGGAGTGCTGATGCTGGGTGCCATTGGTTGGCTGCTGCAAACGCAGGCACTGACAAGCCAGAGCACTGCTGTGGAGGCTACCCCACGATTTTCCATGCCGCCAGGGGATGGCGGATGGGAGGACGCACCGACGCCGATGAGCGGTGAAGCCGTCATGGCAGGCGATGAGGGATTGATGGGAGGAATGGGCGGCGGAGGAATGGGCGGCCTCGGCGCGGCGGGTAGCGGTGAGCAGCGGGGGATTATTCCGCAGGCGGCACCGAATGTTGAAGGCAGGCCTCTGGACGCTCTTGCCGGGGGCTTTCCGTCAAGTCCACCGGCACCAATGTCTGAATCACGACGTGAAGAAGCACCGCGAGAATCGGTTCTACAGGCACAGGAACCACAGCGTCAGTTGTCCGGACAGGCAGAGCCTGCGAAGCAGTCGTTTGCGAGGGACGAGAACGCTGTGCTGTCGCGAAACGCGCTGACGGAAGGGGAGGATCGATCAGGCGGCCAGGTGCTTGCGCCGCAGACACAATTGTTCGACACATCAGGGATGTTTGGTTCGATTGCAGGTGGAAAGCGAGCTGGCACAGCCCGACTTTCAGTGAACGTGAAACTGGAAATTCCGGAGAACTACCGCATGCAGGAATTCGTTTCGGTAGCAGACACGGTGCATCGCCCATCGGTCCTGAGTCTGGCGATGCGTAGTAGGGAACAGGTAACTGTGATCCGACTGTTGGCAGCAATCACGATTCTGCTGCTTGTCTGGTGTTTGCGTCGCGTCACACTGCTTTCACGGCTGGCGTTATCGGGCATGCTGCTGCTGACATCACTAGCCGTTGTGCCACTGGTTTCCAATGCCTGGCAGAGTCTGCTGGATGGATTTGCCTGTGGTGCAGCCACGAGTGCGATTGTTTTGTTGAGTGCATCGCTTATGAAGTGCTGTTGTGGGCCCTACTGTCCGCTGACATGGTGTCTCAACTGCTGTGGCATTCGAAGACGATTCTTTGGCGCTGCGTCGCTGGTACTGGCCGTTTGCGGAATCCTGAATATCGCCGGGGCTCAGGAAGCCAATCCTTCCGAAAATGCCGGAGCGAAGGATTCCGTTGTCCAGCCAAATCTGGTGATTCCTTACACAGCGGATCAGCCGGTATTGCGAGCAGACCGAGTGTTCATTCGGCATGATGACTTTCTGAAACTGTATCGTCAGGCATGGCCGGATGCGTTACCCGAGTTGAATAACAACCCGCTGGGGTCATCTGTTGTCGCTGTCTGGCTGCGAACGAGGGATCTGAAGCAGGCCGCGGGAACAAAGTATGTTCAAAGCTTTGAGGGTCGATTTGTTGTCTGGTCGGATTCTGAGCAATCCGTGGGCATACCGTTGCCGTTGGGTCCGGTTGGGATTCGTAGTATTCAGGTGGACGGAGTGGTGGGTTCGGTAAGGCCTTTGGTAATCGGAGTTGGAGCCGGGCAGATGCCGGATTTTGCCGGGCAGCAGATTCTGAATAGCCGCAATCAGGCGGCTGCCAATACCGCCGGCATCGGAACAGAAACCGCGGCCTATGAAGTGCAGGTTTCGGGACGCGGAGCACATGTTGTGGATGTAGTGTTTGATCTGACGGCTGAGGTGGAAGGCGAGCTGGGGCGGTGCGATCTGCCACTGCGTTCTCCTGTCACAGGAACGCTGGAATGGACATTGCCGGCCGACGATCTGGATGCAAAGGTTAATGGGCGGACCAACGTCTATCGTCGGGATGGTCGCACGGTGATTTTGCCGATTGCGATGGCGGGAACATTGCGGCTGCAGTGGCTGCCGTCTTTGAAGACTTCTGAGGGCGACAAAAACTTTCATTCAACAGCCACCTCTGCGCTGTCAGTGCAGAATACTGGCCTGATGCTGCGAACAACCGTGGAAGCAGAAGTGCGGCAGGGGGAAATTCCTGAGCTGGAAGTCACAATTCCGGAAGGATTTTCCGTGCAATCAGTCAGCGGAGATGATCTCGCCGGCTGGGCTGTTCAAAACACCGACAGTTCCCGTTCGCTTGCGCTGCAGTTTCGCCGCGCTGTCGATGATCGCACAACCGTAACTTTTCAGTTATTTGCACCACTGCCGGCAGCAGAACAACTGGCGGCGTATTCTGTGCCGATTGCTGTTGTGAAAGGTTCCAGTCGTGACACGGGCACGGTCGTCCTGCGTACCGGGTCCGAGTTTCAGGTTCGTTCGGAGGCCCTTTCCGGAGTCACGCAGGTGAATCCGGATGAAGCACCAAGCCCGGCGGGTGAAGCGTTATCCGGGCGACCAATGCTGGCATGGCGATACACAAGGCACCCGGCATCCGTTGTTGTCCGAATCAGTCCGGCTCTGCAGGAACAGTCGGCGGAGGCATGGCATGCCATGCGGCTGGAAGAGCAGCGACAGTTGTGGACCAGTCGGATCAATCTGCAGATCAAGGGAGCACCGCGATCTCGCCTGGACCTGCGAATACCGAAGCAATTTCTTCCTCTGGAAGTGAAAGCCACGGCGCTGAACGACTGGTATCTGCTGGCTGATGAAGATCCCGCGTCAGATCTGAAGACACTGAGTCTGCAATTGGCCGACGCGCATACGGGGGCTCTGCAGATTGTGCTGCAGGGGCAGATGGACCGTGACGCGGATCGTCAGCAGCTGACACTGCGGCCACCGGTACTGAAAGGCAGCCAGATCAGTTCCTCCGGACTGGCCGTCTGGCTGGGTGTAGCTTCTGAGAGTACGGGCATTGACGAGGGCAGTGACTGGTCGACTCGATCGCCGTTGGAGGGCCAGGGGTACTTTCGTGAGGTTTCGCCGACACCACCCACACTGTATTTTCATAGCGGTGCCATGGAACCTGGAATGCTTCGAGTGCGCCTGCGTCCTGCGATTTCCACACTGATTGGCGAATCTGTAACGGTCAGCAGCGTCACGGAGACATCGCTGGAACTGATGCTGGCCATGCGCTGGCAGATCGCGCGAGCGGCGGCGGATCAGTTTGCGATTGAGATTCCGGAATCGATGTCGCGGGCCATGACCTTTGATGTACCCGGCCAGAGAAAACTTGTGCGGGAACCCGTTGGCAACGGAAAGGTGCGTGTGATCTTTCATTTGCAGCAACCCGTGACAGATCAGTTTTTTATTCTGGGAACAGCCAGTTTGCCACTGCCACCCGATCGAATGATTCGGATGGATGTGCCGCAGATGATCGTCCTCGAAGGCGCGCCCTCCACATTGTCCGGACAATCCCACTTCCGGGTCATCGTCAATCAGTCTGCCGCATTACTGAAGGCCGACACTGAGCAGCCGGACGATGTTGTCGGGCCGGACCAGATCACCACACAGATTCCGCCAGCTCTACTGGAACAGGCGGTGCTGATTTCAAAGCTTCATCCCGAAAGCAGTGCCTGGCAGATTGTCTCTCCGGAGCAGCAGAAGGTGGCCCCGGCCGTTGTCAGCCTCGTCACTCATACGACGGTGTTGTCTGAAGATGGAAGCTGGAGAAGTCGGCATCAGCTGCAGGTCACAAATGAATCGCGCCAGTTTCTTCCCGTGATTCTGCCTCAGGGAAGTCGACTGATGTACTGCAAAGTGGCAGGAATTCCCAGCCGCATTGTGCAGACCGGTGCAGGGGACACGGCACGTCAGCTGATTCCCATTCCACAGTCGGGAGCGTTGGCTGCCGGCTTTGAAGTGGACTTTGCCATTGCCGGACAATTTGAGGGGGCTGCTGAAGATCTGCAGAAAAAATGGCTGGCAGAGACGCTGGCGATACCGATCCCTGTGTTCCCGGAGTTTCGCGATGATACAGAATTCGGAATTTCCATCTCGCGAAATCGCTGGAGCGTTTATGTCCCAAATTCGTGGCGAGCGAGGATGGTGACAAATCCGGAAGCGACCAATGTGGTTCGGGTGACTGAGGACCAGATGTCTGACGCCGCTGTCCTTTCGGAAATCGACGAGGCATTGTCATTGTTCGCCCGGCAGCAAAACGCTTTGGGCGATGACTATTCCGAATTCTCAGGTGGCACGCAGTGGTACTATCGAACGCTGGATCGCCTTCAGACCGTGCGGGGGAGATCTCTGGACGTGGAGCAGCAGAGAGGCGATGTCCTGAGTCGATTGAATTCGCTCGTGCAACAGCCTGCCGTTGCGCCGAAGGGGCAGGTTCAGGGGAACGAGTTCCTCTATTCCAAAGACATGGTTCAGAACCGTGTTTTCATGGAAAATAAGGATCTGTTTTTTTCCGGGAATGGCCTGCAGATCGAACGCGATGGAACGATGCCCAATACAGGGCTGAACTTTTTGGGAAAATCGCCAGCGGCAGAGCAGAGGTTTGAATTTGGTCTGAACATCGTCGACGAAACTCTGGAACGAAAACAGCTGGAGCAGCTGCAAAAGAAGGAGACGGATTTCAAAGATCCGGCCCCGGCAAAATCAGGGAAGTTGCAGGGAGCCGACAAAGAACTTGCCGGACAGTTTTATATGGAGGCAGAGTCGGAAGCCGGGGCCAGGGGTGGGCGTTCTTCGGGCCGGGCCTTGCTGAAACGACGTTTGTCTGAAACCCAGGGTCTGGAAGAAAAAGCGAAGTCGGATGCGGATGCGGCAGCGGCTGTTCCACCTGCCCCTGCCGGACCAGGCGGAATGCAACTCGACGACGTTGTCGTGCAGCTGAATGCCCCGGCAGCACAGGAAGATCTGATTCCTGACCGGGTATCCATCCCACAGACGTCAGAGCCAACGGGCTTGCTGTCATTGTCCTTCGAAATCCCAACGGATGGTTACCGGATGGATTTTCTGCGGACGGGCGGAAACTCGTCACTGTCATTGAGAATCCTGTCTGAAGAATCCGTCGTTCAGGGAGCGGGGCTGATCTGGGCCTTCTTCTGTGGCCTTGGCATTTTGACGCTGAGGAGAGCCAGTCGCACCGGCGACGTACTGTTGTTTGTGCATCGGGGCAGCCTGATGCTGATTTTGGGCGGACTGCTCTGCATTTTCCTGCACAGCAGCCTGCTGCAGGCGCTGGGCCTGATGCTCTGTTTTGCAGCCTCGTTCGTGTTTGCCGTTGCTGTGATTCTGCGTTCCCGAAAAGTCCTCCACGACAACTGACAGGCCGCCTGCCAGCGACTGGACCGCCACCAGAAATCCTGCCCTGCTTCATGGCCCTTGCGTGACAGTTTCTTAAACGAATCAGCCCCGAATGTGGCCGTAGGATGTAGCCCCGGGGCTTGAGAAATTATCCGATTGTCCCGAAGCATAATGTAAGCCCCCCGCCACCCTGGCGGATCAACGGCGTGCTGGAACAGACTGGCAACGTGTACCTGAAACCATCACTGCTCCAGCTGGATGAGTTGGGCTATCTGTCCATCAACAAACATGGTGCCGATCTGTTATTTCAGGTTGTCACGGCCCGGCACGAATCCGGATCGATCAGGATTACCAGCATTCGCCCTTTTCGCAATTGGGCCGGAGCTTTGAAGTCGACACCACCCTGACCACTGTCCTGACGGAACCTCAGGTGTTCTTCCCTACAGCGGAAGAGTGCCCTCCAGCAGCAGAATTGTAGTACTGGTCGGGCTGATTCTGATTGCCGTTCAGATAGTCTGGGTCTACCGGCAATACCCGCGTGACGCAATCGCGATGCCTGATTACGTCGACCTGGGAGAAGTCGATGAAGACGTCGAGCTGATGCCTGAAATCGCCATTCGCAATACGTCCGATCAAACCATCCGCTGCATTGGAATTCCCAGTCGTTGCGATCTGGGCTGTGTCGAGGCACCACAAATCCCGTTTGCAATGGAACCTGGAAAGACGCATGTGACGCGAATGAAGTTCATGACACCTTCGTTGGAGCGTTTGAAGTACCGCGGAATCACGACAAGAGTGGTCTCTGAATCAGTGAGTTTGTATTTCGATCATCCACGGCACCCGAAGGAGACGGTCGAGCTGAGATACTCGATACGCAGCGGAGTTGATGCTCGATAATGCCCGCGAGCATTGTCATCGAATCACAAAAGGGACATTCTACTTTTCCGAGCGCGGTGGCATTTTTCCGGGCGAAAAAGTGGGCTGATCCCGCAGACCGCAGCGTGCAGCTTGAGCGATAAAATGAGACCTGACCCTTTTTTGTTCTCAGACAGCAGGAGCGTTCTGGGGCGTGACGAGCAGAATTTTGGGGGTGTGGGTGGGAATTTCTGCTTCGGTGTATTCCGCGTAACTACAAATAATGACGAGGTCGCCAATCTGCACCAGTCGGGCGGCAGCGCCGTTGAGACAAATCACCCCGGAACCACGTTCGCCGGCGATGGCGTAGGTGGTCAGGCGGTTGCCGTTGTTGATGTCGTAGACGTCCACCTGTTCCCACTGCACGATGTCCGTGGCTTCCATCAACAGAGGGTCAATTGTAATGCTGCCTTCATAGTGCAGGCTGGCGTCCGTCACTGTGGCGCGATGGATTTTGGATTTCAGCAGGGTTCGTTTCATGGTCCCTAATTACCGGAAAATGTTCTGCGAGCTTCGTTCGGCACAACGGCCCTGATTTCATGCGCCGTTGCCGAAGATTTCTGGGATTTAATCAGGCTGTTCAGGCGCGAAGCGCCGCAGCCAGCTGTGTCCTGCAGGCTGCGATGATTTGCTGCACTGCGTGTTCCACCTCGTCCGTGGTGAGTGTTCTGTCCGCCGCCATGAAGCGACAGGTGATGACATACGATTTTTTGTCGGCCTCAATCTGTTTGCCACGGTATTGCCCACCAAACGACAGGCCAGCCAGCAATGGTCCGGCATTCGCACTGACGGTTTCGGAAAGTTGTGCCCATGTCACAGATTCGGACAGCACAAAGTTCAGGTCGCGTGAGACGGAGGGGAATCTTGGGAGTGGAACAAAGCTGCGGTGCGCTTCGAAGAATTCTTCCAGCAGCGGCAGATGGATTTCTGCGGCGCTGACCGCATCCTGAAGCTCGCTGGCGTCCAGAACTTCCCGACCGAGTTCCGCGATCCATCCGACACGCTGCCCATTCAGCAACAGTTCTGCACCGCGACCGGCAAGATATTCGGGACGACTTGAGGGCGTCGCCGTCAACACCGCATGGGGCGCAATGCGCTGGATGGTGGATTCGACCAGGCCGAGCAGTTGGACGAATGGGCGTCCGGTGACGAGCCCGATGGTCAGCGGTTCGGCCGTATTTTCGGGTTTTCCGGCACCTGCTGACAGATAGACCCGGGCCACTTCGAACAGTTCGGCGTTCATGGTTCCGTGACGCTCGTTTTGTCGTCGGCACTGCAGCAGGCTGGGGATCAGGCTTTGTCGCAGCTGATTTTCGTGGCTGCGGCTGGAATGGCTGACGGCCACGGCGGGCAATTCCCCCAAAGGCTGAATCAGTTGGCGCTGGGCTTCGCTGACGAAGGACAGTGTCAGGGCTTCGTACAGTCCGCCGCCGACAAGGTGTGCTCGCACGGTATCGAGGATCCGTTCGCGTCGGGTTTTGGAAGTCGCAATGACGGGCAGGGGCGCGTCTGTCGGAATATGTTCATACCCATGAATGCGGGCAATCTCCTCGATCAGATCGCATTCGCGCAGAAGGTCTGGTCGCCAGCTGGGTGGTTCGACCTGCACAGCAGCCGGCGACTGGCTGACAAGTGTGAGTCCCAGTTGCGTCAGAATCTGCGTGCATTGTTCGGGAGCGATCTGGATCCCCAGCAAGCGCTGTACGCGATCAAATCGCAGGGTCACAGGTTCGCGATTGGGTGGCAGTGCCTGACCTGCAATGACAGAGCCAGCCAGCAGTGAACCTCCAGCAACCTGAAGGATCAATTCGCAGCAGCGTCGGGACGCCCAATCGAGAGATCGACGATCGACGCGACGCTCAAATCTGTACGAAGACGGGCTGTGCAGCTTCAGTGCCCGCGCGGTCGCTCGGACGGACATTGAGGCGAAGGCTGCGGATTCGATGAGCACATTGACAGTGCTGCCGGAGATTTCCGTATCCAGGCCACCCATCACCCCAGCGACGGCCACCGGGCGCTGAGCATCGGCGATCACGCACATCCCGGGGGTCAGCACGTAGTCTTTCTGATCGATGGCCCGAATTTTTTCTCCAGCAACCGCGCGACGAACAATGATGCGCTGGCCAGCCAGCTTGTTGCAGTCAAAGGCATGCAGGGGCTGACCGCATTCCATCATCACAAAGTTGGTTACGTCGACCACGTTATTGACGGAATTGATCCCCACGGCGGCGAGTCGGTCCTTCAGCCACGCCGGCGAAGGACCGATTTTGACGCCCCGGATAATACGCGCATGGTATTCCGGGCACAGGTCTTCGCATTCGATCGTCACGGAGGTCGCCGAGGTGACGGCGTCGGCAGATTCCGTAACACGCGCAGGCGGAATGGTCAGGGGCTGGTTGAACAGAACAGAAATTTCGCGAGCAACGCCAAGATGTCCAAGGCAATCAGGGCGATTGCTGGTGACTTCAAGGTCGATTGCCACATCGGGCTGACTGAGTCCGTCGTGAACATCGTGAAATTCTTCGAGGTTCAGACCGGACAGGGTCAGGCGGCGAGTGAGCTCTTCGGTGGAATTGGGCAGCGAAACATAGTCCGCCAGCCAGCGACGACTTACGATCATAGGTTCGGGGTTTTCATGGCATCTGAAAGACGGACAGTGCCCGAGAATGGAGTCAGAAGGTAACTCTCGGGCGTGTATTTTCCGGACCCAACTCCGGGTCGCGGATTGTAATCGAAATCGGTCGCACGGAAAACGGGTCCGGGCAGTTCCACAAATTACAGGCTCATGCGTCGGGAAAATGACAACGGTCTTGACGCTGGCGAGTTTGTCGCTTGCAGGGCAAGGGTCGCCCGATGTCGTTCAAAATCGAGTCAGGGCCGTGGAGTTGACGAAGTTTTTCAGCAGCTGCATGCCGCACGCCTGGCTTTTTTCCGGGTGAAACTGGGTAGCCATCACATTCCCGCGGGCGACAACAGAGACAAAGGGACCGCCGTAATCGGTGGTGGCAGCCACCCATGAGCGATCTTCGGGAACGCAGTGGTAGCTGTGAACAAAATAAAACCAGGGGTTTGGACCCATGTTGGCGAGCAGTGCAAGTGCCGGGTTAGCCGCAGCATTTGAGGATGTCTGTGAATCCGCGGCCGTGACAAGATCCAGCTGATTCCAGCCCATGTGGGGGATCTTGAATTCCGCAGGAAGATCAAAGCGTCGGACCGTCCCGGGGATAACTCCCAACCCCTGATGTTCACCATCTTCCAGGGAGCGGTCAAAAAGGAGTTGCAGGCCGAGACAGATGCCCAGAAATGGTCGATCAGCGGCGATGTGTTCGCGGAGGACGGTGACCAGATCATGCTGATGCAGCGCATTGATGGCATCGCGAAACGCACCGACGCCGGGAAGCACGATGCGATCCGCCTGAGCAATCATGCGGGGATCAGAGGAGATAGTGGCGGGGACTTCGATGTGTTCAAATGCTTTTTGAACACTGCGAAGATTCCCCATTCCATAGTCAACGATAATGGTGGACATCGGCTGGTAAGATTCCTGAGTCGGCCCTGTTGAGCCTGAATGTTTTCTGGTCTGGCGGATTCGTCTGGTTCGTTCAGCAAAAACGCTGAATCAGATAAAGACGCTGGACAAAATGTCGGACGCGGGAGATTTTCGACCAGCTGTCAGAGCGAGTGAATTAAAGCCACAGCGCGCTGGGAAACGCCGGGTCAAAGCTGGATCTGGAAATCGTTGGGGCCTTCTTCCGTCACGGTGCGATGAACCTGTTCGTCCGGAACCACCAGCGGAACACCATTGCTGTCCGTGAGTCCCACCATGTAGCTGCCGGCAGGTGCCCCAAACTGGCTGGCGAAGGCGGATAAGCGGTACTTACCTTCGGCATCAGTGACGGCCGTTGCAGCGACCGCCTGAGAATCCTGGGACGGATTTTCGGGCCCGAATTCGACGCGGACGCCCGTCAGGGGCTGTCCGGATTTGGTGATCACACCGGTGACTTCAAACAGCGGCGGCCCGCTGTAGATTTCGCGGTTCATGTACCAGAGCCATGCATAGCCAAGAACGAAGAACGCCGCGAGTCCGGGGAGGAGGCGGGTTTTTGCAAACTCGATCATCACCGAACGCTCTTCGGCACTGCGTGCATCCGCGCGGCTCATTGGCGGAGGCGCGGACGCCGCGTCCCGTTTCTGCTGATAGGCGCGGGTCAGCACATCGGCGGCAGAACCGGTGGTTTCAGCAGCCGAAGCAACAGGACGAGCAGGTTCGACAGGCTTCTTTGACTTGTCCTTCTTTTTGGTGGTTTCAAAATCCTTCATCAGTTCGGCAACGGTGGGCTTGCGATTACCCGAACTGCCGCTGACGGCAGGTTGCGACTGGATCGGTGCGGGACGAACGGGTGCAGAGTTGAGGAAATCAGCGGGATCGAATTCTTTCTGATCGGAGACTTCCGGTGTCAGTTCGATGGGCATGTCCAGCGGGAGATCTGCAGGCTGATCCACGGCATCGCCGGACGTTTCGATTTCGATGCCATCATCGTCATCGGGATGCGGTACGACGAACGGCTTTTTGCATTTGGGGCATTTGGCATCGGTGCCGGCTTTTTCGTCCTTAATCTTGAGGACAGAATCGCAGCCGGGACAGGTGTAGCGAATGGTCATAAGAGCACTCGGGAAAGAATAGCCATTGAAAGCGAGCGAACCGGGAAAAAGCCCGATCTGCGAGTTGTGATAGTCTACCCGAACCAGGCAAAAAACGCAGGTTCAGGAGGTTTAGGGGAAAACATTCTCCTGAATACCAGCGCAGAAAAAACGCCAGGCCAGCCATCTTCAACGGCCGCCTGGCGATGTTTTATGCCGCATAGCAACGGTCAGTTTCAGGCAACCTAGAAGTTGGTAATGGGAATGCCCGAAGAAAGATTGCCCAGATTCTGCCAGATCGGAAGGCTGATGGACTTGCTGACAGTGCGGGACGAGCCATCGGCCAGTCCCACAACGCAGATGTCACCATGAGGAGATCCGGCATAGCCCCAGAACTGCTTCTTATTGGGACCATCAAGCGTCGTGAAAAGCGTTGCTGGACCACCCCATGCCCAGCCATCGCTGGCAACCTGATCCACAGTTCGGCTGGAGGGAACCGGCAGGCCTTCGAATCGCTCTGCTTCACTGATCATGATGGTCTGTGATGTACCGTCTTTGATGTCTGTCAGACTGACAGAGCTGTTGGTGAACAGCACGCCGGTATTGAAGGACAGCTGGTTAAAATTGTTGGCATTCGTTCGAAGCTGGTTCTGGTAAAACTGAATCTGATCGCCAGTCAGGTCATATACCGAACGGGTCTGGGGGTTGAACATACGGCCGGAACCGGCACAGCCCACGTAGTCGTTGCCACCACCGCGAACGCCAGTAGACAGCTTGATCGGGGCATCGGTATCGATGAACTTGTTGTGCGAGAACTTGGTCGTGTTGTCAATTTTTGTACGGCGTGACGGGCAATAGAAGCCGGGAATTTCTGCCTGAGCAGGAGCATACCCGATCTGCCGCCACAAGGCATTTGTGTTGTTGTCGTAAAGAACTTCGGAATTTCCAAAGACGTTGTAGTCATTTCGCCAGAGGTTGTAGACGTTGGACTGCTCTACATACGGCAGGATCTGGAACATCCAGCTGGTGCCGTGCAGCCCGAGGTTCTGATTATTGTCATATGGTTCGCGAGGATCGCGGAATCGAGCACCTGAAGGAGTGATATCACCCGCAAAGAGAGTAAAAATGGAGCCCGGAGGCAGAACGTTGTGAGAATCGTGATAGTTGTGCAGAGCCAGTGAAAGCTGCTTCACATTGTTGACGCAGCGAGTCCGATTTGCAGACTCTCGCGCCTTCTGCACGGCTGGAAGCAGAATTGCCACCAGAACAGCAATAATCGCGATCACAACCAACAACTCGATCAGGGTGAATCCCCGAATTCGCCTTTGAACTGTTTTCATGGACGTTCCCCTTGAATTCCCCGACCAATCCGGCGTTCGACCGCCTGGCGGCAAATACCGCAAGCCCCGCCTTGCCCGAAACCATCAACAATGGACAGTAGATCCACCATGGTGGGATTATTGTTCACAAATTGCGAGTGGTCACTAAATATCATCGCGGGATTTTCGTGCATAGGCAAGAAAATCAAGTGCTTTTCCGAAATGTTTACCTGCGCGGACCAGCCGCAGGTAATTCCGACCGCATCTCAATATCCGTGCTCCCCGATGCTTTTCGGGACCTTCCGGCACAGAACTGTTTCAAAGATCACTGCGATTCTCAGCCCAAAAACCACACGACCACATTCCATAAGGCTTTTCCCGGAAATAGTTTACGCCGAAGGTCCGCCTTGTTTTGCAAGACGACAGAGTATCTCGGCGCCTTCCCGAATGGTTTCGTCCGATGCCGCAAAGGACACCCGAAAGTGCGTATCCATCGCACTAAACACGTTCCCCGGAATAATCAGCAAATTATTCCTGATCGCTTCGGCCACAAATTCGCTTCCAGTCCCCCACGGAGCCTTAAGAAACAGGTAGAACGCCCCTTCACCGCCCAGAATCTGAAAATGATCTTTCACCAGGCCAGCCAGAAGATCGCGTTTGCGACGGTAGTCCGCGCGGTTGTCTTCAAGGTCCATTTCCCAGGCAGTAACGCCAGCCCATTGCACCGGATGAGGTGCACAGACAAACGTGAACTGCTGCAGTTTCAGCATCTGCTGAATCAGGTATCGGGGTCCGTGCATGAACCCCAGGCGGAGTCCCGTCATCGAGTGCGATTTGCTGAAGCCGTCGATCACAATCGTGCGATCGTTCCACTGCACCGGACTGGTGAATTCAATGTCATAGCAAAAAGCGCGGTAGATTTCGTCACTGATCAGAGCAATGTTTTTCTCGGCAGCCAGTTCCGCAAGAGCCCTCGTTTCTTCGGCAGTCGCCACAATGCCAGTGGGGTTGGCCGGACTGTTAAAAATGATCAGCTTGGTACGTGGCGTGATGGCCGCTCGAACAGCATCGATGGGAATGCGAAAATCCGGATAGGTCGAGACAGGAACAACAGTCCCTCCGGTCAACGTCACGAGATGGCGATACATCACAAACCAGGGGTCGAAGATAATGACTTCTTCACCCGGGTTGACCAGCGTGCAAAGGGCAAGCACCAGAGCACCGCTGGTTCCGGATGTGACAAACACCTGTCGGTCCTCATTGCCGTATCGCTGATCAACATCCGCCTGCAGCAGATTCAGCAGAGGCGCGATTCCCTGAGTCTGACTGTAGGCATTGCGACCTTCCTGTACCGCTTTGCAGAGGGCATCCTTAACCGGTTGCGGGGTGTCGTAATGCGGTTGTCCAATGCTGAGGTTGACGGGGCGTTTCATGGATGCGGCAAGGTCGAATACCTTGCGAATGCCCGACGCATCAATCTTCTGCATTCGATCTGCAATCCAGCTTTCGCTCATCAGTCATCCCCTCACAAGAATTCCAGATTCCGATTCTGTCCTGAAGCTCCGACGGAGCGTACTTTTTTTGTCGCCGTGATCGCCACGTCCATCAGCCGCTGCGATCATCGGCTTTGTCGCTACAGATGCACAATCACATCCTTGTTTTCAGAGCGAACCTTGGCCTGCGAGGCGTACGCATCGTTGGCGGAGCGATAACCAAGAGCACAGGCAACGACACTGGTGTAACCCGAGTCTGTCAGACCCAGAAGCGGGTCCAGCTGTTCAGGGATGATGCCTTCCATCGGGCAGGCATCAACCTTCAACAGAGCTGCCGCTTCCAGCACAAAGCCAAGGGCGATGTAGCACTGTCGTGAAGTCCAGTTCAGATGACTGGAACCCATGCGGTGAAGTTTGGACAGAATGGCGTCTTTCAT
>CAIQIE010000259.1 GCA_903871805.1 uncultured Planctomycetaceae bacterium | reverse complement strand
GTCGCCGAGCCGCAGAATCTGTCTATGAAATAGCTGGCGGCGTTTGCAAACAAACGGCACGATGCTGATCAAGAACTTCAAGTACGCAGTTCCCTCGATGCTCGACGCTGCACTTTCTATTCTCGTCTCCAGCAGGATGTCGCACATGGGTGATCTCGTAATGCGGATCTCCGTCTTCGTTCAACGTGGATTTATCTGCCAGTGCTGCGGAAAAGAGATTGACGGCGAAATGACTGGTGCCCCACGCAAGTGCAGCACGTGCTCATCGCCGGATGCCGATGCCCCGGAAAGCCCCCACGGCGAAAAACTCCGCTTCCGGACGCTGGCCGCTCGCCCGTAAAAATCGGACTCGCCGTTCTGCGGGGTCACGGCACCAGGGCTGTGGTTCCAGATATCCGGCTCATCGTGCAACCACACGCAGGCGGTGGAAGTCTGATCCACACCTGAGCTGCCGGTCGGTTCCTGTCACTGGGTGTTCTGCCTCAGCAGCGTCTCTTACCCGAGATGTTGCCTTCTCCGCGGGGCCCCTGACAGTTACTTACCGCCAATTCGCCCACAGTGCCACAAGGCCAAAGGACACAAGACGCGCCCGGGGACTTCTGCTACGGTGCCGCATCGGCGGCGTGTCTGGTTTGGGCAGCCGCCAGTCATTTCAAGGTTGGAATCTGTTGCAAACCCGCTGAAGCCTGCTGGCTGTCAGCCGTCCGTGTCTTCATCGGGCGCGGCTACAATCGCGGCGAGCGGGTGTTCACTGAGCAGCACTGCGTTTGTGAAGGGGCGAAGATGATGAAGCTGGGATATGTCAGCGACGAACGTTACGTGGCGCTGCCAGATGTGCTGCTGGAATTCCTGAATGCTCAGGGAGATTCCTGGGAAACTCGATCCCGCGCCAGTGGCGCCGTTCACATCGATCTGCCGCCGGGGCAGTATCGAGTCATCCTTCGAAAAGATGGCTATGGAGCCCGGATTTCCAACATCACGGTCCCCCTCGCGGAACCCCACCATTTTCGTCTGCTCAGCGACGGACTGCTGGGATACGCATGGCCGAAATGGGTGCGAAGTGGCGAGGAATCTGAGTTTCGAGTGCATTCCGTGGAGCAATACCGCCTCGAACTTTGGCGCTATGGATTGCAGCCGGAGCTGATACGGCCACTGGGATGGCATGACGAACATGGTCCACGTGCCACGATGCAGGTCACACCCGACGGCGACTACACACAAACCGGTTGCGAATGGAACAAGGTCGGTTACGTCTCCCCCACACATCGCCAGTTTGTCACCGCCCCCGAACGCAGTGGCCTGTATTATTTTCGAGCCGATACCCGATCCGGTCGACAGTTTTCCTTCCCGTGGATTGTCGCCCCGCGACAGCCCTCGGCGAAAGTCGCTGTTCTCGCGTCGAACATTACATGGAACGCCTACAACGCCTTTGGCGGCCGCAGCAATTACATTCACGCCGACCGCCTCCCCCGCACCCCGACTGTGAACTCGCGATTTGAACTGCCGCGTTACACCGATGCCGAACATGGCACATGGGGTTACCCCGCCTACTCGCCGCTGTCCTTCGAACGGCCGGAACCGTTCTGCCATATCGACTTTACCGAGCAGCTTACCGATCCGATTGAAGGTCGTCAGGCCTGCCACCTCGCCCCGGCTGAATGGCGCCTGCTGGGCTGGATGGAACGGGAAAACTTTCCCTATGACTACTATGCCGAAACACAGCTGCACGACGGCACGCTGGACCTTGCCCAGTATCGCGTTCTGATCATCGCAGTGCATCCCGAATACTGGAGCCGGGCGATGTATGATCGCGTCAAACGCTGGGTCTTCCAGGACGGCGGCCGCCTGATGTACCTTGGCGGCAACGGCCTGAACTGCGAAGTGGAGCTGCAGGACGATTCCGCAATGACCGTTCATAATGGCCGCATTGAATCGTTGTGGAGTACCGGGATGGGAGGCTGTGACAGCCGCTTTGCCGTGCGGCATGAATCCGAAGCCAGCCTGCTGGGCGTCGTCTTCACACCGTCCGGCGCCATGACGGGCGCCCCATACGAGGCGTTACTTCCAAACCACTGGGTCTTTGCCGATACCGGGCTGACACAGGGGGAACTGTTCGGCCATATCAGTCTGCATCGGCGGTGTCCTGGCGGAGCCTCGGGACATGAAACCGACAAACGCTCCCCCAGCTCACCCGCCAACACCGTCGTGCTGGCCCGCGGTCTGAATCCGGACGATGGCGGTGCCGAAATGGTCCTCTTCGACACCCCTTCCGGCGGTCAGGTCTTCTCAGTCGGCTCGATTAACTACGTCGCCTCCCTCCCCGTGGACCCTGCCATCTCGACCATCACCGCGAATGTCCTCCGTCGTTTTCTGGACTGAAGGCAAATGATCGCCACCGATCAGATCACCTCCAGCCCCAATGCACGACAGGGAGCAGGTTAAAAGGTGCCGACAACAAGTGGCACTGTCATCGGGAACAGACAACCCGAAAACGCCAGGCACCGCCGCCGTTCATTTTGCGAAAACAGTTTTCGTAAGTGTCTGTACCCATTCATTTTGCAATCACAGGTGCATGGCACCTAGAACCACAGGTGCATGGCACCTGGAGTGAAACGCCCGGTGGTTTTTAAACGCAGACCCAGGTGCTGGGCACCTTGAGGTTTCCTTGAAACTGCGTGCAGCATGGATGTCCGTCAGCGGCCACCATGCACCTTGAGAGCGTAAGAAATACATGAGCTATTTCGGAGTACCGCCGCACAAGTGTAACTTTCCGGCGTAAACGGTCAGGCTGGGCCTATGTGCGGGCCTGGGGAAAATCGTTCGATCAAAGGCTGACCAGGAACGTACGAAAGAATGGAGGTTCCGCGTATCGAGCATCTTCCACAGGCGATGGTCGAATCCTGACAGACGGCACTGGCGGACGGCACTCAGAGATCGCCTGCGGCGTGGTTGTCCGGGTGTGAGCAGCGGTGTGCGACGCTCTCTGTTCAGTTCCGCTCCGATTTTCTGCGAACGGCCATTCGATGTTGGACCAGAAGCCTCGTTGCCGGGTAAACTATGGCAGAAGAGTCTTCACGCAGGTCCATGTTGACAGGGGTATTCCGCTGGCCGATTCACGTTATCAAAAACAGATGCTGTTCCATGGCATTGGGCCGGAAGGACAGCAGCGCATCAGCAACAGTCGCGTGCTGCTGGTCGGATGTGGAGCCCTGGGCTGTGTGCTGGCAGATTCCATGGTGCGTGCTGGTGTCGGTCACGTGCGAATTGTCGACCGCGACTTTGTCGAGCTGACAAATCTGCAGCGGCAGTCTCTGTACGATGAGCAGGATGTTGCGGATCACATTCCCAAAGCAATTGCCGCCGAGCGTCGACTTCGCCGCGTCAATTCCCAGATTGAAATTCAGGCCATCGTGGCCGATGTGGACTTCAGTAATCTTGACGAGCTGGCGCGGGGGACATCGCTGATCCTGGATGGCACGGACAACTTTGAAATCCGCTATCTGATCAATGACGTGTCCCTCGACACCGGCATTCCGTGGATCTTTACCGGGTGCACTGGCGGCAGCGGGCAGGTCATGCCGGTACTTCCGGGGTCAGGTCCCTGTTTGCGGTGTCTGATGCCTTTTCCGCCGCCACCTGGTGCCACCGAGACCTGTGATACCGCTGGAGTGCTCGGGCCGGCGATCGGCATGCTCGCGTCTTTTCAGGCGGCGATCGCCCTGAAAATCCTGGCCGGACATCGGGATCAGGTTGAACAACGTCTGACCATCATCGATGCCTGGAACGGCGCTTTCCGGCATGTGGATGTTTCCCACCTGCGAAACTCAACCGCCTGCCCGGCCTGCCACAACAGGGAGCGACTCTGGCGAAATGGCAACCAGCGCGCGGCCTCAACCGTGCTCTGCGGCCGCAATTCGGTCCAGATCACGCCCCCGGAAAAAGTCACTTTTCAGCTGGCGGAACTTGCTGAAAGACTGAAAAAATCTGGTACCGTCACCCAGAACAGATTTTTAGTACGGCTGAGGCTGCCTGACGTGGAACACACTTCTGAAAACCCGGAATCCGCCGTAGAAATCACGATTTTCCCGGATGGACGGGCCATAATTCGGGGAACCAGCGACCCGGGAATTGCCCGCAGCCTGTATTCTCGTTACATCGGCAGCTGATTTGCGGATAGTATCCGCAGTAATGTTCCGTTCGATTCCCGGGCGAATTTTGTGTTGTTACGGCATTTCCTGCTGTTTCCCGCGAAGTCGTGCTCCTGTTGGTTCCGAAATGTTTCAGACCATTCGTCAGTTTCTGCAGCTGATTCGCTTCAGCCACACGATTTTTGCCCTGCCCTTTGCGCTGCTGGCAGCAGTTTTGGCATGGAATCAGCCGGGCAGCTTGTTTCGTTGGCGGGATCTTGCCGGCATTCTATTTTGCATGGTGACGGCTCGTTCCGCAGCGATGGCTTTTAATCGACTTGTCGATCGGCGAATTGACGCGGGCAATCCCAGAACTGCAGGACGACATCTGCCTGCGGGACTGCTGTCTGTCCGCAGCGTTACGGTCTTCACTCTTCTGATGAGCGTTCTGTTCGTTGCGGCCACGACTGTCTTTCTTCCCAAACGACTGCCGCTGCTGCTGTCCGTTCCTGTTTTGTTGTTCCTGCTGGGATATTCTCTTTCCAAACGCTTTACCAGTCTGTGCCACTACTGGTTGTCTGCAGCACTGATGCTGTCGCCGATTGCAGCGTGGATTGCGGTTCGTGACGAGTTCGCTGTGGTGCCAGGGTTGATTGCGGCCGTAATCTTTTTCTGGGTTGGCGGCTTCGATATTCTTTACGCCTGCCAGGATGCTGATTTTGATCGCTCCAGCCGTTTGAACAGTCTACCCGCACGATTTGGCGTCCCAATAGCCCTGCGGATGGCGTTTACCAGCCACCTGCTGACGATTGTGATGTTATTTTTTCTCTGGAAAATGGCAGCTCTTGGACCGATTTTTCTCACCGGCATCATTCTGATCTCGCTGCTGCTGCTTTACGAGCACTGGCTGGTGCGACCGGATGATTTGTCCCGGGTGAACATTGCCTTCTTCAATGTAAATGCCATCATCAGCTTCGGAATTCTGGTGCTTGGCTGCATCGATGTCTGGTTGTTGTAGGACGTTAGCAGCCCCTGTCCTGACATAGACGCGACAAAATATTTACAGGACCTGAGGTCCTTTGATCTTCTTATCTTTCACGACTCAAATAGCAAAGTCATCCAGCCATGGCCCTCACACTGAGCGATCCCCGCATTCAGGCAATTGCCGATAAAGTTCAGGCCTCCGAACGTCTGTCCTTCGAGGAGGGGCTGTTGCTGGATGAACAAACGGAGCTGCACACGCTGGGGCAGCTGGCCAACATTGTTCGTGAGCGGCGGAATGGTAACTTTGCCTACTACAACACCAATATCCACCTGAACCCCACCAACGTCTGCGTCTATCGCTGCCGCTTCTGTGCCTTCCGTGCTGATCTGAAAGACGAAAAGGCGTACACATTTACCGATGACATGCTGCGAACTCGCGTACTGGAGGGTCGTGCCGGTGGGGCCACAGAAATCCATGTGGTTGGCGGTCTGCATCACAAAAAGAGTTTTGACTGGTATTTGAATGTTGTTCGAGTGATTCACGAGACATGTCCGGAGATTCATATCAAGGCGTGGACACCGGTCGAAATCAACTGGTTCAGCTTCATGACGAAAAAGCCGATCCGTTGGGTACTGGAGCAGATGGTGGAAGCTGGGCTTGGAAGTATGCCGGGGGGTGGGGCGGAGATTTTTGACGAAGACGTCCGTCGGCAGATCTGCGAACACAAGGCGGACAGTGATGTGTGGTTCGACGTACATCGCACGGCTCACGAACTGGGGCTGCGTTCCAACGCCACGATGCTGTACGGTCATGTGGAAAAGGCGAAGCACCGTATTGACCATCTGCTGCGTCTGCGTGACCTGCAGGATCAGACTCGCGGTTTTCAGACATTCATTCCATTGGCATTCCATCCGGACAACACTGAACTGGCAGACATCCCAAAGCCGGACATTTTGTTCGATCTGCGAATGATGGCGGTATCACGATTGATGCTGGACAATTTTGATCACATCAAAGCCTACTGGATCATGCTGGGCGAGCAGACTGCTCAGTTGGCACTAAGCTACGGTGCGGACGATATCGATGGCACCGTTATTCATGAACTGATTTATCATGACGCGGGTGCCAAAACTCCTGAAGGGATGACGGTCGATCAGATGCATCGCCTGATTCGTGAGGCAGGGCGCATCCCGGTGGAGCGAGACACGCTGTATCGCCGTGTGATTCGCAATGGTCGCAATTGGACCGTGGGCGAACACACGACTGCGTCCTGATATTCCGTTGAACAGTACCCCGGATTCCCCCTGCCCTGTCCCTTCACGCCAGCGTGTGTGCCAATCCGCGCATAGTGACCATTGGTGCGCGCACGCTGCCGTGCAAAACGGCCGCGGAGCCTGAACGCGCAGCAGCATGTCCTGGATTTTTAGCGACAGAGTGCTGTTACATTGGCCTGTTTCGTGCCACATCCGGCACAGTAAGGTATCAATCACCCCGCGTTCGGCGCATCATTTGCCATGGAACAGGTAGAGGAACGTCCGTGCGTTCCCGGCCCGACTTTGTCACATTTCCGGGGAGGCACCTGTTGTGGCACCTGAATCCTGTCGAAAGCACCCTGGGTCGACCTGCGTCATTATCGCTGGCTGCCTGATGTTACTGGTCGCACTGCATGGCACTCTGGCTTCACCACGAACGATCGCTTCGCAACCTCCGGTGAAAGCGGCAGAGCCCCGGAAGGCGGAAGAGCCTCCGGCGAGTCCTCCTGGACGTCCGGAAAAGAGCGAAGATCCGAAGCACATCCTGTCGAAGTTCATGCGTCAGAAACTACAGGCTTCGAGTCAGATTCTGGAAGGACTCTGCACGGAAGATCTGGAGATGGTCTCTGAAGGGTCTGCGGTGTTGCTGCAAATGAGTAACGAAGAGCGTTGGCGCGTCAGCAATGATATTATGTATCGCCGCTATAGTCAGGAGTTTGCAACGGCGGTCGAAGAACTTCAAAAAGAGTCCAAAGATCAGGACATGGACGGCACATCGCTGGCATGGGTAAACGTCACGATGAAGTGCCTGAAATGCCACGAGTGGGTTAGGAATACGGTTCTGGCACAGCCAAAACGACAACCATAGTCAAAACCCGTTATGCTCGCGAGCAAACGTGGTCCCTGGTATCACCCCGCTGGCCTAAGTTCTTTGGCCGATCGATGCGCCGCGTTTTTTGAGTCAGGAATTGTGCCGAAACAGTCGTCTCTTTGCCGCGTCCAGAATCGTGATGACTGCCGGATGAGTCACTTTGCGTTCCACACTGATTGCATAAAACTGAATTGCCACGTCATTCAGGCGTCCCACGACGTGCAGACCATATCGATCTTCCAGGTCCTGAAGCACCGAGTCGGCGACTGGTGCCACACCAAGACCTTCAGCGGCCAGCAGTTTCAGCAGTGCAGAATCTTCAATTTCCGCGGCAACATTGGGTTCGAAGGTCTGCCTGTCCAGCCACTGCTCTACTGACCGCCGCAGAACGGTATTCTGGTTAGGGAGCAACAATGGCTGTTCAGCCAGCGAGTTTGGAAATCCAGGGCGCAGCAATGCCGCAATGTTTTTTGTCGCAACCCAGCTGACCCCACATTCACCCAGCGCGTGATTATAGGCTTTGACGCTGACCTGAGACCCGGCAGGGCTATCCGAAAGGATCAAATCCGCCTTATGAAGGGCAAGATCCGCCAGCAGGTCAGAGAGTTTTCCTTCGTTGCAGATGACCTGAATTTTCTGAGGCATGCGAAAGACAGGCTCGAGCAGGCGGAACGCCACCTGCTTGGGCAGAAAGTCTGGAATTCCCACAGTAAATACCATGTTGCGGCCGGGCTGTGTTCCCTTCAGACGCTCCATCAGTTCCTGACCGGTGGAGAAAATCTCTTCTGCGTAGTCAAAGACCATTTTCCCGGTGTCCGTCAGTCTCAGATCACGGCCATGGCGTTCGTACAGTTTGCTACCGACCGACTTTTCCAGTTGGCGTAGTTGCCCACTGATTGTGGGCTGGGACAAATGCAGAGAATTGGCAGCTTTGCTAATACTGCCTTCCCTTGCCATGGTCCAGAAATAAAGCAGGTGGTGATAATTCAGCCAGTTCATTAGCAGGCATTCTTCATGAAGGACTTGTGGAATTGTGGCCCGCCCAGGGCCTTCCACACAAAATCAGGGAATTTTTTCGCGACTGACAAAGAAGCGGCATGTCGAGGAAGCAGACTGTCTTTTCAGACCTGTCGAGTGAAACAACGGTCGACTGAACTCGCGTTCTTATGCATCAGCTGAACTGGACAGGTCTGGTTTCTCAGTACCAATACGTAGCAACGGCACAGAATCTTAAAGGAAATTTTGATCGATATCCCCGCTTCGTTGAAAATTCAGCTTTCGGTATTGCACAAACGCAGCAAATCACACCTGGTCATCGCCCTCGGAATTGCTCTCTGCAGAATACAGCAACGTTCAAATAGATTCGCAATTGAACAGGGACGACACATGAAAACCTATGGCAATTCATAGAAAAATACTGCACGCCTCTTCCTGCAGATCTGTGCGCCATTCCGGTAACCGAATTGGCAGCGCTGCTTCAATCCTCGCCTGAAGGACTGTCATAATCTGAAGCGAATCATCGGCTGACCCGATTTGGCCGCAATGAACTCTCGTCGCAGACATCGTTCGGGTGGATCTGGATTCTTCTGAATCGCTGGTGGCGGCGTATCTGGCGAAGGCCCTCGGAAAGTCTGTTGACAGGACGGGATTTGAACAGCTTCAGTGATGAGGCATTCTGGCATCTGGCAAAAAAACGCGGTTTTTCCCGTAGTGGACTCGGGGCAGAAAGAACGCATTATTCAGGCCCTGAAACGCACGGGGTACGTGGTGGGGTCTATGGGAGACGGCATCAACGACTCCCCTGCCCTGCATCCTGCGGATGTCAGTATTTCCGTGGAAAATGCGGCCGACGTCGCCAGAGATGCCGCAGAAATTGTTCTTTTACAGCCCGACCTGAGCATTCTCAGGGACGGAATCGATGAAGGCCGCAAGACGTTCGCAAATACTCAGAAATACATCCTCACCATCAGCAGCGCAAACTTCAGCAATCTGCTGAGCATGGCAGCGGCTTCGTTCTTTCTGCCTTTTCTGCCGCTGCTGGCCTCACAGATCCTGCTGAATAACTTTCTGTCAGACATCCCGGGAACCACGATTGCCGGCGATAATGTCGCCCCGGAGCTCTGCTGCTGCTCAGCAGCAGAGCAATCGTGGCAGTTACTCTGCTGCTGCCTCAGATTCCCTTTGGCAGTCGATTTGGTTTTGTCCGTTCCCTTTTTTGCTGTGGCTGGCCGTCGCTGAACTGGCAATTCTGTAAGTGATTGTGACGGAACTGACCAAATCCGCATTTTATGCAAGGTTTCCGCAGGACATGGAAATAAAAGTCCCGTAACTTGACCTGGCGAGAGTGGAACACTGAATCCGCATCAAAGAATTCCCGATTCAGAGGCGTGCCGGCGCGGATTACACCCTGATTCCTGGTCATTCTGTTCCAGAAAATGCAGAAAAATCATTAAAAACCCTGAAAGATGCGAAATCTGCATCAGGAACCGCAGTCGGGGGTTTTCCAGAGTCGATTAGTTCGTTACGATTCTGCGTTTCAAAAAAACCGGGGAGAACGCTGTTCGGTCAGTTTTTCACCTGCTGTTTCCATCTACAAAATTTGCAAGCTCAGGATTTGAAGTCATGGCAAAAACTAATCGAAAGCTCAAGAAGGCCAACCATGGCCAGCGTCCGGCCAGTTCCAAGGCTCGTCGCCTCAAAAGAAAGCATGTCAAACTGTCGTAGTGCTTTGTCAAATCTTAGTTTTTGGGTTACGTCATTCCCGCGCAGGCGGGAAACCAGTGCCGCGATCTGGAGTCCCGCCTGCGCGGGAATGACGGTGAAGCCCAATTTCAAGTCGGTGAACTCCAATTTCAGCCTTTGACAAAGCAGTAGTGTCAGGCGGCAGACGGCCACACGCTGCCGGTTCCCCTGTGTAAAATGCTGAAAAACCTGTCCCATGGGGCAGGTTTTTTTGTTGGGTGAACGTATTCCTTTTTCAATGACGCCCCTTCTGGAAGCCCGTTAGCACAGCGATAATCGCCTGCGGTTGCAGCAGTATCGTGGGCGTCACTGCTGAAACCCTGAAAGGCCTTTGACCCAACTCCAAACGCTGCCTCACTCAGGAAGTTCCATGAACGGTAAAGGCAACCGGCTTTCTATTCACGAAAAGCTTTCCAGACTTGCAGAAAATCTCTGGTGGAGTTGGGATCCGGACGCCACCGAGGTCTTTCGCCTGATCGATCCGGAGAAATGGGAAGAACTCAACCACAACCCGGTTCAACTGCTCCATCTCTATCCACCCAATGTGCTGGAAGAGCGTGCCCGGGAAGCCGTCCTGCACACACGGATCCACTGGGCTTATCGGCGGTTCAGTGACTATCTCGAATACTCGCAGACATGGGGTTCAACGCACGCCTCTGTTCCCGGCGAAGGCCCTGTCGCCTATTTCTCTGCAGAATTCGGTCTGCATGAATCTCTGCCGATCTATTCCGGAGGCCTTGGGATCCTTGCCGGAGATCATCTGAAAAGCGCTTCGGACCTGGGACTTCCGATTGTGGGAGTTGGTCTGTTCTACCGCGAAGGTTTTTTTACTCAGGCGATCAACGCGGATGGCTGGCAACAGGAATCCTACCCCACACTTGACCCGGCACTTCTTCCGCTCCGCGAAGTCACCGGCGTGAACGGACCAGTCGTCATTTCTGTGGAAACCCGCTCGGGGAAAATCTTTGCCCGGGTGCTCCTCCTGTCTGTCGGTCGCATACCACTCTATCTGCTCGATACAAACACGCCGGAAAACACTGAAGCGGACCGTCGCCTGACAGATCGGCTGTACGGCGGTGACCATCGAACCCGCATTCGTCAGGAGTTACTCCTTGGAATCGGCGGAATTCGGGCACTAAAGGCGCTTGGCATTCTTCCCAACGTGATTCATATGAACGAGGGCCACTCTGCCTTCGCCCCGCTGGAAGTTATCCGGCAGCGAATGAACGACGATGGTCTGAACTTTGAACAGGCCATGCGCGAAACGTCCTCACGCTGCGTCTTCACAACGCATACCCCGGTCCCCGCGGGCCACGACCGCTTTGATCAGGACATGATCAACGAATGCCTTGGGCCAACCGCAGATGCAACAGGGTTAAATATCACCAGCCTGATGGCACTGGGCCGCGTGGATCCTCAGCACACAGGTGAGCCATTCTGCATGACAGTACTGGCCTTGAAACTCTGCCGATTTGCAAATGGTGTCTCCAGCCTGCACGGTGCAGTCAGCCGTGAAATGTGGGCCGGACTGTGGCCATGGCGAAGTGTCGAAGAAGTCCCGATCGGACACGTCACCAACGGCGTCCATGTCGGGACATGGCTGGCTCCTCATATGCGTGTTCTCTATGACCGAGTGCTTCCCGAAAACTGGCATCAGAAAACCGGGGAGCCTGAGGTCTGGACGAGTTTTGAACGAGTAAATCCGGGAGAACTCTGGGAAGTTCATTCGACCCTGAAAATGCGTCTGATCAATTACGCACGGCATGAAGCAACACAGCAGGCCATTCGACGCGGAGAAGCGGATTCTGTCATTCACGACATGGAGAGACTCTTTGATCCTCAGGCGCTGACAATCGGCTTTGCGCGTCGCTTCGCCCCCTACAAACGCGCCGATCTGATCCTCAGAGATCTGGACTTTCTCGCGAAGCTGATTGCCGATACGAATCATCCACTGCAGTTCATCTTCGCCGGAAAAGCCCATCCGGCCGATGATCGTGGAAAACAGATTCTTCAGGAGATCTTTCGAATCACTCGCAAAGAACCTTTTCGCGGTCGCGTCCTGATTCTGGAAAACTATTCCATCGACATGGGACGGTACCTTGTTCAGGGCGTCGATGTGTGGCTGAATAACCCCCGACGTCCGCTGGAAGCCTCCGGTACCAGCGGTCAGAAAGTGGTGCTCAACGGAGGACTGAATTGTTCAATCCCGGATGGCTGGTGGGCAGAAGCCTACGACGGAAAAAATGGCTTCACCATCGGCAACGGAAGGATTCATGCAAATCAGGACCTGCAGGACGTCCGGGATGGCGAAGAGCTTTACAGAGTCCTGACGGACCAGGTGATTCCGCTCTTTTATAATCGTGACCGGGATGACCTTCCCCTGGACTGGATCGATCGCATCAAACGTGCTATCCGAACACTCGGCTGGCGATTCAACGCGGACCGAATGGTGATGGACTATGCAACACATACCTACGTTCCGGCAGCCGGAGGTCGCAGCTGCTCGATTGTATCCATGCCCTGATCCGGGCATACTATTGCCGTGAGCAAACTCCCGGATTGCCCACGCTGCCAGTCCTGACAGAAACTGTCGGATTTGTGGTCCGTGGCGGTCTTCAGTTTCAGCCGCAAATCTTTACGCCTCATACAATCATCGGCATCCTGCAAAAGGACATCCGTCGCATGCTGAACCTGCAGGGTAGCCGCAAACGCCTGTGCTCCGGGATCACTCGCCGGGAACTCCTGCAAATAGGCGGCATCAGCGCCCTCGGGCTGCACAGTCCCATTCAGGCATCTTCAGAAAAACAACGCAGAACGCCCGGGTCACCACCTGCCAGGGCCTGCATCTTTCTGTTTCTGTTCGGCTCCCCGCCTCAGCATGAAACCTTCGACCCCAAACCGCTCGCCCCCCGCGAAATTCAGGGAGAAATGGGTGCTATCGACACCGTGGTTCCAGGGCTTCGCATCGGTGAAGGACTACCACTCACCGCTCAAATCGCGGATCGAATCACCGTCGTACGCTCGATGACGCATGACTATCCAATTCACTGCTGTGCCTACGTGATGACAGGAATGCCAAATTACAGCATACCCCTGGAAACCAGTCCCCGCGATCCTCAACAGTGGCCCTTCATCGGCTCTGTCGTCGATTATCTGGACAGGCAACAGGCCACCCGCTCCGCACCCGGACTGCCTGTCAATATCGCACTGCCATGGCGGTTCTGTTCCCACGGCACCAGCACTCAGCAGGCTGGCCCCTACGGCGCATTCCTGGGAAATGGCTTTGATCCGTTCTGGACCGACTTTCGCGGTCAGGGAACAAAAGTCGCCCCCAAACTCAATGCCGATAGCCAGACTGAACAGGTTCTGGATCCACACTTCGGAATTCAGCCCTCCGCCGAATTTCAACTGTCAGAAGGCTGTCAGTTGCCCGATGATCTGTCCACATCCCGGTTTGACGCCCGAATTCACCTGCTGCGTCAGTTTGACGCGGCCAGACCACTACTCGATCAGACCGCCCAAAGCGGACACTGGTCCAGCCACCAACAGAAGGCTTTCTCACTGATTGGTTCACACTCCATCCGACAGGCCCTTGATGTGCAAAAGGAAGCCGCACGAACAAGGGATCGCTACGGCATGAATCTGTTTGGTCAGTCCTGCCTTGCTGCTCGACGCCTCGTCGAAGCAGGAGCCCGCTTTGTCTCAGTCTTCTGGGATCCCTTCGGACCGCACGGAGCGTCGGTCTGGGACACACACTCCAACCATTTCCCACGCCTTCGAAATTACCTGCTTCCTGTCTTCGATCAGTCCTATTCCGCTTTGATCTCTGATCTCGATGACCGCGGACTGCTCGACGAAACCCTTGTCATCTGCACCAGTGAACACGGAAGAACTCCCCAGATTGACTCAGGACCAATTGGTGGTGCCCGACATCACTGGTCGCGTGCCTACTCCTCAGCCTTCGCCGGAGGTGGTATAGCCCGAGGTCATGTCGTCGGGGCAACAGATGCCATAGGCGGCGAAGTCACAAGCACTCCAATCAGCCCCAAAGATATGCAGGCCACCGCGTACACGCTCCTGGGCTATGATGAAGAAACAACAATCCCCGATCCCCAGGGACGCCCACTTCGAATCAGCGGAAACGGGCGATTTCGACCCGAGCTTCTCGGAGCGCCCGGCTGAAGCATACCCGCCCTCCGGCTGACGCTGATATTCCCCACCCGAAAAACGGCCCTCAAGACCTCACCCATCAGCCGTCAGGCAGCATCTCGTGAACCGGATGCGGCCCCCTGAGTCAGCGGAGCAGAGGCCAACTGGCTGACTTCACGCTGCGTCAGCTGATCAAGCAACTGACGGATCGTGCGTTCCGCTTCCAGACGTTCTGTCTGCCAGCGCTGCTGAAGCCCCGTGAGTTGTTCCTTCAACTCAGCATTGGCCCGCAACTGCTCTTCCAGCACGCCTCCGTCACTCCGAGTCCCCAGCTCCTCTTCACGACTGGCAAAGTACTGCTCAAGCTCCGCTCGATCCTGCCGAAACTCGGCCTGACGTTCCGCCAGCTCGGCAATCGCGGCATCTACCTTGTCCCGCTCTGCAAACACCTGCAGTCTTAGTCGTTCAAAGTATGACTGCACATCATGCCGTGCCTGCTCAAGTCGCGTTCTGGCCGCTTCCGGTGAAACCGCGTCGCGCACCAGTGCGGTCCGCGTTTCCTCAATCACCAGACGCTGCTCAAGAATCTCGCTTTGCGTTTGATCCAGCTCAGCCCTCATTCTCGTCAGTCGCTGTGAACGTTCCTCCAGACGAGATGTCAGCTCCGCCAGTGCCGTCTCCTGCTGCCTCAATCGGCGCTGTCGACTTTCGATATCCCTCAGTACAGCGTCGCGTTCTTCCTCACTGCGCCGCTGCTTCTGCAGCAGCTCAGCCAGCGCTGCATTCCGAGTCCGCTCGAAAATCCGCATCTCGCGTCCCAGAGACTCCTCACTGGAACTCAGCAGCACACGAACATGCTCCATCTGGCGAAAACGCAGCCGGTGCTGCTCCATGAACCTGAGACGCTCACTGCGAAACATCTGCTGCTCTCGGCGAAACGCGCGAAGTTCTTCTTCAAGATCTTCCTTCGCCCTCGTCAGATGTTCAAACTGAAAACGATAACGCCGCTGCAGGTTGTTCTGCTCACTCAAAATCGCCTGGCGCTTCTTTTCGATTTCTTCACGCAGACGCTGCTGCTCCAGCTCCATCTGCTCACCAAACTGCTCACGCTGGCGCTGCAGGTCGTCGACCTGGGCCTGAAGTTCCTGCGTTTGCTGCTCGTAAGCGCGATCAAGTTCATCCCGTCGCAGGGCCAGTTGGGATGTCTCACTGGCGACGACTTCACGCGCCCGTTCAGCAAGCCGCTGTCGCTCTTCCCGCAATTCTTCCTGAACCCTTGTCAGTCGATCATTGTGCTCCTGCCGGTCCCGCTCGACCTGCTCGTGATGCCGGGCACGCTCCGCATCCAGCCCGGCACGCTCCTGCCCGATCTTCATCCGATCGTCGTCCAGCTCGGCCCGAACCGACTGCTTCAAAACAACTCGCTCTTCCGCCAGCAGCCGCTGCGCAGTACGCAATTCCGCCGACTGCCTCGTCAGCTGCTCTTCCTGATGTTGCACCCGGGACGTGCGCCGCTCCAGATCCGCCAGAAGCTCGCGATATTCCGCACGGGAACGCGCCACCTCGGTCGCAAATTCCTGAGCCCGCTGTTCAAAGGTCCAACGCTCCAGTTCCAGTTGCTTCTGGTCCGAACTTAACTCAGCCCGCCGCTGATTCAATTCAGAAAATCGCAACTGCAAAGACTCTGCTGCGGCAGAAGCCTGCAGCAGAATCCTCAAGGCGTCCGTCTCTGTCACGTCCACGCCCAGCGACCGACGGGACTCGCCGATCATCTGCTCCGAAAACAACTCACGTGGTGATGCCTCAGGCACGCTGCCACTGACCGCGGATGCATCAGGAACGGACGCAACCACTACGGAAGCACCTGACGCTGTCAGATCCTCTGATGTGCTCTCCGCCATGTTCGGGACTCCTTTCCCAAACGCAGTGTCTCAGGCAGCAGTGAATATTCGACGGGCCCCAAACTGAACCAACATACCGAAAATCCTGACCACAAACCCAATCAGCGTACTTCACTTACCAGGACACAGAACCAGCCGAGCATCAGTTTGCCAATGCATCCGATCAGGGCTATCTGTTTACCAGCAAACCGGGCTGCTTCAGCGCGTCGCATTTTGCCAGAGACCGCGGCGAGCCGATGCCGGCTTCGCGGCCTACTTTCCAATCAACGCTTCAAACGCCTTCGCGTATCTCTCTTTTGCATTCGTGCCGACAATTTTTTCCACCTGCTTGCCATCATGAAACAGAATCACCGTAGGAATGCTGCTGATGCCAAAGCCTGCGGCCGTCTTGTGGTTGTCATCGGTGTTCAACTTCCCGACCTTCACCTTGCCGGCATACTCACTCGCCAAAGCCTCAATCGTCGGCGTTAACTTCAGGCAGGGCCCACACCATGGTGCCCAGAAGTCCACCAGCACAGGACCTTTGGCGTCAAGTACCTCAGTCTGAAAGTTTGCGTCTGTAAACTCGATCAGGTTACCTGCCATGAGGGTACTTTCGTCCTAACTGTGAATATGATCTTTCAGACAGCCTCGCCGGACTGTCCCGAACATGAAAGCCACAAATAGAGCGGGACGGACTTCGACCAAACCACCCGAACCCGCCAAACAACCGCGCATTTCAGCCCGAAAACACAAAATGCCGCAGTGCAAGATTTCTCTGCGTGAATTATTGGCCAATTACCAATCAGTGTCAACGTGGGTCGGCAAAGACGTTCAAACTGGAATTATCCCCGCCCGACAAGCAATCTGATGCGTGTGTGTAACTGATAACCGAGGAGGAAATTCCCGACAATCAATGGAAACCGGTGATTTTTAGCGCAGAAAATCGGCTGTTATGACGTTTTTTGTTCAGTGCGTAATCGCAGATGGGAAGTTCCTGCGCCCCCGCTGGGTGGTGTCGAGTCTTCGGCACGAATGCTGCCTCAGGGCATCTTCATTTTCCTCGCGGGCAGGTCAGGGGCTTTTACGGTTGTTTTTTAACACAAATTGGAGATTCATTACGTGAGCGAAGCTACTCAGGACGAACCACGCGGCAACGAAAACCAGCAGATTCAGGAAGTCATTGTATCCGACGCCAATGCAAACGCCGGATATGCCAACTTCTGCCGCGTTTCCAGCACTCCGGAAGAACTGATTCTGGACCTTGGCCTGAACCCAACGCCTTATGCTACCGGCAAGGTTGAAGTGAAGGTCACTCAGCGCATCATTCTGAATCACTTCACAGCAAAGCGTCTGTGGAGTGCTCTGTCGATGGCTCTGCAGCGTCACGAACAGGCCTTCGGCGTTCTGGAAACAGACGTGCGCAAGCGAGTCCGCCTGCCTCCAAACGCGTAGTGCTCAAATGCACTGTGCACGGGAAATCAATCGAGGTCTGGTATCCACTGATACCAGACCTCTTTGTGGATAGTGATCAGAATTTCCGTTTGCCGTGTTGGAAACGAAAAGACTCCTGCTGTTTCAATCGGTCTCGCCCCCAGACAACCAAATCCGAATCAGGTCGCCATGTCAGAAAGCCCCAGCCAGCAATCTCCTGATGATGGTCCGCACAGTCAGGAAATCAGACACGCGCACATCGGGGCTCTGGTCCCCCAGCACGTGGCCCGCGGCGTCTTTACCACGGGTGCCGTCGTTCTTCAGGGACAACATGAATTTATCGTCGACTTCCTGCTGCGAATGCAGCAGCCACAACAGGTCGTTTCTCGTATCGTGATTCCGCCGCCCGTAGTCAGCCAATTCATCGCGGCTCTCCAGGATAACCTTAAAAGGTACGAAGACCGGTTCGGCCCGGTTCACATGCCCGTGCAGCCCACCCCGGCACAACCACAACAGCGACAATCCGCTGAAGAACTCTATTCAACCCTGAAAATGGGCGAGGATGTTCAATCCGGCACCTACGCTAACGCCGTGATGATTGGGCATTCGCCAACTGAATTCTCATTCGATTTCATTACAACATTCTTCCCAAAATCTTCCGTCTCTGCTCGCGTCTTTATGGCAACAGCCAACGCGAAACGGCTGCTGGAATCGCTGCTGCATTCCTTTCAGCAGTATCAGCAACGACTTCGAAATCCGCCGCCACCGACTCCACCGGCAGATTACGAACAGCCTGAAGGTGACTGGCCCCCCGGCCTGTAGTCCCCGATTGTCACATTTCTCGTTGCATACGCCCTCACTCTTCAGCGACCGGCCGGAGAAATCGCTCTCAGTGCTGCCTATCGACTTTTCGTGAGGTCAGTCGCTGGTGGTTGCGGCCCTGCTCCACTACGCTGCCAGCAAGGCGTCTTTGCGCCCATCCCGGACTTTCTCCAGCCCAATCAAAATCGCCCTTCAGACTGGGTTACCGCCATGTCACGCTTTCGCTACTGCCTGAACGCCAGCACGATCCGCACCACCGCCGTTCCTGATCAAATCCGCGTCGCGCGCGAAGCAGGGTTCGAAGCCATCGAACTGTGGCACGACCATCTTGACCTTTACCTTCAGTCCGGCGGGACACTCCGAGATGTACGCAGAGCTCTTGACGATTACGGAATCAAAGTCCCCACAACCATCTATCTGGCAGGCTGGTTCCAGCCGGCCGGTGCCGAACACGAAAAGGCGCTCGACGAGGTCCGACGCCGACTGGAGCAGGCGGCTGCTGTCGGTGCGGAATTCGCTATTGCAGGCCCGCCTCCAGGAATTGCTGACCGAGACGTTGGCGCCAAACACTATGCCGAACTGCTGGATCTGGGAAAATCCTTCGGCGTCAAACCCGCCTTCGAATACCTTGGCTTTGTCGAAGATATCAACACCATCGATGATGCCATTGATATCATCAATCGATGTCAACACCCGGATGCCACAGTTGTGGTGGACCCCTTCCACTGCCATCGTGGTGGAGGCCCCATTGAGTCCCTCGGTAAACTCAAAGCCAGCCAGATCGCAATTTCTCACTTCAACGACTGCCCGGCGACACCGCCCGCTCATCTGCAGCAGGACTCCGACCGCGTCCTTCCCGGCGATGGTGTCGTTGACCTGAACAACTACTGCGGCCAACTGACCGCCATCGGCTACAACGGCTGGCTGTCCCTGGAATTGTTCCGCGAGGATCTCTGGACACAGGATCCACTCATGGTCGCAAAACTCGGTCTGCAAAAAATGCGGGATGTGGCAGAAGCCTGATGGTACAAAACAATCTGAGCGATAAGCCAACCACCAACTGATCACAGTCGGGTCGTCGCAGTGCGACGTCATCTTTCGCTCTGCCGGCCCTGTCGCACCCGTCGCTCAGTCTTTTCCAGGGTGTTTCACGGCATCCCAGTACTTGTCAAAGTCAAACTTCGGACTGTTGTCCGCATCATGGCATTTGACGCACAGTGTCTCCCGTGCCTGCTGCAGTGTTATCCGAACTTCAATTGCTGCAGCTTCCGTCTTGCCGGCTTCAATCAGTTCAATGTGACGATTCCCAGGACCATGACAGTTCTCACACTGATTCCCGGCCAGCAGTGACTGCAATCCCCTGTCCGCATCCGTGGCAGCATACTCCTCATTCAGAAATCCTGATCGAAATCGCACGTAATCCTCAGGGCTCCAGCCCGTCACATGACAGGCGAGACACTCCGGGTCATGAGTCCGCAGGATGCCATGCAGTCGTTCCGATCCCGGTCGTCCATGCTGCGGATCGAGGCTTTCAAACGCATGAGCATGGGCTGTCTGATTCCACGTTGCCATCGCCTGCGTATGACACTCACCACACTTGGATGCTCCCACGAACGATGCACCACTCGGATGGCCGGCAACTTCCTGAACGGCCACCACCTGCTGCTCCTGCAATCGCTGCTGGTACCCCTTCATCAGATCCACCATCGCGGGATCTTCCCCAAAGCGATCACCACTCAGCGTCACCAGTTCAAATCGCACAGGATTCTCGGTGTCACCCGGATACACACCCATCACAGCCGCCGTTTTACCCTTCTCGCCAGCCTGCACAAGTCGCACATTGCCAATCCGCTCCGGTTCCTGTTCTCCCTCACCAAATCCCTGTGCAGTTACGATCACATCGAACGCTGGAAAATCCCGCGCAAGCTGACGCGATTCTTCAATCGTGGATTGTGATAAGAGAATCCGAAACGTCACGCCCTCGTCCGCAAACTGTTTCATCACGTCCTGCAGCGCTGCCGAGGGATCTGTCCACTCGATATCACCCTGCCCTTCATTTTTCCCAAGGACTTCTTTTCGAATGGTTTCACTCATCACACTGGTAATTCCAACCCTGGAATCGCCAATCGTCAGCACCTTCTTCATGAGTGGCGTCCCGATCTCCTTCGCACCGAAGAATGTCAGATTCGCCCCCAGAAATGCCAGCGATTCCTCGCCCTCCACAAGATGCTGAGCCAGCAAAAATCCCGGGTCCAGCCGCAATTCCTCAGGCCCAATTGCCAGGGCCACATATTTTAACTGCCGCATCGCTTCGAGAGTGGTTTCAAACTTCAGCTGAGCCTGTAATCCGGTACGTTTCGAAAGACTCCCAACATCCACGCCCCGAGCAGTCCATCCCAGCGTCTCCAGCCGACGAAACAAGCCCGCTCGCCGCGTCATCCCGCCAAGCTGATTGGCCGTGCATCCGCAGGGCTCAAAATATCCACGCTGCTCCCCCGTCGCCACGATCGCAAAGGCCGGCTTCGGCCAGTTCAGGAACTGCAACTCACGCCCGGCAACAACCACCGGTGATGCCGCCACACTTGATGCCGCCACGCTCTCCCCGGCAGGCTCGTTCCCGCCCTCGGTTGGCATCGGCTGTTTCGAAACTGACGACTCTTCAGACCGTACGCCCCCAGCCCCGCCCCCAGAGCCGCTCACTGCCGCGCTCGCTGAAACCGGTTTAGACACGGTCTCAGAAACCGGTTCCCGCATCGGCGACCACAGTACAGTCAACGCCAGAAGAATCAGGCTCAGAAACCCAAAGGTCACAAAGACCGATGCTTTATTCATGGACCGCTACCTCCGTGTTTGCCAGTGCCGTCAACTTTGCCCGGGCCGTCAACTTAGCCAGTGCCGTCAAAAAATCCGGCCCACTTTTCACCAGCAATCCGACCCGCCAGTGCCCACAAAGCATAATCTGAGCGGATGCTTTCTGAAACCAACAGACCATTGCCGCACAAAAACCGCAGCTCTGTTCGGACTCGGCCGAACCGAAGCCCGGAACCAGCAGCAACTTTCGCTCAGTTCCCGGAACCTGTCCCCGTGCTTTAGTTCGAATAAAGATACACGCCCAGTGACACTGCGTCACCCGACGGGTGATTTGTGGACAAACGCACAAATCCGGGATTGTTCGCAGTTCTCTGCACCGGTGCACGACCTGGCGGTATCCGCAGTGTCAGCAGATAACGATGCACTGTCCCTGATGGTGCCCCGACTGGACTTAACGATGCTGCCAAAAACGCTGGATCCGCCTCTGTCGCCGTAATCGCAAACGGCTCACTCATATCCTTCTCATCCACGATCAGAAGCAAATTTGCCTCATGTCCTTCCGCTGCCTTAAAGGATCCCAGCATCAAAGTCAGTGTGTTCGGGTCCAGAATTGTGCCGGCCATCTGCTGCAACCGAATGGCCCCGAATTTCTTCGCTTTCACGGTCACTTTGAGCGGCTCTGGCGATGCCGTCGTCCGAATCACAATGTCCTCAGAGAAGACTCCTGAGGCAATCTTCGAGGACACTTCCGCACGAAGTGAGTACCCACTGACAAATCGCTCGATGGCCAGTTCTTCCGCCGACATTGGCATGACTTCCACTTTGACCATTCCCGAAGGACTCTCAATGCTCTGTATTGTAAAGTCTTCGTACATTTTTGAACCAATGCCCGCTTTGAAGTAACCGGGTTCCTCGTACATGCTGCCCAGATCCCACGTATACTGCGGAAGCACTTCAAACAGATTCTCGATCGCCCCTTCAACCACAACCTTCATCACAGGGTCTTTCGGGTCGTTGGTATGAATATCCCCGCCATGCCGAAAGGCGCGATCCGGGGCTTCACCGGCTTTCCAGTTCATCAGCAGTGAAACGCTTTCTCCCGGCTTGACCACAGCCTTCTTTTCCGCATTGTCCTTGTCCGTTCCAAAGCCAAACGTGGTGCACTTGCACGTCGTTTCTCCGGCCTTCAGAATCAGGTCCGCTTCCCCCTGATTTTTGATGACAAACGTGTGCGAATTCGTTGACCGAACAGCCATCCGCCCAAACGCAAAGACAGGCTCGTCCACAACAATGGCCGGCCAGGGGCCCGTTTCACTGGGGACAGGAAGATCCGAAAGATCCGCACGCTTCTTACCAGGCACCATCACCCTCTGCTCTGTTTTCATTTCCTTCAGAGAATCGGCAATGGTCTTTTCCTTCGGCTGCGATAACAGCACAACCCCAATGATCACGCCACCCAGCAGGGCCAGTCCAATCCACAACTTCTGCATCGCTTAACTCCCTATCCCGTCAACAGCCAGCTCGCATTTGTTTCGTGCCAGCTTTTCTTTTGCCCACTGTACCGTCAAATCCTGTTACTCAAATCGCAGAACACAATACGCAACCAGCACACCGTCTTCTCAGACACACGGCCCCTGATTTCCCTGCTCTGCATTCTACCCTGGTTACCGAAATTTTGGCGAATCAATCCTGCCGTCCTGCTTCCCGTTTTCCAGGCGATTTCCGCTCCGTCTCCCTGTGCCCACCCTCAAAACACCGCTTCCACTCATGAAATCCTGGCTTTTTTCTTAAAAAACACGCACGCCCGCTTCAGCCTCGCCGGCATCCGATCAACCCTGTTTCAGCAAGTCCTGAAGCTGCTGCTCGTCCTCCGCCGACAGAAACTGGTCACGATGGCCCCATTCCTGATTGATTGCATTCAACTGCCGAACCCGCTCAGCCGACCGACGTGACGCTTCAGGAACACCCGCCAGACGCTGCAGCTTTGATAACTCCAGCCAGATCTCAATCGCTCCCCGATTCCGCTCTGTCACAGTTTCAAAATCTGATACCGCACACATCAACCATTTCCGATCCCCCAACGCCTGACCGGCAAGCGAATAACAGCGTCCTCTCAGCAGATATCCCACGCTGTTTTTACGGTCCGCAGCAATCAATTCATTACACACCTCTATCGCCCCCGCAAGCGCCTGCTCCATGCTGTTGGTCAGCACTTCGGGACCCACTGCCCGTCCCGCGTCTTCCGCAGTACCAGCCGCCGCTCTCTGCGCTGCCAATTCTTCGGCCTGGGTCCTTAACTGCCCCGTCTCAAATTCAGCCCACCGCTGCAGCGCTAACACAGCCAGCGGATCCGTATCCACGGCCACTCGCCACGCTTTCCGCAACGCCGTGACCTGCGACGCCGATAACTCACTCCCCCCATCAGCCAATGATTCCGCTGCCGCCATGGCCCACTGCGCCCTCATCTGCGGCATCACACCCTGCCAGATTCCGGTTGCCACCACAGCCAGACTCAGCAGAAGCCACGTCACTCCCGATACAACCCGCAGCGGACTCCCACGACCCTGACCTGACAGCCCCACGGCTGAAACATCACCAATCCCGCAGACCAGACATGCGGCCAGCACCATCATCACCACCGGAATCTCAAAACCACCCGCCGCGAACAAATGAATCAGCAATGCCGCCGCTGCCGCAAGGCCAACAGTCCGGTCAGGGATGTCCAGCACCGGCCCCCGCAACACAACCACAACCGCTCCTGCCAACAACAGTAACTGCGCTAACTTCCCCTCAAACGATTCACCACTCAGCCATTCCCAGCCAATGTCCAGAAGAAATCCCAGCCCAATTCCCGCCGCAATCAAGCCCCCCATGGCCGTTCGAATTCCACGTGACTGTCTGGCGCCATTCTCACTCATCCTCTTCGTCAAATGCCAAACCAGTCCCCCTGTCAGCAGAACAACTCCAGCTAATCCCATCAGCCCGGCCGAGGACCAGGCATCCAGAAAAATGTTGTGAGGATCACGAATCTCTTCACTCGACTCATCCGCCTTGTAACCCAGATAAGACTGACGAAAATTGCCCGGACCAGCCCCGTAGACCGGTGTCTGACGCAGCATCTGCATCGTGCCCGTCCAGTACAGCAGTCGAAACTGAAGTGACCTCGGCGATTCCAGAATCACCTCTTTATCCAGTCCACCACCAAACGCCACAACACCGGCAATCACCCCCGCCACTACCGTGCTATACATCGCCCATCGCAGCACCGCCTTCACATGAGCCCCACGGCTGCGCACGACCGCCACGATCACCAGACCGACGATCGCCCCCAGCCATGCCGAGCGACTCTTGGTCAGCAACAAACACCAGGCGATTGTCGTGCTCTGAAAAATCACAACCGACAATTCACGCCACCCCGGTCTCCCCAGCTCCTGCCAGCGGCCAGTGATCCGTCCAATCACCAAAATCAGTCCGACAGCCAGTAACCCCGCCAGCGTATTGGTCAGTGCAAAAGGGCCAAGCGGTTCCGTGCTGTAAAGCACGCGATTCTCCCACAGGATTCGACCCGTGCCCTCCGTTGGTACCCCCTGCCTCTGAAATTCCGCTGTCACCAACACAGCCGTCCGACGAGCGTCCGCTCCGGGAGCCTCCAGGGCCGCATCCAGCTCCGCTCGACGCCCCCGATACCATTCGGCGTCTGCAGGAAACCCCGCGTGATGCTGCCAGATCCCATAACAGGCCATTCCCAGAATCAGCGCCGTCAGCACCTCCCTCAGAAAGATGGTCCCCCGAACTTCCGCAGCCAGGTGCCGCAGCAAAAACCAGATCCCACCCAGACCAGCCCATTCCAGCGTCAGATTTAACGCCGCTCGCCGATCACCACCCGTTCGAAACACCATCCACGTCGACAACACATGGCCACAAACCAGCAACAGCAGGGAATAGTCAAAGGTCCCCCGAAACCGAACAGCCTCGCTTCGCTGCAACAACCGCTGCAGACACAGACACACCGACGTGATGCCCCACAAGACGACCAAATACAGGCCACGCCCGTCAGCCGCCTCTTCCGCAATCCAGTATCCGGATGCCGAAATCAACAGTGCACTGAATAAAGGAAGCGAAAATCGCATGCCGCTGTCTTACCAGTTACGCCCTGAAAAGAATTCCACGCTCGTCCCAACACGCCGGTCACGCCCGCCACGACACTCCGACACAACACACTCAACGCCTGGAAGCAGTCTCCCCCTGCGGCAACCCGTCCACATTTCGCCCCGCATACTGCATCACCTTCAACGCCCCCTGCATCTCTTCCACCGATCGACGGCCCACAAATTCCAGGATCCCGATAATCAGCAGCATCATCGCGATCAGCGAACACACAATCGCCGCCCCGCCCCACCCGGGAACCTGATACAGCAACAAGGCCCCAAATCCTGTCATCGCCGTCGTCAGGTGAATCGTTAACACCGCATACACCGGCTTCAGACCCAGCTCCACAAGACGATGAGAAAAGTGGCTCTTGTCCCCATGAAACGGACTTCGACCCTGCCGAATTCGAATAAAGATCACCGTACAGAAGTCGTACAACGGCACCGCCATCACACACAAGGGAGCCAGCATCACATGCCGACTTCCCGAACGCTCATAAAACGTCCCCGCCACGGTCAATGTCGCCAGAAGAAATCCAATCAGGTTGCTGCCACAGTCCCCCATAAAGATCGTTGCAGGGGGCCTGTTCCAGAATAAAAAACCCAGCAATGAACCCGACAACAGAACCAGCGGTATCGCCACCACCGTCGCCGGCGTTCGCACCAGCAGCAACAGGATCACCGCAAAAATCGATGCCGCCAGAAATCCAATTCCCGCCGATAAGGCATCCATGTTATCAAGGAAATTCATCGCATTGGTCAGTACCAGAATCCATAACACCGTCAGCCCAAACCCAAACCACGGCCACGAAACAAAGACGGTTGCCTGAACACCACTTAACACCACACCAGCAGCCACCAGGACCTGCAGCCCCAGTCGAAATTTCCACGACAGGTTCCAGCGATCATCGGCCAGCCCCGTCAGAAACAAAATCACTGCGCCCACGGCAATCGCCCACATCTGCTGCGCACCCGGGGAACTCACGGAACTCAACGCACCCGCCGACAACGCCCCTGGCATCCCCGGCAAGCCCTCTGCAGTACCGCCCCAGCCGGAAATCCACAAAACAAGTGCCGAGATCCCCACGCCCAGAAAAATCGCAATCCCACCACCACGCGGTGTCGGCGCCACATGCACTTTCCGATGCCCCGGTAAGTCGATCAATCCCAGCGCAGGAGCCAGCCAGCGCACTACCGGAGTTAATGCGAAGGACAAGACAAAGGCCCCCAGAAAACTGACCGCCGACAACTGCCACATCAATCGATTTCCCAACCAAAAACTGGATTTTTCGATAGCCTCTCTACGCTGACTACCAATACAACCGCCAAGTCAATTCCCCCAAACAAGGCCCCAATCTTTCAATTTCGACGGAATTCCCAGGCGACTCCCCACAAGCCTTCCATTTCCAATCCGTCCACCTCACGCCCGCTGCCCTTGTAACTTCTGCATTGCCTCTGCTCAAATTTGCCGGTTTTGCAGGATTCAAAGACGGAAATCTGCCCGCTCATTGTAGTTTTGGCAGGAAACAAAAACTCCGAAAGACCTCCGCAAAAACTCGCAAACACAATCCACAAAACACTTTACAGAAAATCGATTTCGAATTCCACAAACTGGCGCAACAGTTGCTTCCTCTTAAAATCATTGCGATAACATTCAGGCAATCCGCCTGTCTCACTTTGATGGAGTAACTGTGATGCGAGTTCAGATGGCACCGAAAACCGTCCGCCGTTTGCTGTCAGCCGATGGTTATCTCGACCTGGGTATGCCGCAGAAAGCCGTTCAGGAACTCGGAAAAATCAGCGACGCCGGTCCGCTGGAAGGCCCACGCCAACTGCTCATGGGAATTGCCCTGAAACAGTCCGACGATCATGTGTCCGCCATCCAGCATCTGGAAAAAGCCGCACGGATCATGCCGTCCCCCATTCGCCGATTCGCATGGAAAGAACTGGTCGAGGCCTACCGCGCCGTCGGCAGTGAAGAACTCGCCAACCTCGCCGAAAAGCTCGCCGGCGATGGCGAGTTCCAGCTGAAAATCACCCTGCCCTTCGCCAAATCCACCGTAGATATTGCCATCTCGCCCAAAACAGCCTGAACCACCCATCCACCCACAGCGCAACCCAAAGGCACTTGCCAATCAGGCAGTGCCTTTTTTCACGCGCCAAGACATCCGTCGCTGCGGCAAACATTACTAAAAATCACCGCATTCACTCGTCGCACCAGTCTCAGCCTGGCAACTACGGCCAGAATCTCCCTGTCCCTTCATCAAAATGCCCGATCCGCCATTTTTTCCCCATTCCGGTACTACTTGCCCTCGGATTTCTCCTGCGGCGACACAGTTCGGTCTATCTAAAAATTACGCTTTTCCACTATTCTTGCCCGATACTGTCCCCACGTGACGTCAACTCTGCTTTCCGGTGATCCAGAAAGCGGCCTGACAACATCAAAGTGCAGAATCAGTTCGCAGACAAAACAGACGCAGATACATCAGACCCCGGGTGTCAGCAAGGCACGAATGCCGGACGACGAGTCCTCAAAGTTCCACCACGGAACGAAACTCAAACACCCAACATTTGCGACTGCGATTTTCCCCAACCAAGACCCTCTCACTCCTCCACTGGAATGGAATCCATTGACTATGGCGGGGTTCAAAAAATTCAGACTGTTGATGATTCTGGCCCTGTGCATGGTTCTGACTGCCGTCGGCTGTCGGGGACGTCAGCATGCACACGTCCTGAAACAAACCGATAATGACATGGTGGGCAGCCACAATGCCGGCGCGGAAACATGGAAACCGCTCATCGACGAATCCGTCGCCAAACTGCTTGGAAAATCCAGCGCAACCATCCTGCAGGCCTCCCACACCTCCGTCCACAATGATGGATCTCTCGTTCGTTCCATCTGTTTTGTCGGAGTGGAAAATAAGAGCGGCGAGGTGATCGGAGACTTCAAGGAACAGATCTACGATCACGTCAATACGCTGGTTGGCCAGGACCCACAGTTTCGCATGATCAGCCGACGTTATGTCGAAGCCGCAATGGCCGAGCTGCGGTGCGCTCCGGAAAGTCTGATTCTGCCCCAGAGACAACGCGATTTCCAGATGATCCTCGAACGCCAAAATCAGCCGCTCGACTATCTGCTGTTCGCCCGCATCACCTCCGGAACCACAAACAGCAACGGTGATTATCAGCGAGACTACCTGCTGACTCTGGAACTACTGGATATTCAGACGGGCGAATCGATCTCTGAATCCGCCATGCTTCGCAAAGGTTACCACAAGACAATTTTCGGGAAGAACAAACACTACGACGACTGAAGTGGATGCGGATGTGTCTGTTTCAGAAATCTTCCGGCAGTCTTTCATGACCCTTGTCACAGAGACATCTTCGGCAGGCATGACACAGCGGCGATCCTCAGGATTGCTCGCTGCACCACTGCTCGGAATTCTGCTCACAGGCTGCCAGACATGGCAAAAAACACATGAATCCGCGCTCAATGCATGGGCCGCGGGAAACGCAGAAACGTCGCTGAATCAACTGCAGGATGCACAGAAAACTTTTCGCTCCGAAAAAAATCTGCTGGACCTGGATCTGGCCGTGCTTGAACTGGCCAGTGGTCAGCCTGCCGCCGCAGAAGCCCGATTTCGCAAAGCCCGGGAAGCCCTGAAGTATCTGACACAGAAGGACATCACCGAACAAACGGCATCCATCCTGACAGACTCACGCGCCGTTGCTTATTCCGGACGGGATTTTGAACGAGCCATGCTGCTGAACATGGCCATGCTCTCCAGTATGGTCAGCGACGGTCAGGACGCCTTCGCCTACTCACTGCAGTTCACAGAAGCCGCCGCGCAGCGTCGAAAAATGATCGCCGATGCGGTGCAGAAAAAGAAGAACGACACCGAGATTGCGGAAAACACCGCCAAACGCCCGCCTCGCGATACCACCGGAATCGCTCGCGTCAGCTATTCCCCGGAAAACTCCAGCGTCGCGATTACCGCCACACCAGTCGATCAGCCGCTGGCACTTGGAGCATGGCTGACCGCACTGGTCCAGTCCGAAACACCGTCACGAGCTGTCGAAACAGAACAGGCCCTCGCGGATATCCAGTTCTGGAATCCTTCATTCAGCAAGAATAAAAAGGACTCGACTGCTGGCGAAGGCCCCGGGGTCCGCAGCAAAAAAGGATTCGGAACCCTGGCCGTGATCGCACTCTGCGGCCATGCTCCCCAATGGACGGCCGAACGAGCAGAGCCCACTTCCACCGCGCTGCTGATCGCCGACAGAATCCTGAGTGCCACAGGCAAACATACTCTGCCCCCCACCATCTCCTCCGTCAAAATCGCCAGACCCTGCAAAGAATATGCCCGGCCAGTCACCGACTGGATCAGAACCGACGTCAAATCCACGTCCGCGACAGGTGCCAGACGTCTGGATTTTCACAGACTGGTCGACCTCCATGACGTCGCCGAAGCCTCCTACCAGGAACACAAAGACGAAGAAATTGCCGCCGCCATTGTCCGCAGAATTACCAAAAAAGGAGTGATCTACGCGGTCAAGGAAACCTCCAATGTCCACCGCAATACCTTCGTCGACCTTGGCGTGAATGCGGCCGGTGTTGCCTGGGAAGCCCTGGAAAAACCAGATACTCGCTCCTGGAGAACTTTGCCAGGAGTGATCAACGTTGCGACTTGTGAACTGCCCGCAGAACAACACACCATCTCACTGTCTTCCGTCCAATTCACCGAACGCTTTCCGGGCCCCCCGATTTCATTGGACGTCCACATCGAAGACGGACGCAATACATGGATCGTCGTGATGGTTCCAGACAAAAACATCACTGGAAATATTCTCGTCGGGGGCACCGAACGACGAATCATCCCGGTATCCACACAGCCCCAGCCGTAACACCCCAGTTCCCAGGTCCGTCAAAATCGAGTCACCTTTAGATTCCCGTTTTCTGCCACCACCTCACGGGGTGGAATCACATTCTGTGGCGTGCCCGGTGGCGGCGCTCCGCTTGCCACCGGCTATTCTCTGACAGCCTTTCAGGCTGAAGCCCTGACAACAGCAACACAGATCGTTGGCCCAGTTTGCTGCCCCGCTCTCTACTCTCTACTTATCGCCCATTTGAGTCCGCCCGAAGTTCTGCTTAAACTCTTCGCTGCGTACAGGTTCTCTTTTCCTTCCTTCATCACATCACAGGACCGCGTCATGACCTACCCGACCGGAGACCGTCGTTCGTTTCTGAAATCGACGGCCTCACTCGCCGCAGCCGCCACGGCCACAGCCGTCTTTCCATGGACTCAATCCGCCTTCGCCAACCGATCCGCAAACGCACGCCCCCGCGTCGGCTGCATCGGCCTTGGCGGCATGGGACGCGGTGATGCCCAGGGACATCGCAGTTTTGGCGACATCATTGCCCTGTGCGATGTGGACGAAAATCAGGCAGCAAAGGCCAATTCCGACCCGAACATCGGTGCCGGCAAAGCGGACGTGTACGGCGATTATCGCAAAGTGCTTGAACGTCCGGATATCGACGTGGTCAGCATCGTGACTCCGGATCATTGGCACGTCAAAATTGCCATTGAAGCCCTGATTGCCGGCAAGCACGTGTTCTGCCAGAAGCCGCTGACACTGACGCTGGAAGAAAACCAGCTGATTCGAAATGCCTGTCGCAAGTACAACGATCGCGTCTTTTTCATCGGGACTCAGCAGCGCAGTGATCAGGAGCGATTCCTTCGTGCCGTCAACATGGTTCGCCGAGGTCTGATCGGTGATGTGCAGAAGATCACCGTCGGCATCAACGGCGGTGATGTGGGCGGTCCGTTCAAAAAATCCGAACCTCCGAAGAATCTGAATTGGGACATGTGGCTTGGTCAGGCTCCGCTTGTGGAATACATCGAACAGCGCTGCCACGGCAATTTCCGGTGGTGGTATGAGTATTCCGGTGGAAAGTTCACCGATTGGGGCGCACACCATATCGACATTTCCCTGTGGGCCATCGGACGCGACACAGAAGGCTCTGGCCCCATGGAAATCGACGGCACGGATGCGAAACATCCGGTCCCGTTCAAAGACGGCTACCCCACTCAGGATGACAGCTTCAACTCGTCGCATGACTTCAACGTGATCGCGAAGTTTGATGGTGGGATTGAGATGCACATTACCAGCCGCGGGGACAATGGCATTCTGTTCGAAGGCAGCAAGGGCCGGTTCTTCGTCAATCGAGGCAAGATTGCCGGCCAGCCGATCGAAGAGAACTGGGACAAAGACCAGTTTGGCCCGGAACAGCTGCAGGAGCTGTACAAAGGCAAGCCGTTTGAAGGTCACAAGAACAACTTCTATCGGTGTCTTGCCGAAGGTGGCCTGCCTGTTTCCGACGTGTACTCGCACGTGCAGACCATGAACACGTGTCACCTCGCCACGATTGCCGCACGCTTGAACCGAGTCATCAAGTGGGACTCAAAGGCGGAACAGATCACTGGCGACGACCAGGCCGCAGCGTTCTTTGCCAGAACACCGCGTGCCGGGTTTGAAATTGCCCGAGTCTAAGCATTTCCGTGCGTCCCGTCGGTGTGAGCATTCTGCACCGACGGGCCACAGACTGTGTTTTTGTCCCCGCGGATATCGGAAATAAACAAAGTGTTGTCTCGCAGCCCGGTTGAATAATGACGGTCCGCAGGAGCTGGTACTGATGGAATCCAACCCATTTCTTGCCCCCAACACGGATCTGGGGCAATCGTCTGAGGTCAGCGGATCCGAATCGCCTGGCAGCGTTTCAACAGTGCGGGCGGCAGTTTGCGCCTGGTTGGGGACGGCACTTGGGGGCGCTGCCTTTGGCATCATCGGCTTCGTGTTCGGAATCATTTACGGATTCGTGATTGCACTGGTCGTCGCCCTGCCAATCACACTCCTCGTCTTCACGTCGGTCCGTCTAATGAGCGCAACGTGGCGAACGCGACGCGTGCTGTTTCTGGCGGCAGCCATGAGCGGAGGCCTGACGGGATTAGTTTCCACATTCCTGCTGTTTGGGTTCTTTGGAGGCGCACAAACGCTCTCCACTCTTTTGGTACTCCCAGTGGCAGCTGCAGTCGGTGCTGCGTTCTCCTGTGGAAGCGTGGCATTGTTTGGCACAGGCAAACGCAGGTCCCCCGTAGCGCCGACACAACCCGCCGTCTGGGGCGATCTCGACGAATAACCGGTGTCAAAGCGTTCTCTCGTTTTTTTGACCACGCCTTCCCCATAAAAGCGGTCATCCAAGTGGGTGCGGTAAAGTCCGCAACCGGCAGGTAGCTCGCTGCCAGGACCGGTCAGCGGAAAAAGGAAGGCTGTCGCTCAGAAGGTCGTTTCCCAAAGACCGAAGCAAAGCGAACACCACGCCTGGTCCATACTGAAGGGTCCGGCAGCTCTCTCTCGCTGTCGTTTCGTACTCGTGCTCAGTCCGCGCTAGCGTTTCGTGCTCGTGCTCAGTCCGCGCTAGCGGACGGTGCTCGCAATCGTAATCGAAAAACAATCCTGGCCTAACACTCTGGATGTCCGTGTGTCCGAGCACGAGCACGAGCGCGAGCACGAGCACGAGCACGAGATTTTAAGTCCAACTCACGCCGCACAACCTTCGAAAACACCGCATTTCCGTTACGGTCAACGGGGTGCCTGGCATCTCCCTCAATACAAAGTACAACGCCGTCAGCAACATGGTCCGTCACGAACAACCGACACCAGACGGCTTGCGCTGTTCCACTTTTATGCGGACCCAAAATCAAAACATCCCGCCGATTCACCCACACCAGAGTATGATTTCCACCCACCAACGCCATGTTGTTTCAAGAGTCCAGAACTCCTGAAAAACAATGCCCGGACTCATACGCTCCGTCAGATGGTATTCGGATGGCCACCCTCCAACTTACACCGACCACATCGGTCCGCTTGCCAGGGCGATCCGGTCGCATTGACAGATCACATTGACCAAACTCGAGTCCGTTCCTGACCAACCCTGTTTCGCCTCAGGTTCCGCACCGCCACCATCAAACCAAAAGCTCCTCAAGTGGTCCCGCATGTGAGCAGCCATTTTGTTTCAGTACAAGATCTTCATTGCCATAATACTTGATGGGGTTACCGTAGGCATTGAGTAACGTGGTCCACCAGTCGCCAATGGTACGGCAGCCCTTTTCACCATATTTCGGGTAACGCAGATAACGCCCCGGCAGCTTGAGTTTACTGCTGCCGCCGCCAACAATCAGATAGGGCCACTCCATTCCGGTTCCATGGTGATTATCGCTTGAATCAGAGAGGAAAATGATCATGGTGTTGTCCAGCATGTCTCCATCACCCTCAGGAACCGCTCTCAGTTTCCCGGCCATCGTCGCCAGAAGTTCTGAATGATGTTGTTGGATGATCTCACGGTATTCAGCCTGGCTTTTAGTGCCTTCGTTGTGTCCAATGCCATGGTTATGTTCGTCGATACCCAGTTTTTTGTAGGTCATATCCACATTGTCCAGGCGAATGGTGACAACGTTGGTGAGGCCTGCAATCAATGACGCAGTGGCCAAATCAAATTGTGCTTCCTGACGAACCTCCTCAACAGTAGAAGTGAACTTGTCAGAATACCCAGGCGCGTTCGCCGCGACCTGTTCTTTCATGCTCGACAATTTGCTGTGACGTACCTGAAGTTCCTCAAACGCATTGAGGTAGGCGTCCATCTTGCCATGTTCCGACGAGGGGATAGCCTTCGTAACCTTCCTGATATCATCCACCATGAAATCCAGAAGATTCCCTTGCAGCCTGAACCTCTTCTCAGCCCCGCTACTGCCCGAAACGGCAGAGCCAAACAGTTGTTCGTAGGCAATGTCAGGAGACCCCTGAAAGGGAAGTTCCTGCCCCGGCCCGACAGCGCTGATCCCAGGATACATGGTCCCACCATAGTCACTGCTCAACGCCTTCCCTCGGATCGCCAGTCCTAAATGATTGAAGGGCGCTGGGTTGAGTTTGGCCAACTCTGCATCGGCGGTGGCTCTAATAATCGCGCCTGCATCAAATTCGCCTCCCGTCATGTAGACACCCATCATGCCAAACCAACTGGAGTGACCACCACGGCACATTTTCCCTGAGAGCCCCTGCACGATCGAAAGCTGATCTTTGAAGGGCTCCAGGGCCCGCATCGATGACGGCAATGCGACGTTGGTCAGATCCTGATTGAATAAACTGCTGCTGGAATCTTTGCCTTTGAATGCGTCCGGCGTGATGCCATCGGGAATGATGCCGCTCGATTTCACAACAAACACAAAACGATTGGGCATCGCGATCGAGTTACCTGCCGCCTGAAGTTCTACCTGGCGCAGAAAAGGCGACAAGAGAAAAGATCCCGCCCCCAGTGACAGGTTCTTAAGCGTGTTGCGTCGTGTATAGTTCATGGTGCTACCTTGACGTCGATTCAAGTGTTTTGCGGTAAAGAAATGAGTCAGACGAAAGAAGAGAAATCAGAAGTGCCTGAAAACTGCCACCGCTTTCCAGGTAAGCCCGATCGGCGGAAATGAGTGTTCTTGAATCGGCGAGCGTTTCGTTGCGACCCATAAAGTAGCGAAATACGTGCCGGATCATGCATTGACGAACTTTATCTGATTCGGCCAGTCTCTGTATGAGCTCCAGAGCATCCTTGAATTCGCCATCCAATTCCTG
>CAIQIE010000258.1 GCA_903871805.1 uncultured Planctomycetaceae bacterium | reverse complement strand
GCCTGATTGAAGCCTGATTGAAGCCTGATTGAAATCACTCCAATCCTGCTCCTGCAAATTCCTGTTTTACACCTTGATGACGCCATTCACAAAGTCCGGGGCACTCGCAATCAGAATGAAAATCTCGCCTGCAGTGTCCCGGAAACAGTCAGCGTTTCCTGGCAGCATCGTTCTCCCCGCTACGCACTCACCGTATCGACTCCAATCGGCATTCCCCAGGTTTCCTGCTTTTGCTATGACACCCTGATCAGCCCGAGAGAGCCTGATCCCGGTGGATTGGTTTTCCTGCGCCCTCAAGATCTTCAACGGCTGCTGGCGACAACGAAATTCCGAGCGAAAGGCAATCCTGAAATGACCCTCTTTAACGACAATTCTCTGACGATTGGTGGCAGTCCTCTGGTCCGTATCAACCGACTGACGCAGGGGCTGCCCGGTACTATCTACGCAAAAATTGAAGGCCGAAATCCCGCGTACAGCGTGAAATGCCGAATTGGCGCTGCAATGATCTGGGACGCAGAGAAGTCCGGACGCCTCAAGCCAGGTATGGAAGTCGTGGAGCCCACCAGTGGAAACACCGGCATTGCTCTGGCCTTTGTCTGTGCAGCTCGCGGTTACAAGCTGACGCTGACAATGCCCGAGACCATGTCCATTGAACGCCGCATGATTCTGCGTGCCTTTGGAGCGCACCTGATTCTGACTCCGGGTTCTGAAGGGATGAAGGGCGCGATTTCGCGAGCCGAAGAAATGTCGCTGCGGCCCAATACCTACATGCCGCAGCAGTTTAAGAACCCAGCAAACCCGGATATTCACTTCCGCACCACGGGCCCCGAGATCTTTACTGATCTTGCCGGGAAGGTGGATGTTTTTGTGGCCGGTGTCGGAACGGGTGGCACAATCACAGGCGTCTCGCGGTATCTGAAGCAGGAAAAGGGACTGCCTCTGCATGCCGTGGCCGTAGAGCCGACATCCAGTCCGGTACTGTCCGGTGGGGCTCCGGGGAAACACCGGATTCAGGGAATTGGTGCCGGCTTCAAGCCGGATATTCTGGACCTTTCCCTGGTCGATGAAATCCTGCAGGTGACTGACGAAGAGGCCATGGAAATGGCGCCGCGAGTTGCACGTGAAGAAGGCATTCTCTGCGGCATTAGTTGCGGGGCAGCAATGACAGCAGCCCTGAAAATCGCAGCAAGACCGGAAAGTGCCGGAAAAAACATCGTGGTGGTCCTGCCAGACTCGGGCGAACGTTACCTGTCGTCCCCGATGTTTGACTTCACCCGCGATGTCCCAGCAGCCTGATCGTACTCTGGTTCGACCCTGCCAATAAAAAACAACGCTCGCGTTTTTTAAAACGCGAGCGTTGCTCGTTTGCGCACCACCGGTCACCCGTCCCCCAGCCTTCACGCGGCTTCGCTGGACGAAGCTTTCTGACGCAGCGACTCGGCTTCCTCATGCTGCCGTTCTTTGCGGACCACAATCGGGTACAGCCACCACGCCCATGCAAAATACTGCAGGGCAAAGAACAGGATCATGCCGATTCCGACAACGATCATCAGCAGGAACTGTGGCATCACGGCAGCAGCGATTGCGGTAAAGCAAAGGCACATCATCAAACCGACGATTAGGGCAATCGTTACCGTCGGCGGCTGATTTCCTGAAGTCCTCCGGGTCATGACAGGGCTCCGCTTTGCACAAGGTCCTGCAACGTTGCATAGCGATAAGCCATTCCGGAAGTCAGAGACTCACGAATCCGCTCTTCTGTCAGCACGAACTTCATCAATCCTCCGGGCAGCTGGAAGAAGACTTCATCGGTCAGCTGGCATTCAGTATCACCCAGCACCTGAATCCGCTGATGATGATGCCATGCCGGCATGGGACCATCGACCAGACACTCATGAATCTCAAGGTCTGTAACAGCCCTGTACTCATGAGTCATGCGCTGTCGCAGTCCCAGAGCTGTAATTCGGAAGACGATTTTTTCTCCCACGGCAACAGTTTCCGGAGCCGACAGAATTTCCAGTTCGATATCCGGATCACTGATCTCGGGAAGATTTGCTGTCCGCCCCAGAAACGCTCTGAGCGACGCTGCGGGGCACTGCAGCGTGACAGAAGAAAGAAACTGCAGCATGGAATCCGATCGTTTTGAAAAAACTGTCCGGGCAAAAGCAATGCGTAGATCGACAGACGTCAGTTTTTCCCCGAAGGCTTTTGCCTGTCAGACTGACGGGATGCCTGTCTTTCGGCATAAAGTTCCCTGAAGGACTTTGGCGGAGCTTCTGGAATTTCTCGTTTCCTGCCCCACTGAAATGCAGGAGTCAGGCGACTGTAGACAAGAAACCGCGGGGTAATTCGCAGAGCAGTTCTGGCGACTCGGCCGGCAAAATTGAACAGCCATGTTCTGGAAAATACGGCGCTCAGCAATTTCATCTGCAACTTTTTTCCGCGTCCGATCAGGTTCTTTTTATCCAGATGCTCGCGCATCGCGAAAAGTTGGTGGTGCAGCGGAATTTTCACGGGACACACATCGGTGCAGGATCCGCACAGGCTGCACGCGAAGGGCAGCGTACTGTGCTTTTCGGGGGATTGCAGTGGCGTCAGGATGGAACCGATCGGGCCCGGTACGGTGGATTCGTAACTGTGACCACCGCTGCGGCGGTAGACCGGGCAGGTGTTCATGCAGGCCCCGCAGCGAATACAATCAAGGCTTCTGCGAAACTCGGACTTCAGAATCTCCGTCCTGCCGTTGTCCACAATCACAATATGTAATTCGCCACCCTGTTGCGGGCCATGAAAGTGGGATGTATAGGTGGTAATGGGCTGCCCGGTGGCCGAACGCGCCAGCAGCCGCAGAAATACGGACAAGTCCCCGGCCCGCGGAACAAGCTTTTCCATGCCCATGGAGGCGATGTGCACCTGCGGCAACCCCACACCCAGATCAGCGTTGCCTTCATTTGTGCAGATCACAATGCCGCCGGTTTCCGCGATCGCAAAATTCACTCCCGTTAAACCCACATCGGCCTTGCAGAAACAGTCTCGCAGATGATTGCGAGCGGCTTCGGTCAGGTACTTCGGATCAGAAGCCCCCTTTTCTGTCCCCAGATGCTCATGAAAACACTCGCCCACTTCTTCTTTGCGAATGTGGATTGCCGGCAGCACAATGTGGCTGGGAGGCTCTTGACGCAACTGAACGATTCTTTCTCCAAGGTCCGAGTCCACCACCTGAATTCCATGCTTTTCCAGAAATGGATTCAGGTGACACTCTTCCGTCAGCATCGACTTGCTTTTCACAAGTCGTCCGGCCTGATGTTTCTGCAGAATTGATAATACGATGCGATTGTGTTCAGCGGCATCCGTTGCCCAGTGAACGATGGCGCCGCTGCGAATAGCATTGCGTTCAAACTCTTCAAGGTACTCCGCCATCAGAGACTGGACGTGCTTTTTAATGGCGGACGCAGTTTCTCGCAGCAGTTCCCATTCAGGAACGCCGGTAGCGATTCGGTCACGTTTTTCGCGGACAAACCACAACGCCTTGTCATGCCATTGGGCTCGTTCGCTGTTGGCTGTAAATTCGGCCGCAAGTGCTGGATGTCCCATAGGATCACATCACCACAAAATGTTCAGAAGAAAACGGCTACCCCTGATGATCAGTTTTGCCGACGCAGGTTACATCGCCATGGCTTCCACCAGAATTTCTGCAAAATGCATCACCCGAACTGGCAGTTTTTGTCTGCGAATGATTCCATCCAGATGCATCAGGCAGGACATGTCTCCTGCAGTCAACACCTCAGTCCCCGCCTGCACGTGGTCGTTGATTCGATCCTGGCCCATCATCGCCGAAACGGCTTCTTCCGCAATCGCAAAAGTGCCACCAAAGCCACAGCACTCGTCTCGTCTCGCCAGCTGCGAGAATCGAATGTCCCCCAGTCCGCTAAGGAGTCGCTGCATCATGCTGTCACGAGGTGCCATCACTTCTGAACAGGGACCAAGACGCAGCTCACGCAGTCCGTGACAGCTTTGATGCAGCCCAACCTGAAACGGAAATCGTCCCGGAATTGATCCGACCTTCAGCACGTTCAGCAGAAATTCGCTCAGTTCCAGCGTTCGACTTCGAACTGCCGCAGCAATGGGATCGTCGCCATCCACCAAATGATCGTAGTGATTACGCACCATCGACACACAGCTTCCGGAGGGCGAAACTACGTAGTCGTATCCGTCGAATGTGTTGACAAAGTGCGTGGCCAGGGGCCGCGCTTCGTCCATGCAGCCACTGTTGGCCATGGGCTGGCCACAGCAGGTCTGCGCAACAGGAAACTCTGCCTCTACACCGAGTGCTTCCAGCAACGAGACTGTCGCAAGCCCGACGTTCGGATAGAATTGGTCAACGTAACAGGGGATAAACAGGGCTACTCGCATTGTTGGTCGGCACAAAAAAATGGGAAAGGCCTGTGGCACTGTCCAGTCGCGCCCTATGCAGCGAATGTCTCCTCATTATTCTAGCCAATCCGCTGGCCCGATCCCACGCAGAACCCGTCCCGTTCGCCGTTTCCTGCATTCTGGTGTCGGAATACGACGAGATGACCGTTTTGCCCGGCCAGGCACAGCCGATCTGACATGTTGCTGAACCGTCAGGATCCGATTTTCCCGGGAAATCCAATCAATTCCGGTTCGACATGACTTCACAACAAGGCAACTGCCCCCTCCGCTCATCTCTGCTTGCGACACCGTCCTCAAAATCTTCTGACCCGCTGAACAATCGCTCAGTGTCGTCATATCCCATGAATACATCTCATGAATTGCCTGCCCGCTGTTGGCGTTCCTGGGGCTGGCGGTGTCAGAACAGGTCGCCCCGTGTTATACTGAGGGCAGGTCAGCGGTTCCATGTTTGCACTCCAGCATCTGTTCCGGGTATGTGTCCATGTCTGACGAGTCCTTTCATTCGCTTCAGGGTTGCTTTCTGGTGGCTGGTCGCCACCTGCGCGATCCAAATTTTTTTCGGACAGTGGTGCTGATTCTCAGTCACAGCGAGGAGGGAGCGATGGCGCTGGTTATCAATCGGCCATCCGCGATGACCATCGGCAATGCGTTGTCGCAAAATGGCCCGGTCAATGATGCTGATGCTCCTGTCTTTGTCGGCGGCCCGGTTGAACCCACCGCTCTGTTCATTGTCCACAACTGTACCAAACTGGCAGGGGACGATCGGGAAATTGCTCCCGGTATCTTTTTGGCCGGAAGCGACCTGTCCTTTGAAGCAGTTGTTCGAAGTCCAGCCAAAGAACCAGTGCAACAGCGTTTTCGATTGCTGTCGGGCTATGCCGGGTGGAGCCCAGGGCAACTGGAATCCGAGTTGGCTCGCGGCGACTGGCACATCATGAAGGCTGACGCCGGGCTGGTTTTTGAGGACGATCCCTATGGTGTCTGGGAGGTCTGCATGCGCCGCATCCAGCGCAGGACACGGCCTGTGTCTTCAGTCATCAAAAATCCGGATTGGAACTGAGAACAGCCGAATTCCCCAGCACCCTCAACACCATTTCGTGGTTCAGGATGCAGTCAGGAACAAACCAATTTTCCCAGTCCCCAATGAACCCCGAAGTGCGGTGCTTTTTCAGGTCAGCCGGCCGTGGGGGATTACCAGCGAAACAACCCCGTGCCCCAGGTGAGCCCAGCGCCAAATCCACACATCAGCACCAAATCCCCCTCGCGAATCTTTCCTTCGCCAAAAGCGCCGTCAAGGGCGAGTGGAATTGAGGCTGCCGATGTGTTGCCCACGCGATCAAGGTTGTTGTAGACCTTCTCGGCGGGAATCCTGAGAACTTTCATGGCGTGATCAATGATTCGCATGTTGGCCTGATGCAGAACAAAGAGCGAAACATCATCGGTGGTATAGCCAGATTTTTCCAGGACTGTCAGGATGGATTCTGTCACAGCCTGGACGGCCCACTTGAAGACAGCGCGCCCATCCATGCGGAGGAAATGCTGGCCCGCGGCAACGCCTTCCGGAGTAAGTGCAAGACTGGTGCCTCCAGCCGGCCGATCCAGCATGCAGCCGCCGGCACCATCGGCCCCCAGCTGGTAGCAAATCAGACCGTGATTTCTGTCGGCCGCCTGCAGCACAACAGCACCAGCTCCGTCACCGAACAGAGGCGCCGTCCGCTGATCATCCGGTTTGACAATACGACTGTTGATGTCAGCTCCGATCACCAGAGCACACTGAGCGTTGCCGGTGACAATGAACTGAGCAGCAGTTGCGAGTGCATACATGAACCCGGAACAAGCTGCCTGAATATCCATTGCCGGTGCATCCAGCTTTAACTTGTCCTGCACAAGACAGGCTGTGGAGGGACACGTGAAATCCGGAGTGAATGTGCCAACGACCAGCAAGTCCACATCTTTGGGACGCACATTGCCCGCAGCCATCGCCCGCAGGGCAGCATGCACGGCCAGATCGCTGGTGGACTCTTCGTCAGCCGCAAAACGCCGCTCGCAAATTCCTGTGCGGCGTTTTATCCAGCCCTCTTCAAAACCATAACGCCGCTCCAGTTCCTCATTGGTCACAACGCGCCCCGGCACGTAGGAACCAATCGAACGAATCAGAAAACCCGTCAGGCTTGCAGTCCGATCTGTTCTTCGAAACCGTACCTGCGGTTCTTCATCGGCGGGTACTTCCTTTGAAGACGGCTGCAAGGCTTCAATCACCTTCCTGGAATCAATCACGCCGTCCGACACGTCGACAGATGCGGTTGTGTAGGAATTCATTCGAGGTCGTCATCCATGTGCCGGGAATGTGAACATCCTGCGGCTAATCTGCCGCACTATCTTATCTGAATATTTTCGGAATTGTCGATTTGTCCGATGTTTGACTTACTGCCTGTTTCAGAACACCACAGCAACGGCCCGTCCGGACCGCAACGTGAATTTATCGAAATCCCTGAAACTGTTCTGGAAACCTCACCGAGGAACTTCGCACGGTCAATACCAGACCTTGAACAGGAAAAACGGAAACCTGATTACCTGGATCCAGATCACCGAAACTAAACGTTCTGGTGCTTACTAAGCAGGCCTTTCACAAGCAGAACACGCACCCAACACCTTCCGAAACGTCAGTGCGGGAGGTATCTTTCATGGAACACCTGTCCGGACTCCTGCAGGAGAGCACGGAACTTTTGGGAAACTCAGGATTCCCTCCCAAACAGTCTACAGGGTTCCCCGTCTGTTGAAAACTGAAGCTGCACATTTCCCTGAAACTCCTTCGACGGCCTCGGAACCCCGGATCACCGTACTTTTCCCGTCTGTAGCAGTCCAGTCGAGCGGATCATTCCGAATTCACTCAAAACAACATGGAAAATTCGGGCTGTGTCGGCATTTCCTGGCAACGCATGGGCTGCCGAAAAAGCTAGACTGATTTGTCCAGCGCGGGTTGCAGCACAAACCTGAAGTGCCGTGTTTTCCCCGGGGCATGACCAATGATGGAATGCCGGACCCGACGCAGGTGGCGACATGAGAATTGTGAAAGGAAGACCCCGATGAAATGGATTGCCGCAACCGAATCCGGCCTGATTCCGGCCTCGCACGAGGATCCTCGGGCACCAGGTGTCCTGAAACGCGTCATCGCAACCCGAGAGTCTTTCCAGACAGGTCACGTTCAGATGCTGAACTGGGCCGTTCTGCCAGGAAATTCGTCGTTTCAACGGCACTTTCATCAGGACATGCAGGAAACCTTTGTGATCCTGTCCGGTGAAGTCGAAATGCATGTGGCCGGGGAACGTCGTGTGATGCAGGCGGGCGACACCGTGATCGTTGATCCGGGCGAGATTCATCAGATGCGAAATCTGCGGGCCGAGGAGGCCCGGTACATCGTCTTCGGGATTTCCTCGGGGCAGGGAGGCCGGACGATTGTCATTGTCGATTCCGATGTGAACGAGACATCCGCGAGTGCCGGGTAGCCGCGTGTCGTGTTATGATCCCATAAGGTTCGATCAATACGCGATTTTCCACGTCCTGAAACAAAGATATCCGATCCATGATTGTTAAACTGGGCCCATGTCGACTGGAAATTGTTCAGGGCGATATCACTCAACAGCACGTTGACGCGATCGTCAATGCCGCCAACAGCAGACTGTCTGACGGAAGTGGTGTGGCTGGCGCAATTCATCAGGCCGGCGGGCCGGAGATTCTGCGAGAGACCGCCGAAAAATATCCGGAAGGCTGTGCCACCGGAAATGCCGTCGTGACTTCGGCCGGAAATCTGTCCGCTCGATTCGTTTTTCATGCCGTCGGCCCGGTCTGGAAGGGTGGTCGCCACGGAGAACCTGAACAACTGGCGTCGGCCTGTCGAGCGTGCCTGTTTCACGCCATCGAACAAAACTGTGAAAGCATTGCCTTTCCTGCAATCAGTGCTGGTACCTACGGCTATCCACTGGATCTGGCCGCCAATAATCTGATCAAGACCACAATGGATTTCGTCCGCTGGCATCAAAAACCGCCGCTCGTTCGGTTCGTACTGTTTGACCAGGGAACCTGGGGCGCTTTCGCCAGGGCTGTCGAGGAAGTCGTGCCGCGATGAATGACGGGCAGTTCCGGGAATTCATCGCGTCCGATGGCTATCCCATTCGCTTTCGACACTGGGCCGCAAAGTCCGTTCGCGGCATTCTTCTGGCCACCCACGGCATTCAAAGTCATTCCGGCTGGTATCAGTACTCTTCCAGCCGATTCGCCGAAGCCGGCTTTGATGTCTACTTCGCCGATCGACGCGGCTCGGGCTTAAACGGCCGCCAGCGTGGCCATGCGGCTCATGGCCTGAGACTGATCAATGACGTCCGCGCACTCCGTCAACTGGCACTGGCAGAACATCCTCCCGAAACACCCGTGTTCCTGATCGGACTGAGCTGGGGAGCAAAGACAGCTGCCGCAGCCGCCTGCCTGTTCCCCGACGAATTTCAGCGGCTGGTACTTCTGTACCCAGGTATCATTCCACGCTTTCAACTGTCGGCAATTCAGCGACTAAAACTCAATCTGGCTCGACGGCTGGAAATTCTCCGCAAGTGCATCCCCATTCCACTGGATGACCCGGCACTTTTCACCAACACGTCAGAATGGCAGCGGTTCATCGCCGACGATCCACTTGCGCTCCACGCGGTGTCCAGTTCGCTGCTGAATGCCGGTCGTGATCTGGACCAGGTTATTTTCCAGCAGTCTCCGGAACTGAGACTGCCAGTCCTGCTGATGCTGGCGGGAAACGATCAGCTGATCGACAACCAGGCAACACTGACACTGGTCTCGAAACTTCGCTACAGCCAACTGACGATTCGCCACTGGGCCGGCGCCACACACACGCTGGAATTTGAACCCAATCGCGAACAGATCTTCACAGAACTCATCGATTGGCTCGCAGCCGACGGTTAACCTGACGTTAGCCAGAAGTTTTTTGCTGGCCCTCCGCCCCCAACGGATTTCCATCGCAGCGCTCACCCTGCCAATCCAGCATTGCACAGCAGGCCCCGAAAACCCCGTATTTCAAAGCGACGGAAAGCCTGGCCAGCTGCCGCCCGGCAACAAAAAAACACGCGGGCGAAATCAGACTTCGCACGCGTGCCAGAAATTTTTTACAGACGTGATCGGCCACAACCGCATCAGAACCCGGAACAAAAAGTTCCAGCGGTAGTGAGCGTCGCAGCTGTCCGTACGAAATTACTTCTTCAGTTCCGCTTCGATGGCTGCCAGAACTTCTGCAGCATCAGGCTTCACGCGCGGAGCAAATCGAGCGGCAACTTTGCCGTCTTTGCCAACCACGAACTTCTCAAAGTTCCAGCTGATGTCGTCCGTCTTTTCTGACTTGCTCTTCAGGAAGGTGTACAACGCATCCTGCTTTGCGCCGTTCACATCCACTTTGCTCATCATGGGGAACGTGACGTTGTACTTCGAAGAACAGAACTGCTTAATGTCCTTCTCGGTGCCTGGCTCCTGAGCTCCGAACTGGTTGCAGGGCACGCCAATGACTACAAGCCCCTTGTCTGCATACTTCTCGTGCAGCGTCTGCAGCTGCGTATACTGCGGAGTCAGTCCGCACTGACTGGCGACGTTGACGAACAGAATAACCTTGCCCTTGTAGTCCGCCAGCTTGACGTCTTTGCCGTCAATCGACTTCATCTGAAATTCGTGAACAGAGTCCGCTGCCATCGCTGATCCCCCTACCAAACAGGCCAGTGCCAAAGCCAGTGTCTGCCAGTACTTCATTGATTCATCCCCTCAGAGATTTCCAAACAGTGAATATCCCACTTCGCCAGAGTCGTTCATCCTGCGACTTTTATTCGCTGCACATCACTGCGCAGTGGACTACGGCCACAAGTTACCACGATCCATTGTTACCCCCAGAGCGGGAAAGGCAAGCGAGACAGCTGAGTCTGCAGGTCCCGGGCAGGCAGCCCACGGCGCGTGGAACACGACGAACAACAAAAACGCCAGACAAGAAAGCCTGTATTTCGGAGAATCCACAAACTTCACCGACTCTGACGGAATCGCTGGCGTGTTCTGATAAGCAGACGTCACTGTTGATGAAATGCAACTCCCTGCAGATTGCGTGAGTTTTCCATCCTGCCATTTTATTCCCTGAAACGGGCGGAAGTCCAGAGCCTCAGCGAAATCTCATTGACTTTTCCGGCCTCAGGCGTCGTAATTCGAGGCATTCGCTACTGTTTTTCCTGCCTTTTTCTGCGAGCTGATGATGTTCGAAAAGCTGTTTAGCAAGAAACCAGCGCATGAACAGACAGATATCTCCCGCCGATTTACGCTGCATGGTCGTGTTGGTCAGGGTAGTATGTCCAAGGTCTGGAAAGCCACAGACCTGAAATCCGGCCGCCCCGTCGCTCTGAAGGTTCTGGATAAGGAAAAGACACAGAAGCTGGAAGAACGCTTTCGCGGACTACATAAACCCTCGGAAGGCGATGTGGCGATGTCGCTGAATCATCCGAACATCGTCAAAACGCACGAATTTGGCTGGACCACCGAAGACGAAATGTTTCTGGTAATGGAGTTTGTCGAAGGCGTCGGACTGGCACTGCTGGTTGATCTGCAGAACGACGAAATGAAACGCTATCGGCTGCGTTACATGATTCAGATCGGTGAAGCTCTGCAGCATTTCCACCAGCAGAACTGGATTCATCGTGATATCTGTCCCCGCAATGTCATGATCTCCGACGAGAAGTCTGCAAAACTGATCGACTTCGGTCTGGTCGTCCCGAACACACCAGAGTTTCGTCGTCCCGGTAACAGAACCGGCACCGCTTGCTACATGGCTCCGGAGTTGATCAAACGGCAGCCCACTGATCAGCGACTGGACATTTTTTCCTACGCTGTGACCTGCTTTGAGATGTATGCCAAACGATTTCCATGGGATGCCGCAATGACCATCGATGCCGTCCTGCAGCACATCAATAAACCACCCGTCGAAATCACAACTCTGATGCCCGGTATTGACCGGCAGGTGGCAGCGGCCATCATGAAAGGCCTGAAAGCCAATCCCGATGAACGCTGGCAAACTGTCGGCGAAATGGTAGGGGAAATTCGCGATGCTGAAGCCCGACTTGTGAAACTGGCTCGCGATGCTGCAGCGGCAAAGGCAAAAGCCAGCGGCACTGCACCAGTCGTTCCGGCCAAACCTGCAGTCCGGCAAAGTGATCCGGCGGTGCCCCCTGCCGCGACGTCTGCAAACCCTTCAAACGCCTCCGCTGCACCTGCCGCCAAACCCGTGGCCCGTCCGCCTGCAAAGCCCGGCAAAACAAAAAAGCGGTCAGCCGATGACGATATCGATCTGACCGCAATGTTTGCCGAGTAACCGCGACGCCGCCACGGGTAAACTCAGTCTTCCGATGGATCCGAGAAATCCAGGTAAACAATGCGCCCAGGAATCAGGCGTACATAACGTTTGGTGATGGCGTCCACATCCATCATGTGATCCTTGGCTTCAATACACACGATATGACTGGCACCGGGATCCAGAGGCCGGTCAGATTCAAACAGCCAGATACCGTTCTTCAGACGCAGACCACCCATTCCCCGCACGACCACGATCCGGAATCGCTGCTTGTCGCGAACGGCCAGCATGCCCAGTCGAGGATGCTTGTCTTCAGGGACAGGATGCGTGTGCCGAAAATACGTCACGCCCAACGTTCCACGCGGCGTGCTTGCTGCCGGCAGATCGTCCGGCAAAAAAACGTCCTGCGTCATTAAGGGTTCCGTGGATGAAGGCTCAGGCGCATCAGCCCCCTCCGGCATGGGAACCAGCGGCCGGTCGTTCACTTCATTCGCAGGTCGTCCAGGGCTGGGATTCTGTGGTTTACGATTCGGGCCCACCGCGGCAGCAGGAGCCTTCACCGCAGGGCCCACAGTCACCGCTGCTTTTGCCGGCGCAACCGCAGCATCAGGTTTGGGTACGGCCAGTGCTGGTTTTGGAGCAGCCGGTGCCAGTTTGGACGCTGCTGATGCCGGTGCGTTGGCCGTGGCTGCAGCCTGCGGCAGCGCAACGCTTTGGCCAATTGCCGGTTCGGCCATGGGAATTAAGGGATTCTCAGCGTTTTCCGGCACGGGCACCAATTGCTTTGTTCCGGCCTGTCCGGCGGGAAGTTGGGCCGCCGGCGGCTGGGAATAGACGAGCCCGCCCGTAAATGGAAACACAGCACTGAACGCAAGCAACAGGGTCCTGCCGATTCCGAAATATCGCATCGTCTGTGTTCTCACTGAGAGTTGCCTGTATCTGCGTTTGCGCGATCAGATACGCCTACGGTTGTTCTATCAGCTTATCACGGCGTTTCAGTCGCTCGCCACGGAATTTCACTACCCTCAAAGATTTTCATCGCTCCCTGACCGGATTGATGAATCAGGAAGACCCGGCAAAGTCTCCTGTCAGTCGGGGTCCTGCCAGCTCGCTATTTTCAAACTCCTCACCCGCGCCCTCGCAGAACCATAGCCCATGGGCCCGTTTGCAGGAGGACGTACATCCACAGCGACATCAGAGGCTCAAAACACCCAACCTCCAACCCACGCTGCCCCTGTTTTTATTCGTGTCATTCGTGGTCAAAAAAAGTTTACCACAAGTTACGGTTACCGCGCATCAGACGCCCCTGAATCAGTGCCCCGAGGGCATAGACCATCCATGCGTTCGACCATCCCCGTCATTTGCGCACAGCACAATCAACGATTCCTAAAAACCACCGTTCGTGGCCCCACACCTGACGATCAGTTTTCAGACGATTGTCACTGAGCGGCCGACTGCGGAGCGATGTTCAGCAAATCCGGAAGATCGTCGATCAAATAGACGGTCAGCGATCGAGCTCCATGGGCGCCAATCACCAGCGACTGTTCAATGTCCGCCGTCTTTGACGGGCCCGAAATAAAGCCGGCAAAACGATGGTGACCCACCGTAATGCGCGAGTAGGCTTCGTGCATGTTGTGCACAAGGCAACTGGCAGGAACCGCCAAGGCCATGTGCTGCGGAATAAAATACAGCACGCGGTGCTTCAGTGTATCGTCCGTCACCCAGACGGCCGCATTCTCCGCCACCGCCAGATGTCCTCGCAAAACCGCAAAATCCACATTTTCCAGCACGTGCGGATCATTGGCCGCTTCAAGATCAAAACTGGAATCCCCCAAACCGTCCACAACGCTGCAACGCACCGCTGCCGTACTCCAGTAGGGATTGGATTGCAGATGATTGCTGGCCGCAGCGACATTTGGCACCAGGATCATCTGGCCGCCCACCGTGGTGAGTACCTCGGCAAACCGAGCGACGGGATCCGGAAAGGTCTGCCAACGCCCCGCAGTCAGGACTTCCGGCAATGGTGATGACTGGGGCAGCGCAGAACGCACTCGAGCTAGTATCGCGGCGCGGGATTGAGAAGTCTCAAACATGTTATGGGGCTGTCCAAATGTTCGAATGTTTCAAATGAAATGTGCTGAAACGGAAGGCGACCTGAGTCTGCGTATCGTATCGCACTTATTTACCGGCTTCACGTCAATTCCGGATTTCTGGCTATTCCAGAGCAAACTGAGAAGAATCGCACCCTGCACTTTCCGGAAAACTGTTCCTGAACCCCCTTTTTGACCGTCCTCGCACCGCTGCACTCACACCCCCGGTGTTGAGTTCGCGGGATCGATTTTCATGACTCGAACATTGCGAACGATCGGTCGGAATTCCATCTGCTGCACCACATCACGTTCCACATCAATCCCTGGTGCGACTTCCGTCAGTTCCAGTCCCTCCGGCTGCAGACGAAATACCGCGCGCTCGGTGACATACATCACGTCCCGGCCCTCAATGCTCGCCAGCCGTCCGGAAAAGGAAACCTGTTCAACCTGTCTGACAAATTTGCGAATCCGCCCCTCGCGCAAAATCCTCAATCGCCCGTCCGCAAACTGCAGCTCTGCCCCACCAGCCGTGAGTGTACCGCAAAACACCAGCCGACGAGCACTCTGGGATATGTTCACAAAACCGCCGACTCCCGCAAAACACTGACCAAACCGCGAAACATTCACGTTCCCATGCTGATCGACTTCTGCGGCTCCCAGCGCCGCAAAGTCCAAACCACCCCCGTCATAGAAATCAAACTGCGATGGCTGGTCGATGATGGCTTCCGGAAAACGCGAGGCCCCAAAACTCAGACCACCCGCCGGTATTCCGCCCAACGGCCCACTTTCCACAGTCAGGGTCAGATGGTCCAGCAGCCCTCGCTCAGCCGCAACAACGGCAATCCCTTCAGGCAATCCAATTCCAAGGTTGGCAATGCAGCCTGCCGGTAACTCATCACACGCCCGCTCGGCCACAATCCGCCGAACCAGATCCGGAATTCCAGTCTGCCCCTGCTGCTCCATCAAATCCCCCTGCCGCGAACTGCAGTAGTCGGGATTAAATGGTTCCGCAAATGTCTGCCAGTGATCCCCCTCATCCGCCACCACCACATGCGTCACCAAACGCCCGGGGACGCGAACCCGCTGCGGCGGGATAGGTGCGTCCAGCAAACGACGCACCTGAGCGATCACAAGACCCTGCGCATTATGGGCGGCCTGAGCAATCGGAAGCACATCACCAATCACCGCCTCATCTTCCAGAATCAGATTTCCCAAAGGATCCGCGGCTGTCGCTCGGATCAATCCCACGTGAATCGGAAACGCATGATAAAACAACCATGTGCGGCCACCCAGCGTGATGCGTTCCACCAGGGCGTCGCTGGAACGATCGTTGAGCCGCCCGCCACCGTGGTCCGGGTCGATGAAGGTGCCAAGTCCAATGCGACTGATGCACCCCGGTCGCCCGGCAGCAATGTCGCGGAACAACTGGCAAATCACGCCCTGCGGAAAATTCCAGGCTTCAATTTCCCCCTCCAGCGCCATCCGCCCCAGCTTTGGAGCCAGTCGCCAGTGGCCTCCGATCACTCGCCGCAGAAGCCCCGCATGTGCCAAATGATTCAGACCACGCGTATGCCCATCGCCCTGTCCCGCCGCATACACCAGCGCCAGATCTCGCGGCTCCGCGGAATTCACAAAGCGACGCTCTAAAGCCGCCGTCAACGCTTCCGGATGCCCCGCACCAACAAAACCACCGCTGGCCACCGTGCTTCCCGATGGTATGCAAGCGACCGCCTCGTCGGCGGTGCACAATTTCTGCTGAATCGCCGATGTCATGCCCACCAGCCACCATTCACGTGCAAAGTCTGCCCGGTTATATAAGAGGCCAGCGGACTGCACAGAAACGCAATCGTTCCGGCAATCTCTTCCGGCTCGCCAAACCGACGCAATGGTATCTGAGCCAGCATCTGATCTCTGGCCGCCTGCGGAATCGACTGACCCATTTCTGTCAACACAACCCCCGGTGCGACCGCATTCACCGTAATCTGTCGCGCTGCCAGTTCACGGCTTAAGACTTTGGTCAGTCCAATGATGCCGGCTTTGGCCGACGCGTAATTGGCCTGACCATAAAAGCCCATCACCCCGGAAATGGAAGCCATGTTCACGATGCGCCCACCATCCTTCAGAAATGGCAGCGCCGTCTGGCAGACCTTAAAGACCGCCGACAGATTGGTACTGATGACCGCGTCCCAGTCCTCGTCCGTCATGTTTTTGACCGTGCGATCACGCAGCACCGCAGCGTTGTTCACCACGATGTCCAGCCGACCAAAGGTGGCTGTGATCCGATTCATCAAGGCCGTCATGTCTTCCCGCGACCGTACATCCGCTGCAACGGCCAGCCCGCGCTCTTCAAAGGGCCGCACCGCCTGCTCCGCTCGCTGCTGAAATAGCCCCTCAGCATCCTGCAGATAATTTACCACCACCGACGCGCCACTTTGATGCAGCATCCGCGCCGTCGCCAGACCCAGCCCCTGAATTCCACCTGTGACAAGGGCCACTTTTCCAGAAAGATCAATCGCTAACATAGGCTGCAATTCAAAGGCGGGACGGACAACTTAGAACACACAATTTCACAGGCTATCAGGCTTCTTCAGTCCACACGAAAAAAACTTGCATCACGGATTCTCACAGATCCAGAATCCCGCGAGTCTCCTTTTCGATGCTTTCAAGAAACTTCTGCAGACGCTGATAAAGGTCCACAGCAAAGCATTCCGAATCCAGCAGTGCCGTTATCCGATCCAGCATTTCCTGATCCGATACCTGTGCGCAATCCTGAACCTTGCTGGCATGCCGCAGCTCTGAAAGCCTGGGCAGCAGTGACTGCTTCAGATGCTCACTCAGTTCTCGAGACAGATACTCTGCCTTGTGGAATCGCTCCACAAGCGGGAAGTTCTGAGGTTCATCTTCCATCACCGCTCTCCCGATTGAAGACAGTTCATTTCCAGGTGGATTCTTCAGAAAGGGCTGCACCGTCAGCCAGGCGAAAACCCGTGGGAACTCTGCGAGAAGTCCCCGGATTGCCCAGACCGATTTCCCAGTATAGCAGTTTCAAATCGACAATTCCCACACAGAATTGTCGGCAGCGGCTCCTCAGGTCCGCTTCGGGCTTGCTTTTCCTCGCGATGTAGCCCATTTCTGTGGAATTGCAGATACTCGCCGCAATAATCCTCCGCGGTTGGGTTCTGCAAGTTGCCTTTGGGATTTTACCTATGGCGTGGAACGGGAAAATTCAACGCTTGCTGCATGGATTGCCAGTCCTTGCTGTTTCTGTGGTGGCCTGCGCAACCAGCGGCTTTGTCGTCGCCGGCACTTTTGTGGATGACAGCACCAGGCCGGCGGTGCCCGCCATCGTCTCCGTACGCATCCCGACGCTCGAAGCCCTTGCGAGGGATTCACGCACTGAAAACGACGATGTCTCGAAGTCCCTGCTAAATTCAATCGTCACCGGGAAACAAACAACCGTCACGGAAACTCGCTTAAAGATTACTCCCGGAACAAATCCGCTGCAGTTCCAGTTGCTGACCAAAGGCCAGATTCGCAGCGAAACCACAGGAGTCAATCCGCAGGCCGTAGTCAGTAGCAGCGGGCAGCATCAGTTCGAAATCATCAAACCCCTGTGGTTCGATGGCACAGTCTTTCGCACACAAAAAAGTCATGGCACCATCCAGGCAGTTCAGAAACCCACACGAGTACGCAGTGCGGCAGGTTCCCGAATGCCTCTCCTCGCTCCACTGGGCGATCAGATCGCATGGAACCAGGTACTGCGCATGCAGCCACAGATCAACCAGGTCGTGGCCGAAGAAGTATCGCGGGATGTGGTTCCCAAAATTGATCGCATTGTGGATCAGAGATTCACAGATCTGGGGAACCGCTGGACAGATCTTAGACAGACCCTGCAACGGCTGCTGCCGGCTCAGAGCAGTCCGTGGCGTGCCGCCGCCTCTCAAAAGGTTGTGCATCTCTGGAGCGAACAGGTCCGCAACATGGCCTCACTGAGTGCAGTCGCCCCGTCCACAAATGTGACCCGGGACGATCGCTTTCCAGAACTGACTGAGGACGAGGACGTTTTCATTTCGGTTTCTGATGAATTACTGACGCAGGCCATTTCGGCTCTGATACCTTCCGGAAAAAAAATTCCGGATGCCACGCTGTCCCGTATTCGGACGGCTCTGCAGCAGGCCAGAACCGGAGATCTTTCTGACCTCATGCAATTGACTCAGCTACGGGCAGAATCACTCTCGCCGGATCTGCCAACCCTGTTCTCGCTGGAATTTGACTCCCAAACTCCGGTCGAAGTGCATTGCCGCGAAGGCCAGATGCATCTGATTTTCCGATTCCGTATCCATCCAAAAATTGGACAGGTCAGTGGCTGGATGACCGCCAAAATCTTACTGACCGGCCGTCGACTTTCGCAGGAATCATGGACCGTGGCCGTGACCACCGTGGATGTTGCAGAACAGCCTCCCGCATCATCTGCGGGCGAAGCGACTCTGCGGAAACCGGACGAACGCGCGGCAGATTTTGTGATCCCCGGGACCGCAGCCCCCATTCCCTTCCTGAAGCCCATCACTGCGGACGAACCCGCTACCGTGGACAAACCTGATGCCGCGGACAAACCTGATGCCGCGGACAAGCCTGATGCCGCGGACGAACCAGCCCTTGTGACCGAACCAGTGATCGCAGATCAACCAGCCAAAAGCAGTCCGTCCCCCGGAGCCCCTTCGTTCTGGCCGTCGCTGATTCAAAACAGCCTGCGGTCAAGCCTGCAGACCAGCGAACCGCGGCCGTTACCAGTGGAATTCCCTGGCCCTGAGATTCAGGAACGAGAGACCCAAATCCGCATCGCCCGCATCGTCGCCAGCCGCAGCCGGTTGCAACTCGTGCTGCAACTGCAGCAGTTGTCAGCATCCCGCCCAAAGACCCGGTAAGTCCTCGCGGACTTGTTTGAAGATCCCTTCCTTCCGCCAGGATCACAACCCCGATTCAGCCGTTAGGAGTGAACCAGTTCGGGTTCAGGTACGAGTACGAGTACGAGTACGAGTACGAGAGCGAGGGACGAAGGATGCGATTGGTTTTCATCGTGCTCGTGCTCAGTCCGCCCTGGCGGGCGGTACTCGTGCTCGTAATCGACTCGACCAGGAAGCGCGCCCAGGGGTGATACCGCAGCCTGAGGCTGTTGGTCTGCCGTTGCTGCGTGGTCGGAGGACTCTCGAGCACGAGCACGAGCACGAGCACGAGAGCGAGTACGAGCACGAGGGCGAGGAAATAACATAAATATTCCCGTGCTCGTGCTCAGTCCGCCGTAGCGGACGGTGCTCGTAATCGTAATCGAAAAATGTTCCTGGCCCCCCCGCTCTGGTTGCTTTCGTGCCTCCACGCCCGCATCAAGACACCGCAGAGTTTCTGTAACCCCGAAAGCAGGGCGCCTCGTCCTCTTTTTCGTCGCAAACCTCCGCACGGGGAATCCTCTTTCCTGGCGTGGGGGTGTTTTTGTGGCAGAGTCCTGTATCGCGGTCATTCCCCCGCCTGCATTTGGTCGCAAGGCGTGGGCGGCTCAAACTGGCTCAGCAAGGCGTTTCATGATGGCTGGGGAATTTTTTGGCAAACTGCTGCTCTGTGTGGTTCAGGGAGTGATGGCCTCGGATGAACTGCGGATCACTCCGGATGTCCCACAGCTCCTGAACTCGGTAGAGAGTCCACTGCAGGCGCACCAAATTGTTGTCTCTCCCGGAACGCAGCACCCGGAATCCACCGCGACGCAGACAATGCCGCTGCCGATCGAAGTCTGTAGTCCCCAGGGGCCAAAATTTCAGCCCGGCAAAGCCGATACCGCTTTCAAAGATCTGCAGCCACCGGTTCGGCTGGATCGCAGCCCGTTGAATGCCAGCGAGAACTCTTCCTTACTGTCTACAGCTGTGGACGAAGACAGTGCCTCGAAGCGTCTGGAGACAGCGGTCTTCGATTCGCCAGCCTTTTTTGCCTTCCACGAAAGTCCCCAACACGGGCGGCTGCAGAACACCAATTCGGTTGTGATTTATGAAGGCATGTCCCTGTCAGTCAATGCGGAGACCGGGCGGTATGAGCTGGCCTTTCTTGCGGAAGTTCCCATCACGGCCGTCGTGATGAATTTGCAACTGCGAATCAGAAAAGCAGACTCTTCAGAGGGAACGATCACTCTGACACCGATCGTTTTTGGAGCCGACCAGTCGGCTGACCATCCTCATGACCTGCTGACAGTTCCAGGTGCGACAGAAACATGGCGTGTGCGGAGAACAGGGTACTCACACTTCCTGAAGAACGCGGCAGCGACGGGGCTGGGCAATTGTGAGGTCTCGCGGCACGGCACGGTTCAGATCGGACGAAAATCCAACAGTACCTCGCTGTATTAACTCCCCCCCGCTACCGGAACAAGCAATCTCCGAGTGCCGTTCGCCCACGGACTACCAATCACTCTTCCCCAACGACAATTGGAGGAAACCTGGGACGCAGGTACTGCAACCGTTGTTCGAACGTTGGCTGCGAGCTATTCAGGGGTGCCGAGGCACGGTAGATCGTCCCCACGGCGTCGAGAAGATTTTGCCGTTCTGACTCCATGACGACCGATAGCTCCAGCAGAATTTTGTCGCTGTCCTCATTTTCCAGCACGGTCGGTTCAAAGGCCAGAATACGGTACACCTTTTCCCTGGGCTTCTCGATCTTCCGCTCAAAGGCCTCGTACTGCTCCGCAGTCAACTCCTGAAAGCTATCGCGAGTGAACTCGACCTCATGCTTGAAGATCAATTGCATGGCAGGTACCAGACGAAATAATTCGAACATCGCACCCCATCCCAATGGATTCCAGAAACGCCCCTAGTATTAGGTTGAATATAACACACAAAAGACCACCCCGCCAACAAAAATCGTAACAGGGGAATGGGGGGGGGCCATCCATCTATCTTTTGCACGTACACGATGGGGAGCCTGGAACGGCGGACCGTGTCACTTCAGCCTGAAGGGCTGGCAGAAAATAGCCGGTTGCAAGCGCAGCGCCGCTACCGGATTTTCAGACACACCCCTGAACCAACCCTTAAAGGGTTGCAGACAACGCGCACGGCACAAGCCCCATGTCGTCCGGCATCGCCCCCTGACAACTGACAACTGACAACTGACAACTGACAACCGCCATTCATACAAACACCCGCCGCGAAGACGTAATACTAATGGCCCGGTTGTGGCCCTGAGCGTCCGCGTGGGTCGCTATCGATTTCGGACGGCCCACGCTGGACCGGAACCATTTATGGAAGTTCTCAACACACTCCACCCACAGATCGCCGAAATTTGCAGCAGCTCAAAAAGCGGCTCCAGCTCCGCAGGCATCGTTCCGCGTTTGTCAGACCGAACCTGACGCGCTGTCCAGTCCAACAGCTGCAGGTATTCGCCAACGCCCCGCGACAGAAACCCCTTGTTCGAAGCACGCCGCTCCGTCTTCTTCGCCCGCAGGGCCTGACGCTTTGCCTGCAGGGCAATTGGTGACAACCATCCTGCGCGAGCACCATGCTCTACCGCCGCATCAAATGCGTTTCGCGCAGGGGCCGGGATCGTTGCCGGTTCCACAAGGGGCACAGATGGGACTGCCTGCTCTGCATGCTCTGAACACGGAACACTCTCCACGGCATTCTCTGCGCACTGCGTACTGGTATCTGCACACTCTTTCTTTGCCTGATTCAGATCTTCGATCCGATCCTGCACGCTGGTAAAATCGCTGCCTTCCAGAGTTTTCGCGAGGCCCGCACGGATCGGATTCAGATCCACATACTGCATGCACGCCAGAATCGCCGCCTCATCCAGCAGCACCTGCGCCTTGAACCGGCCTTCCCAGAACCGGCCGGTACACTTGTCCTGCTTGTTGGCATCCTTTGCGATCTTCTCTGACAGAAACCGCATGAACCATGAGATGCTCGACAGGCGCCGCCGTTTTTCCTTCAACCCCTTACGGTCATTGCGAATTGTCTTTATCTCAACCTCGGCCGGTTCCGCAGGACTGCCGTCCGGATTTTTCCGAACCGGGCAGAGCATCCACCATTTCCGAGCAACCTCGTCGTCTGACCATGTGGCCACCATATCATGGCGACTGCGCAGAACGCAGTGAAAATGGTTGCTCATCACGGCATAGCCGAGCACCTCGATGCCCATGATCCCGGCGAGAAGCTCCAGCCGCTGGCGAATCAGACTTCCTGATCCGCCAAAACATCCCGCCGATTCGCCCGCGCCATGGTAAAAACTCCACCCGCTAACGCACTGTTTTTTCAAGAGCCAAAAACCCTTGTAAAGCAGTGCCAGGACTCGTACAAACTGTCAAACGACAGGTGGATGGCCCCCAGTTTTTGCCCCCCCAGATGTTTTTCCAGCCTCTGTTGTGCACTTCAGCCCCAAACGGGGCGGCATGATGTAGCCATGGTGCGCGAGCCCATGGCCTATGCCCGAAAACAAACAAAGCCCTGAAGGGGCGACATGAGGTGGCCTGAGGTTTTGCTGATCGGCTGGGGTGAGGAAATGAGGCCCTTTTGCGACACCGGACGGCTCGCGCCGTTCCGCTTTTATGCAGACACCAGTCGCGAGGAATTGTCGCTAATCGCTCCTCGGGTTGTGACTTCTCCGTGAACTCCGAGTTTTCCGTGGTGAATACTGCGGTTGTCGACAGCCAGGAACCGACATCGGCGGGCTCGCACCGTGCCGCTTTTATGCAGACCCAAAATCAAAACATCCCGCCGATTCGCCCGCGCCATGGCAAAAACTCCACCCGCTAACGCACTGTTTTTTTTCGCCAGCCAGTCACCACTCACGCAGGCGACACGACGCCAGCAGGCGCACATCCGAAACCATATTCTCAGGACCATGCCAAGGTTGATGTGGCTAAATTGTTTTCAACTGTGTCGGCCGATGGCAGCCTTGACATTCCCGCACCATGTGCGTATCACATTACGTGGCGTAAATGCATCAACGTAAGAGTACTACAGGGAATAACTACCAGGGTAAATACTTCCCGACTCAGGTTGTGGCAGATTTCCTGACTAACCACCGCCCGCGAATTGGCGGAGTACGGCGTTGGACAGACGTCAGAGAGTGCAGTACGAATGAAAGGACCTCACCCGTCAGGTACGCCGCTTTCGTGTTCGCCGGCAGCACGATGCGGATTCTGCCCAGCAGCTGACCAAAGTTCCGCCGGCTCTCCACACACTTCACGCCCGATGCCAACCTGTATTTCCTGAAAGACGACTCCATGACCACAGACGACAACAGTCTCAACATTCCGGATATCAAACAATCATTCGCCTCCAGTCATCCGTGGCGATCCCGTCCGCATGCCGACAGCATCCCGTGCCCGGCCCTGCTGTGTTTCTACAACCATGGCTTACTGAATCCGGATGACAACGGCAATGTGACGCTCGCTGAACTGGACAATGCCCTCGCAAGAGTCGGCATTCAACCAAAAGTTCGGGGCATTCTTACCAAAGGTGCAGAGAATTCCGATGCCATCACCGGTAGCTTCAATCTCTTCGCCCTGCGAGACTCTTCCCTGGATCACACCGGCAGCACCGGGGTCCGTGACCCCAAAGTCGCCCCGGACAGGCTGGATGACGCTCTGCTGAACTTCAGCCAAAACAATCGAATGTACAGCGAACATTTTGCGGCAGCTGCCAACGCGGCTCGCAAACGTGACCCGGGACTCGTGGGCACCTCAAAGCAAACCGTCGAACTTACGTCCATCCTCGCGGTCTTCGGCCGCATCGACGAATCCGGTCAACTGTATCTCACAACAGACGACATCAGGCATCTGTGGATCGATGGCAGATTCCCGGACGACTGGGAACCGCGTTCGCAGAATGACATCTCACTGCTGGATGTGGCGACCAGTTCTCTTGAAATGGCCTTTGCCCGAGTGGC
>CAIQIE010000257.1 GCA_903871805.1 uncultured Planctomycetaceae bacterium | reverse complement strand
AGCAGCCGATCCATCTTTTGTATGCGGACTTCAATGCCGCGAATCATGTCCAGAAATTCGCCAAGCGTCTGCCTGTCATCAACGCCCAGCTTTGTGGAGAGCGTACGAGCGTCAGCCAGGACGAGGTCGGTGACATCTGCGACATGCCTGCGGTAGCTTTCCCGAAGGAACAACCGATCGTACAGTTTCTGTGGTTCGCGGATTGACGGGGCCATTTTTCCCGGTCCGTACCACGAAATATTATCAAACTCGATCGGTTCCCTGGGCGCGGTAAAACCATTGCAGCTGATTTCCAGCGTGTTAAAAATCGTGGATTGCCCAACGGCATCTCCGATGACCTGGTCGAGCGTTCGGCCATTCGGATGAGCGATTCCTTTTGCAGCAGCCTGTTCAGGAGACAGGCTGGTCAGGTAGCAGGAGGCCCCCTGAGCATGTACGTCCTGCCCGTTTTTGTAGGAGCGGTCCAGTCCGGTGATCAGCGTGATGTCGTTGATGTGATCCGCCAGCGGCTGCATGGTGGAAGTCAGTTCAAGCGGATAGGTCCCCGGAGTACTTTTCAGACGTTGTTCATTCTTGATCCTGTCAGCATCAAAGCCTCCGATGAAATCCGGGCTGTCCCTGTTTTCCTCGCCAGGAAAGAAGCAGCGACGAACAATCCCGTTGGGCATGTAGACAATGACCAGTTTTTTGCGAGGCTTTATCCCGGCCGCCGGGGTTTCGTCACCCATCGCCAGCGACGGTAGATACGGTAAAGCCAGTAATGCACTTCGGCTTCGGAGAAACTGTCTTCGTGAATACCGCATGGCAACATCTCGAGAATTCAGGTTGCAGAACTATCCCCTGAGCGTCTTGAATTCACGGCATTTTTTCTCAGTTGGATCCTCTGTAGTCCGTCATGATAGTGACTCGGGGACTCCGCAACAGTTGAAAGACGAACAAATGCCGTCGATAACGTGGCGATTTTCGGTGAAAACCGGACTTTTGTACCGCTAAAGGCGGTCAAATCAGTCTCCCCGCGTGGATGCACGCTGCCGGAAGTGGTCAAGCGGCAAACGGTCACTGAACGCAGACCATCGTCCTGTCGACAGGATCCAGGTGCCATGGGGATCCAGGTGCCATGGGGATCCAGGTGCCATGGGAATCCAGGTGCCATGCACCTGCCGCCGTAACTGATTTGACGGAAACATGTTATGCGCAGGGGTACTACACACGTTGCGGTTCGGGAGAAGCCCCGGATATCGCGTCTAAAGATGCATGGCACTTTAAGGGGGTATGGAAACCCGAATGCTGTCGAAAAACATGCAATCAGGCCGTCAGCGTCCCGCGGAGACAGGATCCAGGTGCCATGCACCTGCCGCCGTAACTGATTTGACGGAAACATGTTATGCGCAGGGGTACTACACACGTTGCGGTTCGGGAGAAGCCCCGGATATCGCGTCCAAAGTTGCATGGCAATTGAAGGGGGTAGGGAAACCCGAATGCTGTCGAAAAACATGCAATCAGGCCGTCAGCGTCCCGCGGTGAATCGCACGGTGAATTCACTGCCTTCACCAATTCGACTGCGGACCGAAATTGTGGCCTTGAGCACCTGGCATAGATGCTTGACGATGGCCAGCCCCAGTCCGGATCCCCCGCGTTCCCGCGAACGATCTTTTTCTACCCGATAAAAACGCTCAAAAATACGTCCGAGTAGTTCTTCCGGAATCCCTTCACCGGTATCGCGGACAATCACATAAGAGTCCGTCGCTTCTGATCGCAGCTCGACAGTGACCGTTCCACCACTATCCGTATGCTTGACGGCATTGTCCACAAGGTTACTCAGTATCGTGCGTACGGCCTGTTCATCCGACAGCACCCAAAGCTCGTCCGCTCCGGACTGCTTCAGGGAGACAGAGCGCGCTGCTGCGACCGTTCGAAAATCCCGAATCACGTCTTCTGCGAGCTCATGCACCGGCACTGCGGAGATGTGCAGGATTTCATTCCCGGATTCCACTCGTGCCAGTTGCAGCATGGACAGAATCAGCTGCAGTAGTCTTTCAGACTGCTGATCGATCTGCTTCAGAAATCTCTCCGCGGCCTCCGGGTCGTCCAGGGCACCATTCAGAAGCGTTTCGGTGCAGGCCTGAATCACTGTCAGCGGAGTCTTCAGCTCATGGGAAACACCACTGACAAAGTCCCGCCGCATTGCTTCCAGCCGCCGCATGTCAGAAATATCTCGTACTACCACAACGGCCCCGGCATGGGGGCCCTTCAGAATCGGTATCGCCACCAGCACGTGATACGCATTCTCACGCGTTGATCGGTATTCCAGAGTCTGTATGTCGCCAGTCTTCAGAGACTCTTCCACGGTCTCCAGAAACGCCGGTATTCGTACGGCTTCGTACAGCCGATGGCCAGGCCTGATCGCGTCTCCAATAGAAAGCAGACGACGCGCTCCTGGATTGATAAAGACCATCTTCTGTTCGCGATCAATCGCTATCACACCCTCCATCATCGATTCCAGAACCGATGTCAGCAGATTCACGGAGGCGCTCGCTTCCCGGCCCGCAGTCTCAAGGCTTTGAATGCGATCCTGAAGCTGATCCTCCAGCTGGTACAGCGCACTGGCAACGGCTCCCACTTCGTCCTGACGGTCTGAAACATTCAACAGCATGTCGTCACGGTCGTCCCGATGCACGGTCGTCTGTAGTTTTCGAGACATCACCTGCAGCGGACTGACAACGCCGGCTGTCACAATCGCCAGACAAAAGGTGCCCGTCAGCCAGGTGAATACAACAGCACGCAGAGTCATCGAACTGATCAGCCCGGACTGTTCAAGAATGAATACGGGATCAGAACTCATCAGCAACAGCCGTTTGCCCCCGGCCGTGTCGACCCGGAGACAGGCAACCAGAACCTCCGCTCGTGCAGGATCCGTACGCACGTACCGAAATGATTCGCCCTCCACGAATGCCGAACGTATGCCTGATGTCAGCGTGACATCCGTTATTCGAGCCTCTTCGGGCAGCCCCTCTGGTTGTCCCTGCTCGTTCACAAGCCAGAGTTTCTGACTTTCGCTGAGCCCCATACGGATGGAACGGAGCATTTCTGGTACGTTGTCGGACTGGCCGATCCATCGTGATGCTGTCTGCAAAACCGAACGCACCTGACGCTCATGCTGCGCCGCAGTCTGCGCTGACAGACGTGACTGCAGAGTTGCCAGCAGTCCAATTACCGCAGGCAGAGACAGCAGGACATAAAGCCCAATGATTTTCCAGAAAAGTTTGGAGCGAAGCCAGAACAAACAGTACCTCGGGCATTAAGTCTGAACAGACTCGGGCCGATTTCTGAGTGCTGACGATGTCCGCTCTCCCGCTCAGCAGGATGAGGCACCACAGAAAGCCGGTGGTCTGGACTGCCTATTTTACTGGCAGAGCGATCTCATGTCACCGAACAAAATTCCAGTATTAACGAAGCCCCGGGGATCGAAAACCTTTAGCAAATGTGGGAAAACAGGGTGATGTAGCAGTGATTATGCACATTCTCCGGGCCTGCTGACGCCGGCAACAGCTCAGATCAATCTCCCATAGGAAGTGGTCATTGAATCTACCCATTCCCCGCGAGGCTGATGCCCAGGCAGTCTTTCGGCATCGACTGCTCGTCACGATTTCCTGCCGATCATCGCTCCTCAAACTGCTGCCACTCATGGCTGAACCACATTCGTTCGCGACAACCAGTCCTGCTGCTCCCGCTGCAGCCTGTTCGCTTCAGAATTCCTGCCGGCATGCTTCGCCGCCTCTGCTGCCTCACCCAATGCGGCGGCCGTTGTCGCCGGGTCCAACGGTGCCAGTAATGGCATCCACAAAAACGCTGGTATCGCCCGGTCGTATTCATGCAACTCCGTCAGAGCCCTCCCCACAAGAAATTCACCAGGTGCTCTAAGCTCCCGACGAAACTCTTTTAATCTTTCCTGCCATTGCTCTACCGCCAGAATCCGCAACTCTCCCGGACGCAGTAACTGCAGTCGCCATAACTGCATTTCCACCACAGCCCCCATGCTGCCTCGACCGTTCCGCTTCAGGCTCCGAAGCACAGCCTCCGCCTGCTGCTGGTGCGAATCCAGATGCAGCAGCGATGTCGCCGCCACCAATTGCCTCGCGACAGAATCTGACGCCAGATCAACCACCCGACCAGCAAATCGCTGATGCTCAGGAATTCGCTCGTCCCAAACCAATGGCAACATCAGGATGTGACGCGAATCCGGATCAGATTCCAGGATCTGCTCCATCATGCGGATGCCTTCCTCGTAACGCCCCAACGCCCGACAACTTTCCGCGATCGACGCACGGATCTCGCGAATCACCCATGGCCGCTGTTCCGTCGACAACGCCTGCGTCAACTGAACCACGGCCTCTGACCAGGCAAAGGCTTCAAGGTGTTTTAAACCGGATTCGTATTCCGGCGATTTCTGAAATCGAATCGCAGCAATCTCTTTCAGCGGGATAACTTCCGGTGTGCCCGAATTACGACGAAAGACGACCGACTCCGCTGCCAAATCCTCAATCACCCCCGCCAGCTTCTTCGAACGCCCCAGCCCCTTTTTTTTCAGTTCCAGCTGATCAACTGTGACAACGGGCAAGGCAGAAACCACTTCGTCCTGAGCCGCTGATGGATTTGCCATCCAGCCACTCATCAGTACAAACAGGGCCATGACAACAACAGCACTCGCCGGGAAGTATCGGACGCGCATCACAGCGTGACGGAAAGACCGGGAACCTGTTCCAGCGCACTTCGGCAAAACACCGTGGCACGGACACCGTATTAAGTCCATTGAATTCCTCGCAGCCCTGTTCCAGTCGATCTGCCAACTCTTTCAGCGATTCCGCGGCCCTGGTGGAAATCTGTAGTGTGCAGCAAAATTCCGTTGCCGGAACACGGTTCCTGCCCGGACTGTGTTGCTCTGCACCGCTTTCTCAGTCAGAATCCTGCGCATGATACCATAGGCGTCGGGCAATCTCCTGTCGACGCCAGCCTCCCGGTAACTCCCCGCCACCCGACACCAGGATTTCCTGCATGCTGTCAATCTACGGCAATCCTCGCTCAGCCTGTGATGGTGTTCCCCGGCGAAAAATCCTTTCCGCTGGCGGGATGGGACTGTTTGGGCTTTCTGTGCCGCAACTATTGGCCGCCGAATCCCTGCTGCAGCCACAGGCCCGCGCGAAGTCGGTGATCTTTCTAATGCTGTTCGGTGGCCCCAGCCAGCTGGAAACCTTTGACCTGAAACCGAACGCCCCGGAACAAATTCGCGGCCCCTTCAAGGCCATCGCCAGCCGTACCCCGGATCTGCTGATTGGTGAGCATCTGCCGGGCATGGCGGCGGTCTCCGACAAATTCTGCGTTATTCGAACCATGTCACACTCTTTCAATGACCACAGCGGTGGTGCCCATTACCTGCAAACAGGAAAGCGATGGCACATACCTGTTGGTGGCGGTTTCTCCCCAACCCCCAAAGACTGGCCGTCGATGGGGGCTGTCATGGAATACCACGATCAGCAAACGTGGGGGCTGTCCCGCTCCATGCCTTCCTACATGGTTTTGCCAAACAGCCTGGGCGCTCTTCAGGAAAAGGGACAGTACCCTCGGCCCGGTGAACACGCCGGCTGGCTTGGCCCACGCTATAACCCGCTCACAACATCCATTCAAAAACGATCGCTTGATGACAACCCCTTCTGGCGTAACTGCTCGGACGAAGAATTGACGTTTCAGATTTCAGAATTGCGCACTGCTGATGATGTCAGCGAAGCCCGACTCGCTCGCCGTCGATCCCTCCTCGAACAATTCGATTCTGAACGACAACGCCTGGAAAAATCCCTCGCCGCCCCGGGGTTCGATGAGTTCCGCCAGCGTGCGTTCTCACTTATGACGTCCGAACAGACACGCACGGCACTGAATATCCGGGCTGAACCCGCTGCTGTCCGTGATCGATACGGCCGTCACCTGTTCGGACAATCTGTCCTGATGGCCCGCCGACTGGTTGAAGCCGGAGTCCGCTATGTCACCGTCCACTACGACTGCGTCGACGGCTACAGCTGGGATTCCCACCGCAACAGTGACGATGTCAAACGGCACCTGCTGCCGACTTTCGATCAGGCCTGCTCAGCCCTGCTGACAGATCTTGCAGATCGCGGTCTGCTGGACGAAACTCTCGTCATCGCCACTGGCGAAATGGGACGCACGCCCAAAGCCAATGCCCAGTGGGGACGCGATCACTGGAGCACCCTCTTTTCCAGTGTGATCGCCGGCGGTGGGATTCCCGGAGGGCAGTGCTACGGATCCTCCGATCAGGACGCCGCCTACCCTCGAGAATCTGTCGTTCGCCCGGAAGATCTGGCCGCCACTGTCTATCATGCCCTCGGAATTGACCACGAATTACGCATTCCCAACGCCGAAAATCGCCCCGTATCCATCGTCGACGAAGGATACCCCGTCACCGCACTCTGGGGCTCGTAGAGTCCGTTCAGAAACTCCGACTGGTCTCTGCCCCTATCGCTCGCCATTCCAAAGCATTCGGGAGCCCGGAACAAACGCACTGGCCCGCCGCATTCGCGAGAATGCGAAGCGTAAACTTCGTGCATATCCACTCGACGACTGCCGCACATCCCAAACAGCCGCACGGGCCCGCCGCATCACCAGAGGGTCGAAATTGACTCGCTCGGACTGATCAACAGTGATGCTCCCCCGTCCTCCTGACAATTTCGCGAAAGCCCGGCAGGCAAGAGTCGAAATGAACCCTGCAGCGTGCCGAATAGCCTGAGACTGCGACGTCCAGAGTTCGGAATCAATAAGGGACGCGCTATCCACGACAATGGTGACCGAACAATCCGCGACACAACTCGCTCATACTCCACGGCGTCCGCCATACTCCCGAAATACGGTCGGGCCGGATGTAATGGATCATCCGTTCGGAATGCAAAATGCTGCGGATGCGCCAACACCCGCTGCAACTTCTGTGCATCCGAACACTCATAAACCTCCGCTGACTCAAGCAGCGGTTCCTGTCCCAGATATTCCCGGATCAACAGCGGCACCAGCCGACCAATGCAGCGCAGCCTGGCCAAACCACTGCCGGGAGGATTCAGCACAGAGACCTGTCCCGCCTTCCAGCTGCGCACAAGACCCGGCAATCCCACCAGAGAATCCGGACGAAAACAATTCGGATCCAGCAACTCGTCATCAATACGGCGAATCAGCGTCCCAACCGGACGACGCTCTCCGGAGACACGCACGAAAATCTCGCCTTGCTCCACGATCAAGTCAGAACTGCGTGCCATCTGCGCAGATAAGCAGCGAGCCAGAAACTCATTGCCGCGAAATGTAGCACCCGAAAATCCGGGATCCAGCACCACGACCTGGCGGGAACCCGCAGCCTTCGTAACCGGCCCCCCAACCGGATCAGTAAACAACGCACGACGAATACAGTCGACCGCGTCGTCAGTGCTCTTCCAGTGCTGATGCACCAGACGCTCCAGACCCGACGGATGCGAAAAATCCTGATCCATCACTACGACACTGCCGTCCGCTTCCAGCACCAGATCCGTGGCCCCAAACCACGTCCAGGGAATATTCTGCGCCTTCAAATCCCCCAGCGGCAACACCCATTGTCGACAGACACTTTCCAAGGCTGCGGAATTCAGTTGCTGCAAAAATTGCGGCAGCCGCTGTTCCGTGCTGAGATGTTGCAGAAATGCAGCAAGGGCCTCAAATCGCTGCCGCAGGCCCGCTTCCAGAAACTTCCATGTTCTTTCTGGAAGACACGACGAATTGCCCTGATAACAGGCAACCTGCGAACGGTTGCCCAATTGCTGATCATCTCTCGCGCGGAGTCTCTGCACCCCAGACGCTGACCAAACCCCGGCGGGCATACCGAACGCGGATACTTCAGAGCCCGTCACGGTGTTATAATCTTCAGATTCCCGAAACATCAATGCCGCCACATTTCCAGGCAAAAAATTAGAGTTCCCTGCATCTTCACTGTGCTTGCAGCAAAATGTGTGCCATGACACCTTCAGGACCTGCGTTCACTTTTCGAAACGCAGCCAGTGCGACAGTCCTGCACGAATGTCCCCCGGTCAGACACGTGGCAGCGGTCGAGGTTCAGAATTTGCCGTTTTTGAGGTGTCCGGTTGGACCGTTGATCCCCACATGCCCCGGAATTTTGTGGAATAGGCCGATTTCTGACAATTACTCGCCAGTCCGTTCCCGGGAAGTGGCAAAATCCGGTGGAATTCCAGGGACCTCCACGCTGATACTTCCCAAGGGAACCGCGAAACTCCACGAAGGACCGACCAATGTCCAAACTCTCGTTGGGGCGTCGGTACACTGTTCCGCAACATTTCTCCCCGATGCTCTTAGCCCCAGGCTGGTGCGGCCAACGCCTGAACCAATTCCTGGCAGGAACCTCTCATGCTGGCTCAACTCATTCCCAAAGAAGGTGGCCCGACAATCACCCTGACTCAGTCAATTACCGTCGTCGGACGCAGCGGCAAACTGTGTGACCTGGTCCTCGAACACACCAGTATCTCCAAGCAGCACTGCATGCTGGTCAAAACCGATGGACTGGTCTATCTCAGGGATCTGGGCAGCACCAACGGCACACGAGTCAACGGACAGAGAGTCATTCGCGGGGCACTTCTGCCAGGAGACCTGCTCTCGTTCGCCAGCCTGAGCTTCAAAATTCACATGGGCCCCGATGCCGCGATGGCTGTACCAGCCAATGGACGTACCGAGTGGATGCCCAGCGTTCCGGATCACGGACTAAACGCCGCGTCGCCCAAGCCCCCCACGCACTCGGCCCTGTCAGATTCCAGCCTCAGCGACGTTCGTTTTCTTCGCGATTCCGACCTGCTGATCCCCGACTGATCCCCCACGGATCTGATCAAGGCCGTTGAAACCTACTCCCTGAAAATCGCTACCAGTAAAATCATCTCTCAGCAATCATCTCTCAGCAACTGCCGAGATCCGTCACAACAAATCCTGCACCCGCCCGCCACGAACGCCAATCAGGTTCCGGAATTTCGGGCTCCAGCGAACCCCACAACAGGGCTGCCTCGTTACCACGGCCAGTCGAAGGCAAGATCCAGTGCCGTTGCGGAATGTGTCAGGCTGCCAACACTGATTCGCTCCACCCCCGTTTCGGCAATCGATCGCACGGTCTGCAAACTAACGCCCCCAGAGGCCTCCAGCAGAGTGGCCGGTGAAAGCCGGTTCCGGATTTCCACGCATTGTCGCAGCAGGTCCGGTTGCATGTTATCCAGCAGCACAATCTCCGGACGCTCGCAAAGTGCGTCATTTAACTGGTCAATCGTATCCACCTCGATCTCAATCGCCGTTTGAAGGTTTCTGCCGGCCAGAAACGTGCGTGCGTCCGAGACAGCAGCGGCACATCGGGATTCGCCTCGCGCGGCCAGATGGTTGTCTTTAATCAGCATGCCGTCATACAGCCCCATGCGATGATTCACACCGCCGCCGCAACGCACCGCGTATTTCTGCAACAGACGATATCCGGGCAGTGTTTTGCGAGTATCCAAAATCGTGGCCCGAGTTCCCACGATGGCCGCAACAAATTCTGCCGTCCGACTGGCTATCCCGCTGAGATGCGTCATGAAGTTGAGCACCGTGCGCTCCCCGGTCAGCAGGCTGCGGACCGGGCCACTGATTTCCGCAAGGATTGTGCCTGCTTTCACAGCATCCCCGTCGGTTGCAAAAGTCTTCCATGTCACAAGGCCCGGCAAGTGCTCAAACACCAGCGGCATCACCGCCAGCCCGCTGATGATGCCCGCCTGTCGAACCACTAACCGGACGGTGGCGTTGAGCGATTCGGGAATTGTCGCCATGCTGGTGATATCCCCAATCGTTCCCAGATCTTCTTCCAGAGAAAGTCGCACCAGCAGGCGGGCCGACTGTAACGTCGCCTCATCAAAAACCAGACTCATCAGATCACCCTCATCCCAACACTAACCACAAAATCTTCGAACCATTGCGACACGAGACTTTCGCACAACAGCAACACACTCCTGTGATGGCGTATGGCAAGTCTATCGAATTTCAAACGACTCTGCCTCTGGGAGCAACTGCCTGGCAGACAATTTCCGCCTCTGTGCCGTCAGGAAGACGCGCAGACGCTTTCCCAGCGAAAAACAAGTGCCCAGACCGGGAGGGAAAGGCTCCTGCCGAACCGGCGCCCCCGGACTCTGTTGTGAAACGCCGTTGTCGTTGAAGGCAATAACGCGACTCCGATGCAGTTGAATGCCAGGGTCCGGTGTCACAGGAATCGAAGTTTTCGACTCTTTGACCTGTTCCTGCTGGGCGTTGTTTGCCCACGGGCGGTGCCTCGGATTCGCTGCACTGGATCCCAACGGCGTCGCCTGCCACGACGTCGGGTCGCCGGACTTCGCGGCGAGAATGACTCGCTGGTCTCGTGCCTTGCCAATGATTATGCTGCTTCGTGCAACTGGTCGAGTCCGGGCACCGGAGCTTGCGAAGGCAATATAGAATGCCCGCTGGCTGGTCGCCGTGCGTGGTAATGGGAAGCAGCAGCAAACAAGGAATGATGAAGCATGGAACTTACCGAAGTCAGCAAGGTCGCCCGGCTGGCGCGTTTAAAGCTCAGTGATTCAGAACTGCTGGACTATCAAAAGCGACTTGGCGACATCCTGGACTATGTCAAACTGCTGGATGAAGTGGATGTCACGGACGTCGCTCCTTTGCCGCACCCGGTTCCAATGCATAACGTGTTTCGGACGGACCAGCCAACCGAATCACTTTCAAGGGACGCGGCCTTGCAAAATGCCTGCAAAACGGATGGGCGATTTTTTCTGGTACCGCGGATTCTTGAAGAAAAATAAGTTGTTGTCGAAAATTGACCGGATCGAAAATCTGGTAAAATAGGCAGGAAATCTGCAAAAACGACAGAAATTTCCTTCCCGGCAGGACACCTAAAGCCGGTATGTTCGGAACATTCCGACCCTCAGTGTCCGAAATTGCGAAGGCATTTTGTGACTTCGGTGCCTGAACCGGTTAGAATCCCTCACGTTGATTCATCAGGCCCACTCGTCTGAACTGGATGCTTTCACATGACAAATGTCATCACGCGATTTCTTTCAAGCCAAACTCTTGCCTGGGCGCCCGGAGCAATGGAGCTTGGCATTATTCTGATCATTGCACTCGTGCTTTTCGGAAATCGACTGCCGGGGACCATGCGATCTCTCGGACAAAGTCTTAAAGAGTTCAAAAAGGGCATGAAGGAAAGTGAAGAAGGCGAAACCTCCGACCGCCTGCATTAGTCTTGTGGGGCAGAAAGCGCTAAATGCCGCGGTATCACACATTGCGGCGGACCAAAAATGTGATTGGTTCAATTCCGCCAATGCTATTCGTGGATTGTGTCAGAAAACGTCATCAATACGGATGGCCGTTTGTTGAGGAAGTAGACCATGGGCTTCTTGCCTGGTGTTGGCTCAACCGAAATGCTGATTGTGGGCATCATTGCCCTGCTGCTGTTCGGCAAGAACCTGCCGAACGTGGCTAAGAATATGGGCAAAAGTCTTGCGGAACTCAAAAAGGGTCTGTCTGGCTTTCAGGATGAATTTCGCAACGTAACGCGTGAGGCGGAGCGTGCGGTCAACTATTCTCCAACGCCATCGACAACGCCCGCAAAGCCTGCCGTTCAGGAACGCCCAAAAGTAGCACCAGAAGCTACCACCACCGATGAATTTACGGCACCAAAGTTTGATCTCGACTAGCAGCCAGACAACCGGGGATGATGGAGGGACGTGTGTCGCAGGACTTCAATCCTTACCAACCACCATTGGCCCAAAATAAACTCAGCATCGGCAGGATTTCTTTGGTATTGTTGTGGTTCGCGGGGTTGTTGGTATTTGTCCTTTCCAACGTGTGTGTACTGGTCGTTCTGTATGTGGGCTGCGTCGTCTGGTTAGAGAAGTATGTGGGGCTGCCGTTTGGGTGGGGCACGTTGTTTGGTCTTTTGCCAGCGCCGGCATTTTTGATATTCGCAGTGTTCAGCCTCGCTATTTCGGTGCTGGCGGCGCGTTCCTGGATGCTAAGTAGTCTAAGACGAATGGCACTATTGGCATCCCTGTCAAGCCGCAAGGCGGAACTGTCAAAGCAGTTGTCGGAGCACAGAAAATCGGGGTCACAGTTGAGATCACAACTGTGGGGCCAGGGCACAAGGCATGGGGACGTCACAGCGGATCAGCACAATACGCTTCAGGGGTGACAGTTCTGCAACCGCATCATTCCAATCAGTTTTCAGTCAGTCTCTCCGACATTCAGCGGGCCCGCGACAGAATTCGCACATTTGTTCGGCAGACTCCCGTGCTGGACGTCGTCGGTCTGGCCGGATGTTCCACGCAGCGGCTGTGGCTGAAGTGTGAGAATCTTCAGCATGGCTCTGCATTCAAAGCCAGAGGCGCCTGCAATGCCGTGATGGCACTCAGTGACGTAGAAGCGGCCCGGGGGGTCGTGACACATTCTTCCGGAAATCACGCCGCCGCCTTGGCGCGCGCTGCCATCCAGCGCGGGATACCCGCCCATATTGTGATGCCGTTAAATTCCGCCAGGGTCAAACTTCAGGCGGTTCGAAGTCTTGGCATCGAACCAATTCTTTGCGCCCCCACCTCAGCCGCGCGCGAATCCATGGCCGCTGAGGTGCAGCAGAGAACGGGGGCCACCATGATTCATCCGTTCAATCATCCGGACGTCATCGCCGGACAGGGGACGGCGGCCCTGGAGATTCTGGAACAGGTCCCGGACGTGGACACCATCGTTGTCCCGGTTGGCGGCGGCGGTTTGCTGGCTGGCACACTGTTGGCCGTGAAAACTTTGCGTCCCGAAATTTGCGTCATTGGAGCGGAACCGGAGTGGGCCGACGATGCGTTTCGCAGCCTTCAGTCCGGGCGAATTGAGCCCGCGCTGCGAACCGACTCCATCGCCGACGGTCTGCGGACTCCCCTTGGAACACTGACCTTTCCCGTCATTCAGGCTCTGGTCGACAAAGTTCTCTGTGCCAGTGAGGAACACATCATCCGGGCAACCGGGGAAGTGGCCGCAGTGTGTCGCCTGATTGCAGAACCCTCGGGAGTTGTCCCGGTCGCCGTGATGCTGCAACATCCGCAGATCTTTGCGGGACGAAACGTTGTGGCTCTGATTTCCGGAGGGAATCTCGATGATCCAACCCTGATCACCCGGCACCTGACGGTCGCCTGAGCGATCGCAGCGGGCAAACCTGCACGGTGCACCATTCCCTGCGGAAAATGGGGCCATCCACCTTTGGAGTTTATCGTAAGTGCAATTTTGTAAAGGTGTTGCGTGCAGAATTGTGTTCTGAGGACGTTGGGAACTATCGATGGGCCAAAGACGGAGAGGCTCGGCCTGCGCGCCTTCAACTTGCTGGAAATGCGGGCGACGAACGTGCTGTTACCAATGTTTCTGTTAGGCAGTTGCGTTTTAAAAACTATGTGATTAGTCAGTGAAGAGTGCCTTCTGACGTCGTGAGCCGCAAAAGCTCTAGCTGCGGGCGAACACCTGAAAACTACCCGCGGCTCAGCACTATGACAAAAGCAACCAACCGCAATCGCGTTCCGGCGGATGGGCTTTGGCAGATTTCTGCCGATCGCCTCACTGTTGACCAATTCACTTCAAGACTCTCAACGAGGAAACCGCGGGAGTTTGCATCAATTCAAAAGAGCCTCGTGCTTTGTCGAATCTTAGTTTTGGGGTTACGTCATTTCCGCCTGCGCGGGAATGACGGTGAACCCCAATTTCAGGCTTTGACAAAGCACCCGCCATGATTTGGCGAGGCTCGAAGTGCAGTGTGAAGCATCTCTGAATCGAAAAGCAAGGTCTTGAAAAAAGCCGACGCAGTGAATTGAGTTCTTATTCGCAAATCGTGACGTTCTATCAGCCGCAATCCGACACCACTCGGCTTTCTTCGGACCAGCCATTGAACCAGACATTACCTCGTTCCGGCTGCATTGCCAGGGAGTTTCTTTTCCCTGACCATTATTCAGCTTTCGACTCAAGCTTCTTCAGCTCCGCCTGCTCCCTGGCGAGTGTTGCTTTCGCTTCTGACACGTCAGCCGCTTCTTTCCGCTCAGCTTTTTGAGCCTCCCCGAGTGCGTTTTGCAGTGCGACCCGATTGTCGTCAGTCGCGTCCTTCAGTCGAGTTTCAGCAGCAGCCACTTCCGCTTTCGCATCAGTCAGTTGTTTTTCCTGCGTTGTCAAGGTGTCCTGGAAATCAGCGATTCGCTTTCGGCCATCGACAATGGCCTTCCGTTTCGTTTCCTCCAGTTCGTGTTTCGCGTCCGCGACCTTCTTGTCAGCTGCAACCTGGGCCCCTGCCACTTCACTTCGCCTTTCGGCTTCTGCTTTCTGAATTTCCTCGTTGCCCTCGCGAACTGCTTCTTTCACCTCGGCACGTTCTTTAGCAGTTGTTAAGTTCGCGTCGTCCAGTGCTTCTTTGACATCGTTCTTTTTTTCATTGATCTCATCCACTACGATTTTGCGAGTCTCGTGAATGTTTTCAGCTCCCTCTTTTTCAGCGTCCGCGACCACCTTATTGGCGTCACGCTGAGCCTGCTGGTACTTCGATTCCGCCTTATTGACGTCGTCGTTTCCGGTGTTGCATCCGATGCAGATTCCCAATGCCGCAGCTGCCGGGACTAATAGTGATTTCTTCATTTGAACTCTCCCTTAATTCTCTATGGAACGAGGTTCCAACGATGTCAACAAACGCAAAATGTCTTCAATCTCCTCAGAAACTCTATTTCGTGTTGACCCGTCGACCGCAGAGCAGTGACAGGACAGCACGTATGAGGAACACAAAGAAGAAAATCTTCGCTGCTCCATAGGCCATGCCACCGACCAGGCCGAATCCCATCGCGGCAGGAATCAGCGCGATGATCATCAATGTAACTGCGTCACCCAACATGACACTGCTGCTGACCGTTTTCCTGATCATTGGCGACATGAACTATCATGCCTTCCGTTCCGATAACTGATGGCAAAGCACAAGGCATGCCAATTCTTTTCGAGTGAGCAGCAGAAAATGTGGCAGCAGAAATCGGGTCCAGAAAACGGGGCCATCCACAACAGAAAACGGGGCCATCCACCGGTGGATTTTGTCATAAGTGCAATTTTGAAAAGGCTTTGCGTACCGACTTGTTTTCTGAGGATGCGTGGGGCCACTGATGGGCGAAAGACGGCAGGCCTCGGGATGCGCGCCTTTGGCGTCTGTGTGTGCGAGACCCGGCCAGGGAATTTGTGCGACGCCGTTGCGCGCGGTTTTCTGTCCCCGCGTCAGAGTGAAAGTCATAAATGCGGGGTAATCCGGGGCGGCGCGTTGCTTGCCACAGGCTATTTTCTGCCAGCGGTTTGGGCTGAATTGCAGATCGGCACCTCGTGGAGATTCCCGCATGAACTGGAAGGGGGGATCTTTGTTTCCGCTTCCTCACGGGCGCGGCTCGTGTTGGGCGCGTTGGGCGTGTCTGAAAGAATCGATGTGTTGCCGCTCTCACACCATGCGGATTGGACACACTGTACCTGGAACCTGGCACCAGGCCAGCTATTCGCCCCGCAACACGCCTAAGATAAAGCCGATCGGGTCCGCAAGTCTCTCAGGAACATCACCGTCCCACCCTGTCAGCCCATTCTGTTCGACCAGAAATAAAGCCGGAGTTACCGTGGCGGGCGACGAAGATTCACCGGTCAGCAACTCACAGACACCCCAGCGATTGCAGCATGATTCTTTTGTGCCGGCCGTGGTATCACGCAGGACCGGAAACGGATAAGACAGCGTCTGCGGTTTTACATCCGGGGCCAGGGGCGTGGAAATTGCCAGGACCACGAACCCTGCACTTTTCAAAGTCGGATAGAACTCTCGAAGTTTCTGCAGTACCGGATCGCCGTCGGGACCTTTTTGCCCATCAAAGAACGCAATCAGAATTCTGTGACGGCTGATATAACCAGCCAGACGCACCGGCCGGTTATTCTGATCCAGAAGCTGAAAATCCGGAGCAGGGCGTGCGGCGAGTTGCTTCAAATTGGCAGCGGTCTGCTGATGCGGGAATCGCAAACGGTATGCGGTGGCCGCCGCAACAGTGCTCAACAGAACCACCAGAATAACAAAACGCGGCTTCATGAATCGATACTTTCCGTTCTGTCCGGATCAGAAAATTTACGGACAACACACCGCCCCGTACAAGTCGACGGGGCTGCTGCATTCCGAAATCAGCCAATACACGCAGAACATAGCCGCACGACGACTCAGGCAGCCATCCTTCGACGCGAAAACTTACTGCGAATATCCAGCACCGCCTCAATCACGTCCGCAACATCCTGATCTGACATGGAAGGTGACAGTGGCAGACTCATCATATTCTGATAAGCGTGATGGGCCACTGGAAAATCGTCCGGGTGATACCCGTAACGATTTTTGTAGTACGAATGCATGTGAATCGGAATGAAGTGCACGGACGTCCCGATATTCCGGGCCGTCATCTCCTCGATCACCTGATTCCGTTCGATGGACAGTTCGTTGGGACGCATTCGCAGGACATACAGGTGCCATGCATTTTTGACATGCGCCCGAGTCGAAGGTGTCAGAAAAGCGGCGTGAGGTGCGAAAGCCGCATTGTAGGCATCGACAATCTGACGCCGCCGCTCCTGCATCCGAGAAAAACGCCGCAGCTGCTGTAGTCCCAGAGCCGCCTGGATATCCGTCATGTTGTACTTAAATCCCGGCTCCACAATATCGTAGGCCCACTTTCCACCGGCCGCGTAACGGCTCCAGGCCTCGCGATTCATCCCGTGCAGGCTGACAATGCGGGCCTTGTCGAGCAGTTCCTGCGTCCCGGTCAGCATGCCGCCTTCCCCGGTTGTGAGATTTTTTGTGGCATAGAAACTGAAGGCCGTCAGGTTCGGACTGCTGCCGATGGGAACGCCTTCAAATTCTGCGCCCACAGCGTGGGCTGCGTCTTCAATCAAATGCAGACGGTATTTCTCCGCCAGCGCACGCAGGGCCTTCAGTTCCACAGGGTGACCGGCGTAATGGACGGCGATAATCGCCCTGGTCGCCGGAGTAATCGCCTGCTCCACAGCATCGGGATGAATGTTCAGCGTGTCCGGCTCGACATCGACCAGCACAGGCTTCGCGCCGACGTGTTCTATCACGTTGACAGATGCTGCAAAGGTCATCGGGGTGGTAATCACTTCATCCCCCGGGCCGATATTCAGCACTTTCATCGCGACATGCAGCCCGGCGGTGCAGGAATTGAGCGCCAGAGCACCGGGCGTCTGAAACGTCTCCCGAAACTCCTGTTCGAACTGCCGCGTCCTTGGACCGGCGGTGAGCCAGCCGGAGCGCAGTGCCTCGATCACTTCGTCAATTTCTTCCTGACCAACAAGCGGAAGCGAAAACGAGAGAAACTTTTCACGCACGGCTGACCTCCCTGTCGCGTGTACCAACCACCGAAGCTTTGCCCCGGACTATCAATACGGTTTTCAGACGATTCTGTGTGTGACAACCGCCGGAAACAGCACGGGCGAAACCCGCTTCAGACCTGAATCCAGCCACAAATCTCCTGCAAAAGCGAAGGTTTACCACGTTTCGGCAATTTCCGCCAGAGGAACCAGTGGCCGCTCCGCATCACGAAAGGTCGGCCAGACTCCGTGATTCAGGAAACGCTTTTTGGGAGGTCTGCGGTAAATCGGTGGCATTGGCGAATATTTCGGAATTACTGCTTTGTGTGGTTTTCCCCTGGTGCGTTTTTATCCACCTGTTTTACCTATTCCGATCATGCGACAAGTACGAACTGAATTGATATTTCGGAGCCGTCGCTGACGTTAAGTGAGACAAATCGGTAGACGATCTCCTTCAATAACCCATGGAAGGGGATAGCCCAGAGAGCCCTGAGAAGTGGATTTTCGGTCGCACTGTCCTGCTAAGACCGGAATGATGAAGGCCTTGTGCTTTGTTGCGAAATGGAGTTCCTGATGCGACGTTACCGTAAATTGCGTGCTGCTGGAAACCTGCTGCGAACGGTGCTTGGGAGTCTGGCGGTCACTACCGGAACTTCACTGGCGTGGGGTCAGGAGACCTGTGCGAAGGATCCGGCCGCCTGCGGTGCCTCAGTGGACGCCTGTCTGAATT
>CAIQIE010000256.1 GCA_903871805.1 uncultured Planctomycetaceae bacterium | reverse complement strand
GCATGAACCAGCAGTGACTTTATGCCGTCGATCGACAGATTTTCATCGTCATCAAGATCAGCGCGGGCCTGTTCGTAGAGTCCTGTGATGAAGGGGAGTTCTCCCAGGACAAACGTCAGCGTGCGGGGAGCCACTCCATAGGATTCTGTGGGTGTCTGCGACCATTCCGGAGCTTCAGGGCGATCGACGGCCGCATTGAACAGGTCGCGAAGCCAGGGCCAGTCCGGCAGACTGCAGAGACACAGGACGGAGTCGTGATCTGCCGATAAGCGGTGCAGCTCGGCCGCCATCCAGCGCAGGCGGGTCCACTGGTCTGCGTCTGCGGGTGGCGGCAGGGCCGGAAGAATTGCGGCAGCAAATTGTTCCGGAGTGACCCGTTTCAATGCATAGGGATCCGGAAGGATTGTGGACTGGGGGATGTAGTTGTCAGTTTCGATGTCGATAAACGCCCGGGCCATGCGTTCCTGGCGCGCGATGCGGAGCGCAGCGATCACGGGCTGGCAGGGGTCGATCGGCACATAACTGGCGGCTCGGGATTCGCCAGCATACTCCTCTGTCGATTCTGCCACTTCGAGGGCGTCACTGAAGTCCGGTGGCTGGGTATTAAAGGTGGTTACGGGTTGTCGCTGCAGGACCACTGAAACCTGTGGGAGGCATTCCACAGCGGCTTCGACGTCGGCCTGGAAGGAAGGAGGCAGAGGAACCGCAAGGCAGGAGAATTTCTGATTCAGCATCAGCCGACGGACTTCCACGGCACTGTCACCGCTGCCATGGACCACGGGGAAGACCGCGATATTTCGTCCCAGCCGGAAAACATCAGACACGCTGTTCATAACAATTTCTGCAAAAATACGCTAAACTTCAGTCCTGTTCCGACGTGATCGTACGCTGCGGCGGAAGTGAAGGGAAGTGCCGGACCAACAACACAGATTCGTGTTTCCGATTTGCCGGACGAATTCGGGACTAATCAGTGCCGCGTTGGCTGCCGCCTGGGTTAACGGCAGGGGCTTGAACGCCGTTTTGCTCCGTTCCATGCGGGTGCTGACGGCGTGAACGAGGCCGATTGGCAGAATCCACTGGCAGTTCTGAAACCCGAGGTGCGCGAGTGCCGGACTGAGTCTGCCGGACTGAGTATACGGAACGGGCTGCGGCGGCGGACGAGGTGTCCTGCAGGTACAGGTTCTTTTGACGGGACGTGTGATGAGTGCTTATCGCGAATACCTGGAAACTCTGCGGCGTGCCTTTCCGCAGCCTGTGTCGGATCAGGAACATGATGCCTGGTTTGTGTTTTCGGTTCTGCGTGCGCTGGACCGCGTGGACAGCATGAAATCGCAGTGCCCCGTGCTGGGGGATGCTCGGGAGATTGACTTTTCACTGGCCACACAAAGTGTGGTTGCCGAGGAGATGCGCGCTGTTGAGAGCGTTTCTCGCGAGCTTGTGGATCATCTGAATGGCATGTTCATCTGGGGGCATCCACGGTCTCAGATCAACGTGATTCCGCCGCCCTGTATCCCGGGCATCCTGGGAACGTTGCTGCCCGCAATTTACAATCCGAATATCTGCAGTGAGGAAGCAAGTCGCGGAGTGGCATTTGCCGAGGCTGAGGTCATCAGCATGACGGCGGCTTTAATGGGTTATGACCCCGCGCGTTCCGGTGGTGTGTTCACATTCGGTGGTACGGGAACTCTGCTGTACGCCATCCGCCTGGGAATCGAAAAGGCGATGCCCGGAACTCTGCAGAATGGCCTGGCGGGCGAGATTCCTGTCGTGGTCTGTTCCAGTCAGGGGCATTATGCCAACAAGACCGCCGCGTCGTGGCTGGGGCTGGGGCTTCGCAATGTGATCGCCATCCCGTCGGCACCGGACAATCAGATTCGGCTTTGCCTGCTGGAATCAGAACTGCGTCGTCTGCTGAAAGAAGGACGGAAAATTGCCTGCATTGTGGCGACGATGGGTACGACAGACGCCTTTGGCCTGGACAATCTTGAACAGATT
>CAIQIE010000255.1 GCA_903871805.1 uncultured Planctomycetaceae bacterium | reverse complement strand
GGGCAAACTGACACCGGATTGGTCCCGAAGTGGCTGGCGGCTGGTTAAACTGTCGCGGCCGCACCGGACTTAGAGTTCGAAGACGGACAGGCAGGTCAGAGACGGACATCCCGGCAGATGAGGGAGCCTGTCAAATTGAATAGCAGGCCCATCGGCTTCGTGCGGCGACAGGGACGGCATAAGCGGCAGTTGCAGGAAAGACATCGGCTGGGTGGATCTTACCGGTAAAGGGACTGGCATGAGTGGCTCAAAGCACACGGTCATTATTGGCGGCGGCGTGATAGGCGGTTTCACGGCGTGGTATCTGGCGCAGGCTGGGCACAAGGTGACTTTGATTGAGCAGGAGTCTTTTGGCAAGCAGTGTTCGCACGGCAACTGCGGCTACGTCAGTCCCAGCCACGTGATTCCATTGGCCCGGCCCGGACAGGTGCTGAAGGGGCTCAAGGGAATGCTCAGCAGCGAAACGGCGTTGCGTATTAATCCTTCCAAGCTGGCATTTCTGGCACCATGGCTCCTGAAGTTTGCGTTACGATGCAATTCCAAAGCCATGATGGAAGCGGGTAAAGCCTGTCATCCTTTGCTGCAGTCTTCTGCCGTGCTGTACCGGGAAATCTTTGAACAGCAGAACATGCTGGTGGACTGGAAAACGGACGGGCTGTTGTTTGTGTTTCGTGATCAGCACGAGTTTGCGGAATACGAGCAGAGTGACGCGTGGCTGCGCAAGCACTTTGATATGGGGGCGGAGCCATTTGCGGGCAAAGCCCTGCAGGAACTGGAACCAGCGTTAAAACCGGGCCTTGCCGGTGCGTGGCTTTACCGCTGCGATGCGCATTTGCGTCCCGGCAAGCTGATGAGTGAGTTGCGGCGAATTCTGTTGGCATCCGGCGTTCGTATTCTGGAAAACACGGCCATGACGTCGTTCAGTGGCGGCAACGGCAAAGCAACGGCCGTGATGACGACGGGAGAGTCGATTTCGGCAGACAACTTTGTGGTGGCGACGGGAGCATGGACACCGCTGCTGAAGAAGTCTCTGGGGGTCAAGCTTCCGATTCAGCCTGGCAAGGGCTATTCCATTACCATGGCTCGCCCCAAACTGTGTCCGAAGTACCCGATGATTCTGGAAGAATGCCATGTGGCTATTACGCCATTTGAAGAAGGGTACCGGGTTGGCAGCACCATGGAATTCTCGGGGTACGACACGACGCTCAACCGTCAGCGATTGAACTACCTGCGTTCCGGCGCCGCCGAATACCTGCACGAACCCACAGCGGAACCCGTGGAGGAAGAATGGTATGGCTGGCGCCCGATGACTCCGGACGGGATTCCGTACATTGACCGTTCGCCGTTGTACTCTAATGTGTGGATTGCCGCCGGGCACAGCATGCTGGGAATTTCCATGGGCACAGGGACCGGTAAACTTGTGGCCGAACTGATTACCGGTCAGAAGCCGCATGTGGACGCCGCCGCGTACCGAGTGAATCGGTGAGTGAGGGACGGTGTGGCAACCAGTGAGGGACGGGAAAGCCGGGAGCCAACCATCTGTTTTTCTGTTGGTGTTGTCGGGTCTTCAGCCTGAAAGGCTGGCAGAGAATTGCCGGTGGCAAGTGGAGCGCCGTCACCGGCAATTCCCCAAACACGTGCACCAACCCTGAAGGGGTCGTCCAGCAGCACCTGCGCCTTGAAGCGGCCTTCCCAGAGCCGTCTCTATACGCTACCGCGGTCCGGGCCTGCATCTTCGCTCTTCGCTCAGCGGAGCACCTTGCTTCCTGCTTGTTGGCATCCTTCGCGATTTTCTCTGACAGAAATCGCATGAACCATGAGATGCTCGACAGGCGGCGCCGTTTTTCCTTCAGCCCCTTGCGGTCATTGCGAAAACATCCCGCCCCGTTTTCGTGAGTCGTCTCGTCAAAGTGTCTTCAGATATTCCAGCACTGCCTTCTTTTCTGGTTCGGACAATGCATTCGGGAATGTGTGACCATCGCCGCTCTTGCCGAACTGACGTGTGTCAAAATAGCTACGGCGGAACACCGGGTCGTCACTACTGTGAGGCATCTCCGACACTTGTTCAATTGTGAGTCCCACTTTTTCTTCGTCCATCCGGGTGGAAACAGGCCGCCAGACTGCTGGTCGATCGTCAGGATGCATCAGGTGCCAAAGCGTCGGAACACTGCCATTGTGCAGATAAGGTGCGCTGGCCCAGATCCCGTCAAGCGGAGGAGCAACGTAGCCATCGGGATCAGTGAGTGTCTGTTGAGCGTCTGCTTCACCGGCGTGTGCAAACCAGCTGTCGGCATATTTCTTTCGGCCTTCCTCTGTCAGAGCTGTCAGCCGAACGGGATCGGTGCCGACTTCGTCCAGCGGAACTCGCACATTTGGGTAGGTCCAATCGTCGCCGTATGTTCCATGACACTTCGAACAGTTTTGGACGAACAGCGATTCTCCGCGACTGGCGAGTGTCTGATTAATGGGGCCGGTATACTTTGGAGGCCGAAGCGAAGTGATATAGGCCAGAACGTCACGAAAATTGTCTTCGTGTTTCTTGTAGAAGTCCGGGCCATTTTCCGGGACCAGTGTAAATTGCATCAGCCCACGATGCCCCTTCTCTGCGAACCCGTCGATGTACATGGCCGGCCGTTTGTAGAAGTACCACCACGGGGGCGCGTCCATGTCATGATTCACAAAAAGCCTGGGCGGAGTCAAAAGCAGATTCAACTGTGAGTCTCGCGCGTTCATCAGCCCCATACCAAACACAACCGCGTTGGTGGTCCCGTTGGTTGTGCCCAGCGGGATTGCGATCGCGCCCAGGTCCATGCGACTGGGCCGCTTCCCCTGTCGCAATTTGGTCTGAAAAGTCTCTTCCGTGAGAGACTGCAGGGCGAACCGGTTGTTCGGCGCGCCGGCCATCGGCATTCCATAAACGGTGCCCCCGTGACACGCGAAGCAATTCATCGACCAGCCACGGTCGGCGCTCACCACGTACTGCAACGGTTTTCCGGAATCGTCACCCGGTCGGATGGTGAGCCCATAGCGATCGAAAGCCATGGCCCTTCGCTCGGCAGGGGAAACGATGGCTGCTTTCGACTTCAGAGGCTGCGGCCAGGCTTTCCAAACCTCGTCAAAGGTTGATTCATGGAAGTCCGCAGGAATCAGTGCCGTGTCAGTCAAAAACCGGTACCCACGTTCAGCCGCTGGATTGGCCGGAGCGGCCGAATCTGACGCTGGGCCCTGAACCAGGCTCAACGGAATCAGGAACGCAGTGATGGCAAAAAACAGGAACTGCTGCAACATGGGCTTGTGCTCGCGTAGCGTGCGAACTCCGGATCGGGGAAATGCGTCGCAGGGAGAATGATAGACCTATCTCTCTTCTTCGTCGCGTGGAAACTTCCTGAATACCCGATTCCGTTCTTCAAAACATCAGTCTGATGGCAACATGGCCCACAATTCAGGACGACCCACGTTGCAGTGAACGGCCCTTGCGAGCGGACCACCGAATGCCCAGCTCAGGTAGACCACGGTCCTCGCGACATTCCACGCAATCACGTGCTGCGGGTCTTCCTTCGCAAGTGACAACAGCCTGCGTTCGGGACAGGGGATTGGCTGGAAGATGGATTCGGCCGAAGCAGACCGCGTCGGATCCTGTTCTGTAAGCGCGTCGATCTCACGAATGGCCTCGTGTAATTCAATTTGGCTGACATGAGCGGCAACGCGATGATCCAATGCGAAAACGCTCTGCCGGTTGAGCGCGGGCAGTAGCAGCAAGCCCACAAACGAAAGTAACAGGAACCATAAAAATGGACTTCCTCCAAAAAAGCGGGCGCTCGAAAAGTGTGTTAGAGTAGAGAGCACAAGGAACGCAAGCGATGACGAAAAAGCCGGTTGGTAACGTGGGTAAGGTTTATAAGAGTTATACGGAGAAGTTCCGTCGTGAGGCGGTTTGCATGCTGGAGTCAGAGGGACGGACGGCTTCTGAGGCTGGGCGTCGCGTCGGTGATCGCCACGGAAAAACTGACTGGAGTTCGCTGAACGTGCATTGATTTCTTCACCGGCCTGTCTAAGAACAGCTCGATAAACTCAGAAAGACCAGATTTTGGTTGGCCTTGAATGATCCAAGCTCCGCGGTTCTCGACTGCAACTCAATCTGTTTTCGTTCTCTGTATTGTCGCGACAACGCTGTTTTTTGGTGGCGTTGCCTGGGCTCAGGTCTTTTTGACTGCGATTGTCTTACAAAGCCGACCAGAGTCTCGAGCCGAACGTTTGCTACTGATGGCATGCAGCCTGGTTTGGCTGGTGATCTTTCGCTGGATTCTAGTTCGTCAGGTGTTCTTTCCCTACACATTGCATTTAGCAGCCTGCGTAGTGCTCTTCGGATCAGACCACAACAAATGGCGAGGGTACATTCAGGGAATAATCGTCGTGGCGGTTTTTATTGCGATCAGATTTCTGCAGGGAGCCACGAATCGAGTATTGATAATCGAGTTGATCGTTGCGGCAGTGATTCTCGCTTTTGCCAACGGTTTCTACCAACTCACGCCTAAAAATGCAGCCTCAAGAGCGATCCTTGTGGTTCTATCTTCACTCGCAGCCGTTGCCGGTCTTGCCATTTAAAAAGCCAGGAACAATCGCTGCTGAGAGCACTCCGTTTGGTAGGCTCATCGAACTCCATGTGACTGCGGAAGTTTTGACGCTCTCGCGGAAACTGGACCAGGCTCCTCAGCAATCAACGGGCGGGTAACTCGTGCGGACTCGTAGATGACGGGAACCCCACTGCCGAGATGCGCCCCACCACCAACCAGATAAACATCTTTCAGATCTTCGAAGTGGTTATTTGGTCGCTTGTGCAGCATTTGAAGAACTGAAAGGTGGATGGCCCCAGTTTCAGCCCACCAGTGTTTGAGCGACTGCAGATTTCAGCGGAACTGTGGGTGGAATGTGTCACGCATTTTCATAAATGGTTCCGCTCCAGTGTCGGTCGCCCAAAAGCGATGACCACGAACGCTGAAACGAAAGGCCACAACAGAGCCATCAGCATCAACGCATCACGCAAAGTCTTCGCGTGACGTCCGAAACAAAGGGCGAAGATCGGCGACGCAGAATCAAGTCCAGAAAACAGTTACAAAATCTGGCAATAGATGGATGGCACTGTCGTTGATGGCACTGTCGTTGCACTGCACTGTTGTTAACACCCCATTAGAAATCGCCGCTCTGTTCACTGCCTGATCGAGTCGCCATTTTGTCTACAACGTCAGCGGCTTCATAGGAACAAAACCGAACACTTCCGTCACCAAGGAGGAAATGAGTGCCATTGCGATGAAGGCTCCAGAAATGGAGCGAGTCGCACATGTCGTTCAGTTGTCCTGCCTTGATCCCGACAGGTGTTGGGCATTCTTCAGGAATCGTGGAGAACATCGGGGCCGCAAGTTGTTCGCGGGTCCCAAGAATCAAGTCAGCATTCCCTTCGCCATCCTGACCAGATCCCGTGTACCACCATCCAAGATTGAAATCCGCACTTGGAGGACGTTCGCCAACACAGAGTGTGTTGCTGAGCCCGTCGGTTACGTCCGCCGTTCGAACAGCTTTACCGTAGATCATCATCCCGTCATCTGAATGATGGTCTCGACCATTAACTCCCAAATAGTTTGTCAGTCCGACAAGAGCACCATTCAACGTAGGGGCACTCTGCGCCGAAAACACCCGACTGTCGTCCGGGCAAGCATAAAGTGGAACTGGTTGAGCCAAGCCTCGATGTGGTGGGTTCATATAGGGGAATGGGATGAAATCAAAAGCGTTCATCGATTCCTGCCAGAGCGTGGCCTGTTCGCAGTAGGGGAGAATCGAAACCATCCAACTCATTTCAGCGCGCTTCGGATTCTTTCTCCAGTCGACTTTGCCTTCCGGGAACTGATGATAGGTGGCCTCGAATTCGTGTAACGCCAGTCCAATCTGGCGCAGTTTGTTCATGCATTCGATCCGTCTTGCCGATGCCCTGGCTTCCTGAACTGCAGGAACAAGCAGCGACATCAGAATGCTGATGACAAGCATCACCACCAGCAGTTCGATGACTGTGAAACCTGTACTCCTGCCGATGGCACTCCTGATCCGCGTACTCGGAGGGAGGTGATTCGAATTCATGATCGCACCTTCAAGCTATCCGCCAGTTTACGGTCTACGAATCATTCGCACTGCCATCACGCATGCAACAATTGTCAATACTCCCACCAGCAGCCCCCAGCGAGAAAACCCTGTTGATTTTCCGGGCTCAGGCAACCCGTAGTATGACAGCCAGCAGTGTTCCGTGTCGAACTCACTGTCAAATTGTGAGTAGTCGTATTTCTTTTCAAGTGTCGTCTCTCCAAGTACTTTGGAGTTATCCGTTGGGTCAAGTCGCTGGCCCCGGCTGATAATGGTGGCAGGTATCAGTCCTTCTGAAGTTTGACGCCAGTCAGCAAGCTTCAGATCAAGCTTCATGATGATTCTTACGGCCCCGGCATCGGTTTGCGACACAGCGGCCAGACTGCTCACAACCGATTGGTCACCTGCTTTCGCGATGACCACGGACACATCTCGAAAATTCGCGCGAGGCGTCGCACCTGAAGGCTCGGGTTCCGGCATCACCACCTGAAACGTTGTTGAATGACCATCGCTACCAGTTTTTGAAAAGGTGCCATCAATGATCTCATCAAGCAGAAGACTGAACGGCGGTGCCGAATAATCACGCAACGGAGTAAAAGACGGCCCGGTATTCGATCGATACGTGCTTTCATGTCGGAAATACAGAGACTCAATTGACCACGGATCACTGCCGAATCGAGCGATCGTCGCGCTGTATTTCGAATTTGACAGACCGATTATGGCCTTCCGCCTGCCTAGCACTTCCTGAGTCGACTCAACCATTCGATACAGCCCGTCACTCCACGATTTCACAGGCGTTACAAGTTCTGACACCTCACCGAGGTTGTTCGTGACATTTTTTTCCGCCCCGGAGATGTTCCAGTGTGAATACTCTTTGACGGCTGAGTCCTGCAACGCACGAACACTCTGAATTGCGGTTTCGATCTCGTCTCCGATCACAACGGCCCCGGGTGAAAATGCGAATGCTGCTACAAGCATTCCGATCAGAACTGCATCTTTCCGATGGATCATGACTAAGAACGCCTTTCAAGCGGCAAAATCACCTGCCGCCCGAGGTGGACAGCAGGCTGCGACAGGGAAACGAGAATTTCTACAACGACGCGTGGCAGTAGCAACCCATAGGGGCTGACGGTGGATTTGCCGTGCAATCGCCCTTCCCTGCCCCGCCAATCCCGAGCCCGCAAGGATCAACACCAACGTTGCAGAACGGCGCCAAAACAGGAACGGGTGCCATCCACCTGTCATTCCGATTCGACATTTCGATCATAAGCAGAAAGCACCGCCAATGGCTCGAGTTTTGTGTTTGCTAGGTATATAACAAACTCAGACAATTCTCCAGCTTGCGGGGCAATTTGAGTTTTGATAAATACAGGGTGCAGTTTTGAATATCCCAAAACCCAGAGGGGCGTGTTACCCCAAACTGAGTTTGGGATACTGGAATGTTCGGCACAGAACGCGTGGCACACAACTTTTACGGGGATCTTGATCACTTGAAAGCCATCACACTGAGGACATTAGTGCTGTTGCTTATGGGAACATGGACAGCCATGGCTTCCGCGATGGACTTCATCCACCCGGGCGGAATCAATTCAGCCTCGGAACTTGACTTCGTAAAGGGTCGGATCAAGGCAGGAGCCCAACCGTGGAAGGGCGAGTTCGAACAGCTCCGGGACTCGGCTTATTCAACCCGCGGTCCACATGGCGTGCGAACCATCGACTCCAATAGCAAAGACGCAGAACTCTCACGAGACGACGCGATTGCGGCCTACGCTCAGTCGCTCCTATGGTACTTCACTGATGAGGACGTATACGCACGCCGCTCCATCGCAATCCTCAACTCCTGGTCATCACTTCAAGGATTTACAGCGGGATCCGATCAGGATCGATTGCAAGCCGGTTGGATCGGATCGGTCTTTGCATCTGCGGCGGAGATTATGCGGGGGCATCCTGATTGGGCAGCACGCGACGTCGAGAATTTCCAAGGCATGTTCAGGAGGGCGTTCTATCCACAGTTAACGATCGCAAGTAACTGGAATGGGAATGTTGACTTGACACAAATCAATGCATTGATGGCGATTGCAGTCTTTAATGAGGATCAGCACGAGTTCTCGACGGCGCTCGATCGGTTGCAGATCCGTAGCCGCGCATACTTTTACTTGAAATCTGACGGTCCAAAGCTATCAACGATTGCGGGCGACGGAGGTGATCCACAAGCATTTTGGTCGAATCCCAAACGGTTGATTGACGGGCTTACTCAAGAGACCTGCCGCGACAACGGGCACCATTCCCAGTTTGGCCTTGGTTCGGCGCTCCATGGCGCCGAGATCGCTTGGCACCAGGGCGTCGACGTGTACGCCGAGAATCAGGAGCGATACGTAGCAGCAATGGAGTTGCTGGCGACCCAGTTCCTTTCGGATTCAATGCAGGGTGTCTGTGAGAATGACGCGCCGACGGCAAACCGCTTTGACGCTTGGGAAGTTGGATACAATCATTATCACCACCGCAAGGGACTGTTGCTTCCGAACACCGAGAAGTTGATTGAGGAGCAGATTCGGACGAAGGCTCCGAGGGCCGTTTGCAACTTGGTCTTCGACATATTGACGCATAGTGGGCTTCCTAAAGTGCCGAACAAGGCGGTGAACCCGAGCGGCGGATCGGGCGGTTTCTGAAATCAACGATTCTTGGCCGCCGCCGGGTTACCTTGGACGTTCGGCGACAAACCAAATTGAAGTCCGAGGGAACCGCGATTGAGCAAGGCGAAGGAAACGATCAGAGCGATTCAAGGCGCGCATTCCGCGTTGTTTGTCGTCAGCGCTACCGCGATCGCGTTGCTCTTTACGTCGCCGGCTGTCGACTACACCAGCGCGTTGCGGGAAGCGCATGAACTACGCGGCCTGCGAATGTCTGAATATGAAAAATTCGCCGAACAGGCCACAACGGGCAACTATATGTTGCCAAAGTCTGAGAAACGGGGGCCATCCACCTGTCATTTGACAGTGCCGACGAGTCATGGGAGTGGTTTTCAATCAGTTTGAGGTGCATTACACCTGGTCTCTCGGGGGCAGCAACCCGGGGGCCAACCAGCTGTTTTTCTGTTGGTGTTGTCGAGTTTTCAGCGTGAAAGGCTGGCAGAGAATAGCCGGTGGCAAGCGGAGCGCCGTCAACGGTCGCACCACAGACTGCGATTCCACCCCGTGAGGTGGTGGCAGAAAACGGGAATCTGCAGGTGACTCGATTTTGACGGCCGTGAGCAGGAAGAAGTGACGGTTTCAGTCGGTGTTTTCGGGTGCGGCGGGGGTATTCAGGGGAAAAACGTCGATGATCCGGGCACGGAATTGTTGACGGCGGGCGAATTCCGGCGGATACTGGGCAAAACCAACGAGTTGCTGTAATCTCGACTGCAGCATTTCCGATGGTCGCGGTGTCTCAAGGGCGGGTCAAAGTTCTTCGGATGCTTTGCGAAATGTTGCAGAATACAAGTCTTTTTCCCGTCGCAACGACGAAGTGGTTGCTGGCTGTGATCCTGTGTTCGGGATTCGCCGGCCCCAGCCGGGCTCAGGATGTGTCGGGTTCGCAGTCAACGTCTTCGTCCCTCAGCGACGTCATGCCTCACCAGCACGCCCCTATTGCGGTGCGTTCCCGGCCGGTCATAGAGCGTCTGCCGGTGAAGGTGATTGACCCGGT